>NZ_CP041146.1:2142777-2448888 GCF_006494775.1 Nocardioides humi | reverse complement strand
CAGATCGGGTCGTCCTCGGCGACCGAGCGGGTGGAGGGGCCGCCGAACACGGCCGGGTCGATCGAGCCGGCGCCCTCGACGTGCACAGAGCCGGGCTGGCCCGCCTGACCCGCCTGCGCCGCAGCCGCCTGCGCGGCAGCGGCCTGGGCCGCGGCAGCCTGCTGCTGCGCGGCGTTGATGGCGTCCTTCGCCTTGTTGAAGAGTCCCATTGTTGCTCCTGTCCGGCCGCGTGGCGGCCTGTCGCGTGACGTCCCCCGGTGCTGCGACCGTAGGACGGCGGGTGTTCGCTGGACAGTGTTCGGCAGTCCCAAGGTCGTCTCATGTCGCCGGCGACCCGAGAGCCGGGGACTGGGGTGTCACCCCTCCGTCGAGCGGCGTACGACGAGCTCCGGCTCGAGCACGATGTCGCGCACCTGGCTGCGCGGGTCCTCGATGGTGGCGAGGAGCAGGTCGGTGGCGACCTCGCCCATCTCGGCGCGCGGCTGCCGGATCGAGCTGAGCGGGATCGCGGCGGAGGCGGCGAAGTCGATGTCGTCGTACCCGAGGATGGCGACGTCGTCGGGGACCCGGACGCCGGCGAGGGTGAGGGCCTGGAGCACGCCGAGGGCGATGAGGTCGTTGGCGGCGAAGATCGCGTCGGGCCGGGCGGAGCCGGCGAGCAGCTCCTCGGCGCCCTGCCGCCCGGCGGAGGCGTCCATGGTGGCGGTCTCGACGAACCGCAGCCGCGCGCCGGTGACGCCGTCGACGGCCTCCTGCGCCCCGCGGAGACGGTGCTTGACCTGGGTCAGGCCGCGGGGGCCGCCGAGGAACGCGATCCGGCGGCGCCCGGACTCCAGCAGGTGGGCGGCCGCCAACCGGCCGCCGCGCAGGTCGTCGACGGCGACGGAGGAGAACTCCCGGCTGCCCGTGCGACGGTCGACGACGACGACGGCGGTGCCGCGCTCCCGCAGCCGCCGCAGGCGGGGCAGCACCTTGCCGACGGGGGAGATGAGCAGGCCGCTGACCCGCTGCTCCTCGAAGAGGTCGAGGTACGTCGACTCGCGGTCCGCGTCCTGGCCGGAGCTGCCGAGGATGAGGGGCCGCCGGTGCTCGGCGAGCCGCAGCTCGACGCCGCGGGCGACGTCGGTGAAGAACGGGTTGCGCACGTCGAGCACGACCATGCCGATCGCGCGGTTCGTGCCGGCCCGGAGCTGGCGGGCGGCGTCGTTGCGGACGAAGCCGAGCTGCTCGATGACCTGCTGGACGTGCTCGAGGGTGGCGGGGGAGACCTTCTCGGGCCGGTTGAGGACGTTGGAGACCGTGCCGACCGAGACGCCGGCGGCCGACGCGACGTCCTTCACGGACACGCTGCGCGCCGTGTCACCGGGCCGGTGCACCTCGCTCGTGGTCACGGTTCCCTCCTGTCTGGTGGGCTCACCTTAGGACCTCGGGCGCCCTTCGCCCGAGCTCTTGATTCGTTTCAAGAAAGTTGCGGGAGACATCTTGACGCCTGTGACGGCAGTCACCTAATGTCCCTGGCATCCGCTATTGAAACCTTTCAATCGGCAGATGTCGAGCAAGAGGAGTGAGATGTCCGACCACGAGGAGCGCCCCGCGCCGACCCTCGAGCTGCGTGATGTCGCCAAGTCGTTCGGCGCCGTCGCCGCGCTGCGCTCGGGGACCCTCGAGGTGCTGCCGGGCTCGATCCACGCGCTGGTCGGCGAGAACGGCGCGGGCAAGTCCACGCTGGTCAAGATCGTCGCGGGCGTGCATCGCCGCGACGCCGGCGAGTTCCGCCTCCTCGGCGAGCCGGTCGACTTCGGCTCGACCGCCGAGTCCAAGGCCGCGGGCGTCGCCGTCATCTACCAGGAGCCCACCCTCTTCCCCGACCTCTCGGTGGCCGAGAACATCTTCATGGGCCGCCACCCGCTCGGCCGCGGCCGGCGCATCGACCGGACCCGGATGTACGACGAGTCGCACGCCCTCTTCGCCCGCCTCGGCGTGAGCATCGACCCCCGCCGGGTCGCCAACGGCCTGTCCATCGCCGACCAGCAGCTCATCGAGATCGCCAAGGCCATCTCGCTCGACGCGAAGCTGCTCGTGATGGACGAGCCCACCGCGGCGCTCAGCGGCAACGAGGTCGCCCGGCTGTTCGCCGTCGCCCGGAGCCTGCGCGACGAGGGCCGCGCCCTGGTCTTCATCTCCCACCGCTTCGACGAGGTCTTCGACCTGTGCGACACCGTCACCGTGATGCGCGACGGCGCCTACGTCTCCACCGCCCGCGTCGCCGAGACCACCGAGTCCGAGATCGTCGCGAGGATGGTCGGCCGCGAGGTCGCCGAGCTCTTCCCGAAGACCCCCGCGCCCGTCGGCGACGTGGTCCTCGACGTCGAGGGGCTCAGCTCGACCGGCGAGTTCCACGACGTCTCCTTCCAGGTCCGCGCCGGCGAGATCGTCGGCCTCGCCGGGCTGGTCGGCGCCGGCCGCAGCGAGATCGCCCGGGCCGTCTTCGGCGTCGACGGGTACGACGAGGGGCGGGTCACCCTCGGCGGCCGGGCGATCCCGAAGGGCAGCCCCCGCCGGGCGATCCGCGCCGGCATGGCCTTCGTCCCCGAGGACCGCCGCCACCAGGGCCTGGTCATCGAGGGCTCGGTCGCCCGCAATATCGCCTCCGTCATCCGCGGCGGCCTCAGCCGCGCCGGCCTGCTCACCGCACGCGCCGAGAACCGGGCGGCCGGCCCCTGGGCCGCGACGCTCCAGGTCAAGACCAGCGCCCTCGACATGCGCGCCGCCACGATGAGTGGCGGCAACCAGCAGAAGGTCGTCATCGCCAAGTGGCTCGCGACCGACCCGCGGCTCCTCATCATCGACGAGCCGACCCGCGGCATCGACGTCGGCACCAAGGCCGAGGTCCACCGGCTGCTGTCCGACCTCGCCGGCCAGGGCCTGGCGATCCTGATGATCTCCTCCGAGCTCCCCGAGGTCCTCGGCATGGCCGACCGGGTGCTCGTCGTCTGCGAGGGCCGGATCACCGCCGACATCGCGCGCGACGAGGCCACCCCCGAGAACGTCATGGCCGCCGCCACCCGGTCCGCCGACGGCGCGACGAAGGAGCCCGCAGCATGAGCACCTCCACGCTGGCCCCGTCGCGGCAGAGCCCGGCCGCCCGCGCCGTCCACACCCTGCTCCACTCCCGCGAGCTCGCGATCGTCATCGTGCTCGCGCTGCTGATCCTGGTCGCCACGGCCCGGCGCAACTCGTTCGTGCTGAGCGCCGACGGCTGGCGCGACACCCTGCTGGCGCCGTCGATCCTGCTGCTCCTCGCCGTCGGCCAGATGGTCGTGGTGGTGACCCGCAATGTCGACCTCTCGGTCGGCTCGACGCTCGGCATCACGGCATACGTCACCGGCAAGATCTTCGTCGCGAACCCCGACACGTCCGTGATCGTGGTGTTCCTCGCCGGCCTCGCGGTCGGCGCGGCGATCGGCGCGGTCAACGGGCTGCTGGTCGCGCTGTTCAAGGTGCCGGCCCTGGTGATCACGCTCGGCACGATGTACGTCCTGCGCGGCGCGCTCACCCACGAGGTCGGCAGCAAGCGGATGAACGCCCAGGACTACCCGGCGCACTTCGAGAGGCTCGGCACGCAGCAGGTGCTGACCATCCCGGTGCTCACGATCATCGCGCTCGTCGTGGTGGCCGCCGTCGGCTACTACCTCCACACCGCCCGGGGCGGCCGCGAGCTCTACGCCATCGGGTCCGACCCCGACGCCGCCGACCTCTACGGCCTGCCCGCCACCCGCCGGGTGTTCGGCGCCTTCGTCCTCTGCGGCGCCCTGGCGGGACTGGCCGGCGTCTTCTCCGCCGCCCGCTACGCCACCGCCTTCTCCGGCACCGGGTCCGGCATCGAGCTGCAGGCCGTCGCGGCCGTCGTCATCGGCGGCGTGGCGATCTTCGGCGGCAGCGGCACCGTCTGGGGCGCCGCGATCGGCGCCTTCCTCCTCGTCACCATCAACCGCGCGCTCCCCATCCTGGGCATCAGCGAGTTCTGGCAGGGCGCCGTCGTCGGTGCGCTGATCATCGGCTCGATCGTCCTCGACCGCGTGCTGAGCATCCGGCGCACCCACCAGCTCGTGGAAGCGAGGGACCACGCATGAGCACCCTGACTCCCGACGCCCCGCAGGCCGAGCGGGCGACCCGCACCTACCCGTCGTACTCCCGCAACCTGCTGGCCCGGCTCCTCCTCAACCGCGAGGCCGCGGTGATCCTCGCCCTGGTCGTGGTGTTCGTCTACGCGATGGGCAACGTGCAGTACTTCGACGGGCCGCTGACGATCTACAACCTGCTCAAGGAGTACGCGCCGATCCTGCTGATGGCGCTGCCGATGACGCTGATCATCGTCACCGGAGAGATCGACCTGTCGGTCGCCAGCACGCTCGGCGCGAGCGCGGCGATCACCGGCGTCCTCGTGGTCGAGCACGACCTGTCCGTGCCGACGGCCGCCCTCGTCGCGATCGCCGCCGGCGCCGCCCTCGGCGCGCTCAACGGCTTCTTCGTCGCGTACGTCGGGCTGCCCTCGCTCGCGGTGACCATCGGCAGCCTGGCGCTCTACCGCGGCCTGGCCCAGGGCCTGATCCAGGACAAGCGGATCTCCGGCTTCCCCGGCGACTGGCGCAGCTGGCCGACCGAGCGGATCGGCGACACGCAGTACCCCAACATCATCATCCCGATCGTCGTCCTGGCCGTGGTGTTCGGCCTGCTGCTCCACTTCACCGGCTTCGGCCGCAGCATCTTCGAGATCGGGCTCAGCGACGAGGCCGCCCACTTCGCCGGCGTCAACGTCGCCCGCACCAAGCTGATCCTGTTCACGCTCAGCGGCGCCGTGGCCGCCTTCGCCGGCGTGTACGTCGCCCTCAAGGCCAACTCCGTCGCCACCGACACCGGCACCGGCTTCGAGCTCAAGGTGATCGCGGGCGTGCTGCTCGGCGGCGTCTCCATCTTCGGCGGCCGCGGCGCGCTGCACGGCGTCATCGCCGGCGTGCTCCTCATCGCCGTCCTCAACTCGGCGCTCCAGCTCGACGGGCAGGGCTCCGAGGTCATCCAGATCATCATCGGCCTGCTGCTGGTCGGCTCGGTGATCGCCTCCAACTTCCTGCCGCGCATCCGGGCTCTGCTTCCGCGGCGGGCCGTGGCCGACGCAGCCACACCGAAGACGCCGGTCAACGGCGACCACACCCGAAAGGTAGCTCAATGAGGATCAACACCAAGCGGTTCGCTGCGGGTGCAGCACTGGCGCTGGTCGCCACCCTGGGCCTGGCCGCCTGCGGCAGCGACGACGACGGCGGCGGCTCGGGCGACGGCGACGGCCTCACCGTCACCTTCCTGCCGAAGAACCTCGGCAACCCGTACTTCGAGACCAGCGACGCCGGCGGCGAGAAGGCCGTCAAGGAGTTCGGCGGCACCTACGCCGAGGTGGGTCCCGACACGGCCGGCCCCGACGCGCAGGTCTCCTACATCGACACCGCGGCCGCGCAGGGCGTCAGCGCCCTGATCGTCTCGGCCAACGACCCGACGGCGCTGTGCGACTCGCTCAACGCCGCCCGCGACGCCGGCACCAAGGTCGTCACCTTCGACTCCGACACCGACCCCGAGTGCCGCGACCTGTTCATCAACCAGGCCACCGCCGAGGGCATCGCGAAGGTCCAGATCGACATCATCGCCGAGCAGATCGGCGACGAGGGCGAGGTCGCCATCCTGTCGGCGGCCGCCAACGCCACGAACCAGAACGCCTGGATCGACCTGATGAAGGCCGACCTCGCGGCCAACCACCCGAACATCAAGCTCGTCGACACCGTCTACGGCGACGACGACGACCAGACCTCGTTCGACAAGACCGCGGCGCTGCTGGCCGACCACCCGAACCTCAAGGGCATCATCTCGCCGACCACCGTCGGCATCTCGGCCGCAGCCCGCTACCTGTCGACGTCGTCGGCCAAGGGCAAGGTCGCGCTGACCGGCCTCGGCACCCCGGACCAGATGCGCGACTACGTCAAGGACGGCACCGTCGCCGAGTTCGCGCTCTGGAACCCCGAGGAGCTCGGCTACCTCTCGGCGTACGCCGGCAAGGCGCTCGCCGACGGCGACATCACCGGTGCGGAGGGCGACACCTTCGAGGCCGGCGACCTGGGCGAGTTCACCGTCGGCGCGGACAGCACCGTCCTGCTCGGCGACCCGTACCGCTTCAACGCCGACAACATCGACGACTTCCACTTCTGAGTCGCCGGACCCGCCACGACCGCGGGAACAGGGAGGAGGGTGACCCATGCCCCGCTACTGCTTCAGTCTCCAGGTCCGTCCCGACCGGATGGAGGAGTACGCCGAGCGACACCGCGCCGTCTGGCCGGACATGCTCGCCGCGCTCGAGGAGACGGGCTGGCGCAACTACTCCCTGTTCCTGCGGGAGGACGGCCTGCTGATCGGGTACGTCGAGGCCGACGACCTCGCCGCCGCCCGGGCCGCCATGGCCGCCACCGAGGTCAACGCCCGCTGGCAGGCCGAGATGGCGTCGTACTTCACCCAGCTCGAGGGTGCACCCGACGAGGGATTCGTCCTGCTCCGCGAGGTCTTCCACCTCGACGACCAACTGACCGCTGCTCGCGCAGAAAGCCACTGATCATGACCGACTTCGCCGCCATCGCGGCCCAGCTCGACGGCCAGGCCATCGAGCTCCCTTCGTGGGCGTTCGGCAACTCCGGCACCCGCTTCAAGGTCTTCGGCAGCGCGGGGACCCCGCGCAGCGTCGAGGAGAAGATCGCCGACGCTGCCCAGGTGCACCGGCTGACCGGCCTCGCGCCGACCGTCGCCCTCCACATCCCGTGGGACAAGGTCGACGACTACGCCGCGCTCGCGTCGTACGCCGTCGAGCAGGGCGTGCGACTCGGCACGGTCAACTCCAACACCTTCCAGGACGACGACTACAAGCTGGGCTCGCTCGCCCACCTCGACCCGAAGGTCCGGCAGAAGGCGATCGACCACCACTTCGAGTGCATCGACGTGATGGCCGCGACCGGCTCCCGGGACCTCAAGATCTGGCTCGCCGACGGCAGCAACTACCCCGGCCAGACCGACCTGCGCGGCCGGCAGGACCGGCTCGCCGAGTCGCTCGCGACGATCTACGGCCGGCTCGGCGAGGAGCAGCGGCTGGTGCTGGAGTACAAGTTCTTCGAGCCGGCGTTCTACCACACCGACGTCCCGGACTGGGGCACGTCGTACGCCCAGGTCGCGGCCCTCGGCGAGCGGGCCATGGTCTGCCTCGACACCGGCCACCACGCCCCGGGCACGAACATCGAGTTCATCGTGATGCAGCTGCTGCGGCTCGGGAGGCTCGGCTCCTTCGACTTCAACTCGCGCTTCTACGCGGACGACGACCTGATCGTCGGCGCGGCCGACCCGTTCCAGCTGTTCCGCATCCTCTTCGAGGTGATCCGCGGCGGCGGCTACGGCCCGGCCAACCCCGACGGGCACAGCGACGTCGCGTTCATGCTCGACCAGTGCCACAACATCGAGGACAAGATCCCCGGGCAGATCCGCTCCGTGCTCAACGTGCAGGAGATGACTGCCCGCGCGCTGCTCGTCGACCGGGAGGCGCTCGACGCCGCGCAGTCCGCCGGCGACGTGCTCGGCGCGCACGGCGTGCTGATGGACGCCTTCTACACCGACGTCCGCGCCGACCTCGCCGCCTGGCGCGAGGAGCGCGGCCTGCCGGCCGACCCGATGCGCGCGTACGCCGAGTCCGGCTACCAGGCGCAGATCGAGGCCGCCCGCGTCGGCGGCACCCAGCTTTCGTGGAACTGAGAGAGACGATGACGAATCCCGCAGCAGCCGCGCTGATCGCGCGCTCCAACCGCCTCGGCGCCGACCCCAAGAACACCAACTACGCGGGCGGCAACACCTCGGCGAAGGGCACCGAGACCGACCCGGTCACCGGCGAGCCCGTCGAGCTGGTCTGGGTCAAGGGCTCCGGCGGCGACCTCGGCACCCTGACCGAGTCCGGCCTCGCCGTGCTCCGTCTCGACCGGATGCGCAGCCTGGTCGACGTCTACCCGGGCATCGAGCGCGAGGACGAGATGGTCGCCGCGTTCGACTACTGCCTGCACGGCAAGGGCGGCGCCGCCCCGTCGATCGACACCGCCATGCACGGTCTCGTCGACGCCGCGCACGTCGACCACCTGCACCCCGACTCCGGCATCGCCATCGCGACCGCCGCCGACGGCGAGGCGCTGACCAAGGAGATCTACGGCGACAGGGTCGTCTGGGTCCCGTGGCGCCGGCCCGGCTTCCAGCTCGGCCTCGACATCGCCGGGATCAAGGCGCAGAACCCGCAGTCGATCGGCTGCATCCTCGGCGGCCACGGCATCACCGCGTGGGGCGACACCAGCGAGGAGGCCGAGGCCAACTCGCTGTGGATCATCGACACCGCCGCCGCCTACATCGCCGAGCACAGCAAGGCCGAGCCCTTCGGCCCCGCCCTCGACGGGTACGCCGCCCTGCCGGACGCCCAGCGCCGCGCGCGGGCCGCGGCGCTGGCCCCCACCGTCCGCGGCATCGCGAGCGCCGACCGGCCGATGGTCGGCCACTTCACGGACACCGACGTGGTGCTGGACTTCCTCGCCTCCTCGGAGCACCCGCGGCTCGCTGCGCTCGGCACCTCCTGCCCGGACCACTTCCTGCGCACCAAGGTGAAGCCGCTCGTCCTCGACCTCCCCCCGAGCGCCTCGGTCGAGGACAGCATCGCCCGGCTGCACGAGCTGGCCGCGGCGTACCGCGAGGACTACCAGGCGTACTACGACCGGCACGCCACCCCCGAGTCGCCGGCCATCCGCGGCAAGGACCCGCTCATCGTGCTGGTGCCGGGCGTCGGCATGTTCAGCTTCGGCAAGGACAAGCAGACCGCCCGCGTGGCCGGTGAGTTCTACGTCAACGCGATCAACGTGATGCGCGGCGCGGAGGGCCTGTCGACGTACGCCCCGATCGACGAGGCGGAGAAGTTCCGCATCGAGTACTGGGCGCTCGAGGAGGCCAAGCTCCAGCGGATGCCGAAGCCGAAGCCGCTCGCCACGCGGGTCGCGCTCGTCACCGGCGCCGCCTCCGGCATCGGCAGGGCCACCGCGGCCAAGCTCGCCGCCGAGGGTGCCTGCGTCGTGATCGCCGACCTGTCGCTGGAGAGGGCGCAGGAGGCGGCCGTGGAGCTAGGCGGCAGCGACGTCGCCGTCGGCGTCCGGGTCGACGTGTCGAGTGCCGAGGCCGTGCAGGCGGCTGTCGATGCCGCGGTGCTCGCCTTCGGCGGCGTGGACCTGGTCGTCAACAACGCCGGCCTCTCGCTGTCCCGCTCGCTGCTGGAGACCACCGAGCAGGACTGGGACCTCCAGCACGACGTGATGGCCAAGGGCTCCTTCCTCGTCGCCCAGGCGACCGCGAAGGTGATGATCGAGCAGCGGATGGGCGGCGACATCGTCTACATCTCCAGCAAGAACTCGATCTTCGCCGGGCCCAACAACGTCGCGTACGGCGCCGCGAAGGCCGACCAGGCCCACCAGGTCCGGCTGTTGGCGGCCGAGCTCGGCGAGCACGGCATCAAGGTCAACGGCGTGAACCCCGACGGCGTCGTCCAGGGCTCCGGCATCTTCGCCAGCGGCTGGGGCGCCAACCGCGCCGCCGTCTACGGCGTCGAGGAGAAGGACCTCGGGAAGTTCTACGCCCAGCGCACGATCCTCAAGCGCGAGGTGCTGCCCGACCACATCGCCAACGCGGTGTTCGTGCTCTGCGGCCCGGAGCTGACCCACACCACCGGCCTGCACATCCCGGTCGACGCCGGGGTGGCCGCAGCGTTCCTGCGATGACGGTGCGGGTCGCCGCGGTCGACCTCGGCGCCACGTCCGGCCGGGTGATGTCCGGCCGGATCGGCGCCGACCGGGTCGAGATCAACGAGCTGCACCGCTTCCCCAACGGGCGGTGCGGGCCCGGGGGTCGCTGTTCTGGGACGTCCTCGGCATCCACCGCGAGACCCTGGCCGGCATCCGCGAGGTCGCCCGCACCGGCCCGCTGCACGGCATCGGCATCGACTCCTGGGCGATCGACTACGGGCTGCTCGACCGCGACGGCCTGCTCCTCGGCCAGGTCTTCAGCCACCGCGACGCGCGAGTCGACGGGATCGCCGAGAAGGTGGTCGCCGAGATCGGCGCGCCCGCGCTCTATGCCACCACCGGCATCCAGCAGCTGCCGTTCAACACGCTCTACCAGCTGGTCGCCGCCCGCGGCACCGCCGCGCTGGAGTCCGCCGAGACCCTGTTGCTGCTGCCGGACCTGCTCGGGTACTGGCTCACCGGCGCCGTCGGCGCGGAGCGCACCAACGCCTCCACCACCCAGCTGTACGACGTCCGCGCCGGCGCCTGGGCGGTCGACCTGTGCCGCGACCTCGGCCTCCCGTGGGGGATCCTGCCGCCCCTGCGCGACCCGGGCTCCCTGCTCGGCCCCCTGCTGCCCGAGGTCGCCCGCGAGGTCGGCGTCGGCGCCGACGTACCCGTGGTGGCGGTGG
Organism: Nocardioides humi; assembly: GCF_006494775.1. NCBI lineage: Bacteria > Bacillati > Actinomycetota > Actinomycetes > Propionibacteriales > Nocardioidaceae > Nocardioides > Nocardioides humi. The sequence continues at coordinate 2,438,318 of NZ_CP041146.1, read as the reverse complement.
GCTCGCACGACACCGCCTCGGCCGTCGTCGGCGTGCCCGCGAGCGGCGGCGACTTCGCCTACATCTCCTCCGGCACCTGGTCGCTGGTCGGCCTGGAGCTGGACGCCCCCGTGCTCACCGAGGCCGCGCGCGAGGCCGACTTCACCAACGAGCTGGGCGTCGACGGCACCGTGCGCTTCCTCAAGAACGTGATGGGCCTGTGGGTCCTCTCGGAGTCGCTGCGGTCGTGGAGCGAGCGCCGCTACGCCGACGTCGAGCTGCGCTCGCTGATCGCCGCCGCGGCGGAGTTCGCGCCGCTCCGCACGGTCGTCGACATCAACGACCCACGACTGCTCGCCCCGAGCACGGCCGCCGACCCGATGCCCGAGCGGATCGCCGCGCTGGCCGCGGAAGCCGGCGAGACAGTCCCGCACTCCCCGGTCGCGATCACCCGCTGCATCGTCGACAGCCTCGCCGTCGCCTACCGCCGCCACGTCCGCACGGCCGCCACCCTCGCCGGGACCTCGCCCGAGGTCGTCCACGTCGTCGGCGGCGGCTCGCAGAACGAGCTCCTCTGCCAGCTCACCGCCGACGCCTGCGGCCTGCCGGTCCTCGCCGGCCCGGTCGAGGCGGCCGCCCTCGGCAACGTCCTCGTCCAGGGCCGCGCCCTCGGCGCCGACCTCCCGGACCTGTCGGCGATGCGCGACCTCGTCCGGCGCTCGTACGACGTCCGCCGGTTCGAGCCGCGCGACGGCACCGACTGGGCGGCGGCCGAGCGGCGAGTCGGATGACCGTGGTCCACGAGCGGCGGGTCGCCGGCAAGGACGAGGGATGGACGCCCACGGGCCTCGACCTCGAGATCCTCGGCCTGCTCGCCCAGGGGCTCACCATCGACGCCATCGGCCGCAAGATCGGCCTCTCGGACCGCACCGTGCGCCGACGGCTGCGCACCGTCGCCGACGAGCTGGGCGTTGACTCCTCGATCGAGGTCGTCGTGCACGCCGTGCGCGCCGGCCTGATCTGAGCCGATCGGCGGGATGGCTCACGGCCAAGGCTGACGATCTCTGTCGACGTCGGTCAGCTCGGTTCGCTTCGCTTGTCCGAGGTTGCGGGCGAGCGACGAGAGAAGCCTCCTGAGGTTGCGCGGGTTCCGCCTGTGTCCCGTCGCAGGGACGTCTCTGCCCCTCCCCTCCGAGGAGGGCGGTCGGCGACATCTGGCCGTTCGAGCGGCCTGACTCGAACAGGCTCAGGGGCCGCATCCCGAGAACACCGACTCTCCCTGCGCCGGAGTGGTGTGTGGCATCGTCACGCGGTCTGGCCGAGCCGGTCAGGATGAGCTCCCCCTGGTGTGGCGATCGTCGACCTCGCGGCGGGCATGGCTCCAGATCGCCGGTTCCAGCTGCCATTCGTCGAAGAGGAGCGTCGCCCTGGCCGGATCCGGTCACTCGTCTTGTGGCGCTCGTCACTTCCTCCTAGTTTTCGTTGCAACGTTTCAACTAGGAGGCCCCCTGATGCAGTCACCCCGTCGGTACCTGACCTCGACGGTCGCGGCCGCCACCCTGGCCCTCGGCATGCTGACGGGAGGGACCCTGACGGGCCTCGCCCCGGCACCGGCCGCGGCGGCAGCGGCCGCCGGAGAGGGCCTCGCCGTCACCGGGCTGCAGACCAACGGACGGACGACGCCGCTCGGCATCGGCGCGGACGGCCTCGTGTTCGGCTGGAGGTCGACGTCCGAGGCCCGCGGGGCCGTCCAGTCGGCGTACGAGCTCGAGGTCGCCGAGGCCGACGGCGGCGCCGTGGTCTGGTCGTCGGGCCAGGTGCAGTCCGCTGAGCAGCTCAACATCGCCTACGGCGGGCCGGCGCTCGACGCGCAGACCCGGTACTCGTGGCGGGTCCGGGTCTGGGACGGCGGCGGGCAGGCGAGCGGGTGGAGCGACCCGTCCTGGTTCGAGACCGGGCTGCTGGACGCGGCCGACTGGGGCGACGCGGAGTGGGTCGGCGCGCCGGCCGACTCCGAGGTCAACAGGTGGACCGACTACACCGCGGACTTCGACTTCACCCTCGACAACCTCGTCTTCGCCGCCATGGTCCGCAGCGCGAACACCAACAACGGCTACATGTGGCAGGTCAAGGCCGTGGGCGACCAGGCCCTCTTCCGGCCGCACACCAAGATCAACGGCAGCTACGCGTCGCTCGGGGACGTCGACATCAGCTCGATCATCACGGCCGACGAGCTGAGGACCGGTCAGCACCGGATGAGCGTGACCGTCGACGGCGACACGATCACCACCTCGATCGACGGCGAGCAGATCGACACCCGCACGAGGACGGACTTCGCCAAGGGCTTCGTCGGCTTCCGGACCTCGGTCGCCACCGAGGGCACCGAGGCGTTCACCGTCCACGCCGTGCACGTCCAGGCCGAGAACGGCGACGTGCTGCTCGACACCGACTTCTCCGACGGCAACCCGTTCAACGGCGGCTCCCTGGTGGCCGGCGGCCTCGAGGTCAAGGGGAACCAGGAGTTCCTGTGGCACTCGCCCGACGACAACCTGCCGCTGCTGCGCACCGACTTCGCCACCGAGGCCGGCAAGACCGTCGAGCGGGCGCGGATCTACGCCACCGCGCGGGGATCTACGAGCTGACCCTCAACGGCGAGGCCGTCGGCGACCAGCACCTCGCACCCGGCTGGACCGACTACAACACCCGGTTCCAGCACCAGACCTATGACGTCACCGACCAGGTCCGCGACGGCAGCAACGGCCTCGGCGCCACGCTCGGCAGGGGCTGGTGGGCCGGCAAGGTCGGCATGTGGGGGCCCGGCGTCTACGGCAACCAGCTGTCCCTGCTCGCCCGCCTGCGCGTCGACTACACCGACGGCACCAGCCAGTGGGTCGACACCGGTGACGACTGGACCACGCACAGCGGTCCCTACGCCGCGGCCGACAACATCGACGGCGAGACCTTCGACGCCCGCCAGGCCCAGCCCGGCTGGGACCAGCCCGGGTACGACGACAGCGGCTGGGCCGCCGCCGTCGTCCGGCCCTCGGCGACCGACCTCGTCGTACCGCAGCCCGACGAGCCGGTCCGCACGACCGAGGAGCTCGACGTCGTCGAACGCACCGAGCCCACGCCGGGCACCTTCGTCTACGACCTCGGCCAGAACATGGTGGGCGTGGCCCGGATGGTGCTGACCGGGCAGGCCGGCACCACGGTGAACGTGCGCTACGGCGAGGTGCTCAACCCCGACGGCACGCTGTACACCGCCAACCTCCGGGCCGCGAAGGTGACCGACTACTACACGTTCGGCGCCGCCGGGACCATCACCTACGAGCCCGCGCTGACCCAGCACGGCTTCCGCTACGTCGAGATCACCGGGGCGAGCACGCCGCCGATGGCCGGCGACGTCACCGGCGTGGTGTGGGGCTCGGACCTGCCCGCCACCGGACACCTGGAGACGTCGAGCTCCATGCTCAATCAGCTGCTCAGCAACATCTCGTGGGGCCAGCGCGGCAACTTCGTCTCGATCCCGACCGACACCCCGCCCGCGACGAGCGGCTCGGCTGGACCGGCGACATCAACGTCTTCGCCCCCACCGCGAGCTACCTGCGCGACACCCGGGCGTTCCTGTCCAAGTGGATGACCGACCTGAGCGACTCGGCGTACGCCGACGGCAACCTGCCGGGCATCGCCCCCGTGCCGCCGGGCATCGACCTCGGCACCGGCCTCGGGTGGTCCGACGCCGGCATCACCGTCCCCTACGCGGTCTTCAAGGCGCTGGGGGACACCGCGATCGTGCGGGAGAACTACGCCCTGATGACGAAGTACTTCGCCCTGGTCGAGGCCGGCGCCGGTCCCGACCTGATCGACACCGCCCGCGGCAACTGGAACGACTGGCTCAACCTGGACGACCCCACTCCGGTCGGCGTGCTCGGCACGGCGTACTACGCCGAGGACGCCCGCATGCTCGCGGAGATGGCGGCCGCGATCGGCGAGGACGCCGACGCCGCCGCGTTCGCGCAGCGGTCGGTCGACGTGCGGGCCGCGTTCGGCGAGGAGTTCGTGGCCGCCGACGGCACCGTCACCGGCAACAGCCAGACCGGCTACGCGATGGCCCTCGGCATGGACCTCGTCCCCGACGAGCTGCGCGCCAAGGTGGCCGCACGGTTCGTCGCCAAGCTCGCCGCGAGCGGCAACCACCTGACCACGGGTTTCCTCGGCACGCCGTGGCTGCTCCCCGCGCTCACCTCGATCGACCGCGACGACCTCGCCTACGAGCTGCTCCTGCACGAGGACTACCCGTCGTGGGGCTACGAGGTCGCGATGGGCGCCACCACGATGTGGGAGCGGTGGGACTCGATCAAGCCCGACGGCTCCTTCGGCGATGTCGGCATGAACTCCTTCAACCACTACGCGTACGGCGCCGTGGGCGACTGGATGTACCAGCACATCGGCGGCATCAGCCCGCTCGAGCCGGGCTACCGAAGGTTCCGGGTGGTCCCGGCGGTGGACGGCGCCCTGACCGACGCCCGCGGCGAGCTCGACTCCGTCTACGGCACCATCGCGACCGACTGGGAGCGGCAGGACGACGACCTCACCCTGGACGTCGACGTACCGGTCAACACCACCGCCGAGGTGGTGCTGCCCGCGGCCAACACCTGGGCCGTGACCGAGGGCGGCGACCTCCTCCAGGACGTCGACGGCGTCCAGGACGTCAGCAGCGCCGACGGCGAGGTCGTCGTGACCGTCGGCTCGGGCAGCTACCACTTCGCCGTGACCGCGGCGGACGCTCCCCTCGGCGCGATCCTCGACCTGATCGCGGACGCCCGCGACCACGTCGGCGACACCGTCGCGAGCGGTGACCTGACCGCCGAGGACGGGACCGAGCTGACCGACGGCCTCGACGAGGCCCGGGACGCCGTGCTCGAGGCGCGGGCCGCCGACGGCGACGCCGGCACCGAGCACCTCGTCGCCGCCCTCGACGCCATCCGCGCCCTGCGGTCCTGGCTCGCCGGCAGCGACGTCGACGGACCCGTCCGCGGCGACGTCGACGGCCGTCTCGCCGCCATCGAGCAGGCGCTGGCCCGGGTCGCCATGACCGCCCAGGGCGTGGCCGTGAGCCTCCCGCCCGTCGCGGACCCGGTCGCCGCCGGCGACGAGGTGACGGGTGCGCTCGTCGTCGCGAACGACGGCGGTGCCGAGGTCACCGACCTGACCGCCACCGTCCGGGTCGCCGGCTGGGCGCCGGCGAGCGTGGAGCCGGTGGACCTGGCGCCTGGCGGCAGCGTCGAGCTGCCCGTGCCGGTGGTCGTCCCCGCCAACGCCGCGGCCGGCGACTACGACGCCCGCGTGGAGGTCGCCTTCACCCTCGACGGTCACGACTACACCGTCAGCGACACGACCGCGGGCTGGGCACGGGTCGACTCCGGGCTGGGCATCGGCGACGTCACCGCCGAGCCCGCCGCCGAGGACCCGGTGGAGCGGGTCGTGCTGCAGGTCCCGGTGACCAACGACGGCGAACGGGACCTCCGGGTCTCCGTGGCCGCCGGCAGCCTCCCCGACGGCTGGCGCTCGGTCGCCTCGGCCGAGACGCTCGTCCCCGCCGGGGAGACGGTCACCGCGACGGTTCCCGTCACCGTTCCCCTCGACCTGGTCGGCGGGACGACGGAGCTGAGCGTCGACGTACGACGGGCCGGGCGGACGGTGGTCTCGAAGGCCGCCAGCGTCACCGTGGACCTGCCGCACCCGCCGGCGGGCGAGGCGGTCGACCACGTCGACTTCGGCGAGTCGGGATCGGAGCAGGCGCACGGCCTGCAGGCGTCGCCGAGCAGCGGCACCAACACCGAGGCCGGCTACACCCGGCGCTACGCCCACTCGAACTTCCCGGGCTCGTGGTACTCGGTCGAGGTCGCCGTCCCCGCCGGGGAGCCGTTCCTGATCCGCAACGTCGAGACCTACGACGGCGCGCGCACCAAGAAGTACAACGTCTACGTCGACGACGTGCTGGTGAAGACCCAGCTGGTGCCGCGCAGCGAGTCGGGCGCGGGCATCAAGGTCTACGACCTCGTGGTCGACGACCCGGCGGTGCTGCCCGCGGACGGCACCGCGCGGATCAAGTACGAGTACCCGCTCGACGCCTCCGGCTACTACGACCCGTCGCTGGCCGACATGTGGGTGCTGCCCCTGCCGGAGGACACCCGGGCGCCGGACGTGTCCGCCACGGTGACCAGCGGGGTGCCGGGCGCCGGGAGCTGGTACTCCTCGCCGGTCGCCGTCGAGGTGACCGCCGCCGACGGCCGCGACCCGGCTCCGGCGGTCCAGGTGGGCCGCTCCTCGGGCTGGCAGGACTACACCGGCCCCGTCGTCCTCGCCGAGGAGGGGGAGCACACCGTCTCCTACCGCGCGACGGACGCCGCCGGGAACCGGTCGGCGGCGGGTGAGCTGAAGGTCGGCATCGACCTGACGCCGCCGGTCACCGTGGTGACCACCGAGCGGGGCAGCGGCGTCGAGGAGTCCGACCGTGCGCGGCTGGAGCTCACGGCCGAGGACGCCCTGAGCGGCGTGGCGCGCACGAGCTACCGGATCGACGGTGGGAAGTGGAAGCGGTCCGACGGCAGCCCGGTGCTGGTCGAGGGGTACGGCGACCACGTCGTCGAGTACGTCTCCACCGACCTCGCCGGCAACACCGAGGCGGTGCACCGCACCACGGTCACGCTCGCCGACGTCGACGAGATCGCCGCGATCGTGGCGCCGCAGGTGACGGGCACGCCGCAGTTCGGCGCGACCCTCACCGCCACCGACGGCTCCTGGAACACCAAGGGGCTCGCCCTCACCCGGCAGTGGCTGCGCGACGGTACGCCGATCCCGGGAGCCACCGGGTCGTCGTACCTGCTCGGTGGCGCCGACCTCGGCGCCCGCATCTCGGTGCGGGTGACGGCCACCAAGGAGGGTGACAGCGGCGTCGCGGACTCGGCGGCGACCAGCCCGGTGACCGCCGCCGGCCTCGCGCTGGGTGTCCCCGCGCTCACCGGCAAGGCGCGGGTCGGGAAGAGGCTGACCGCGACGCTGGCGGTGCCGGCCGGCGCCACCGTGTCCTACCAGTGGTTCGCCGGCGGGAAGGCGATCAAGAAGGGCACCAAGGCGAGGCTGAAGCTGAAGGGGAAGTGGCAGGGCAAGAGGATCCGGGTGAAGGTCACCGTGTCCCTGCCCGGTCACCAGACCACGACGGTGACCAGCGCCAAGACCGGGAAGGTGAAGCGACGCTGATCCTCTGAGAGGCGGAGCGGCGCAGCTGCGAGCGCAGTTGCGCCGTTTCCGTGTCTGGGGTATGAATCGTTTCAACAGCTGTGGCGGTGGGAGAGTGGGCGGTATGCGTGTCGCGTTGATGGTCACCTGCGTGAACGACGCGATGTTCCCGGGGACGGGGCGGGCCGTTGTCCGGCTGCTGCGGCGGCTGGGTGTGGAGGTCGAGTTCCCGGGGGCGCAGACGTGCTGCGGGCAGCCGATGGTCAACACGGGCTATCTCGACGAGGCGGTGCCGGCGGTGCGCTCGTTCGTGGGCGCTTTCGAGGGGTACGACGCGATCGTGACGCCGTCGGGATCGTGTGCGGGCTCGGCGCGGCATCAGCACGGCCTGGTCGCCCGGCGCGCGGGTGATGCGGGCCTGGCGGCGGCGGTGGCGCGGACCTCTCCGCGGACCTACGAGCTGAGCGAGTTCCTGGTCGACGTGCTGGGGGTGAGCGATGTCGGGGCCTACTTCCCGCACTCGGTGACCTACCACCCGACCTGCCACTCGCTGCGGATGCTGGGCGTCGGCGACCGTCCCCGGCGGCTGCTGGAGGGGGTGCGGGGCCTGCGGCTGGTGGATCTGCCCCAGGCCGAGGAGTGCTGCGGTTTCGGTGGGACGTTCGCGTTGAAGAACTCCGACACGTCGGTCGCGATGGGCTCTGACAAGGCTCGGCATGTGCGGGAGACCGGTGCGGAGGTGCTGGTCGCCGGGGACAACTCGTGTCTGATGCACATCGGCGGTGTGCTCGGCCGTGGGCGAGCCGGCGTCCGGGTGATGCATCTGGCGGAGATCCTCGCCTCGACCGAGGAGCAGCCGGCATGAGCGGCACCTTCGTGGGGATGCCGGCGTTCCCGGTCGCGGCGGGGAAGGCGCTCGCCGACACCCAGCTGCGCCACAACCTGGCCCACGCCACCGGCGTGATCCGCGCCAAGCGGGCGGCGGTCGTGGGAGAGGTGGACGACTGGGAGGAGCTGCGGCTGGCCGGTGCGGCGGTGAAGGAGCGTGCCCTGCTGGCTCTCGAGGACAACCTGGTCCGGCTCGAGGCGGCGTTGACCGCCCGGGGAGCGGTGGTGCACTGGGCGCGCGACGCCGAGGAGGCCAACCGGATCGTCGTCGAGGTGGCCCGCGCGCACGCGGTCGACGAGGTGGTCAAGGTCAAGTCGATGGTGACCCAGGAGATCGGTCTCAACGAGGCGCTGGAGGCGTCGGGCATCGCGGCCTGGGAGACCGACCTGGCCGAGCTGATCGTCCAGTTGGGCGGGGACCTGCCCTCCCACATCCTGGTGCCGGCGATCCACCGCAACCGTGCGGAGATCCGGGAGATCTTCCGCCGCCGGATGGGTGAGGTCGGCAGGCCCGCACCGGACGACCTGAGCGACGAGCCGGCCGTCCTCGCCGGCGCCGCGCGGGAGCACCTGCGTGAGAAGTTCCTCCGCGCCCGGATGGCGGTCTCGGGCGCCAACTTCGCGGTCGCCGACTCGGGGACCCTGGTCGTGGTCGAGTCCGAGGGCAACGGCCGGATGTGCCTGACCCTGCCGGAGGTGCTGGTCTCGGTGGTCGGGATCGAGAAGGTCGTGCCGACCTGGGCCGAGCTCGACCCGCTGCTGCGGCTGCTGCCGCGCTCCTCGACCGGCGAGCGGATGAACCCCTACACCTCGATGTGGACCGGGAGCACCCCCGGCGACGGGCCGCAGGAGGTGCACGTCGTGCTCCTCGACAACGGCCGTACCCGGGCGCTGGCCGACGAGGTCGGCCGGCAGGCGCTGCGCTGCATCCGGTGCTCGGCGTGCCTGAACGTGTGCCCGGTCTACGAGCGGGCGGGCGGTCATGCCTACGGCTCGGTCTACCCGGGCCCGATCGGCGCGATCCTCAACCCGCTGCTGCGCGGGACCGGGGATGCCCAGACCGACTCGCTGCCCTACGCGTCCTCGCTGTGCGGTGCGTGCTTCGAGGCCTGCCCGGTGCGCATCGACATCCCCGAGGTGCTGGTGCACCTGCGCTCGAAGGTCGTCGACGGCCACCGCGCCGATCGGGTCCCCAAGCCCGAGGCCCTCGCCTTCCGGGGTGCGGCCTGGGCGTTCGGCGACGCCGGGCGGCTGGGCCGGCTGGAGCGGCTGTCCGGTGTCGCCGGCCGGGTGCTGCGGCGCCGCCGTAGGACCACCCTGGGACGGCTCCCGGGACCTGGCGCGGCCTGGACCGACGCCCGGGACCTGCCCGCCCACCGGCGGAGTCCTTCCGGGACTGGTGGAGCCGGACCCGAGGAGGCGAGCTCGATGACTAGCGCCCGCGAGGAGATCCTCGGCCGGGTGCGCGCCGCCCTCGCCGACGTCACCGGGACGGCGCCCGCCTCGGAGCCGGTCCTCGCCCCGCCCGGCGCCCGTCCCCGGCGGGTGCCGGCCTGCTCGACCACTTCGCCGAGCGGGTCGCCGACTACCGCGCGACCGTCGAGCGCTGCCACCCCGACGACCTGCCCGCCGCCGTCGCCGCCGCGCTGCCCCACTCGCTGCCCCGCACCGCGCGGGTCGTCGTCCCCCGGGACTGGAAGGCCGGCTGGGCTTCGCCGTGCCCGGCGTGACCGTGGACGACGGCAGTCTCGGCGCCGGCGACCTCGACGGCCACGACGCCGTGGTCACCGCCTGCCGCGTCGGCATCGCCGAGACCGGCACCATCGTGCTCGACCACGAGCCCGACCAGGGCCGCCGTGCGATCAGCCTCGTGCCCGACCGGCACGTGTGCGTCGTGTACGCCGACCAAGTCGTCGCCGACGTACCCGATGCCTTCCCCCTGCTCGACCCCCGACGCCCCCTGACCTGGATCAGCGGCCCCAGCGCCACCAGCGACATCGAGCTCGACCGCGTCGAGGGCGTCCACGGACCTCGCCACCTCCACGTGATTGTGGTGGACCCGGCCTGAGTCGTTCGGGGATCATGGCCGGGTGAGCAGCATGGACATCGCGACAGGACCGGAGGAGGCGATCGGGCCCCACGAGGACGAGCCCCACGAGCAGGGCCTCAACGACCGGCTCAACTGGCTGCGGGCCGGTGTCCTGGGCGCCAACGACGGGATCGTGTCGACGGCGGGCATCGTGCTCGGTGTCGCCGGGGCGACCAGCGAGCGGACGGCGATCCTGGTGGCGGGCATCGCGGGGCTGGCGGCGGGCGCGATGAGCATGGCGGCCGGCGAGTACGTCTCGGTGAGCACCCAGCGCGACTCCGAGGAGGCGCTGCTCGCCGAGGAGCGCCGCGAGCTGCGCGAGGACCCCGACGACGAGCTCGCGGAGCTCGCCGGCCTGTACGTCGACAAGGGGCTCGATCCCGACCTGGCCCTGCAGGTCGCCCGGCAGCTCACCGCCAACGACGCCCTCGCCGCGCACGCCGAGGTCGAGCTCGGCATCGATCCCGAGGACCTCACCAGCCCTGGAACGCCGCCTTCGCCTCGATGCTGTCCTTCGTCCTCGGCGCCCTGCTGCCGCTGCTGATCATCGTCCTCGTCACCGCCGACCTGCGAGTGCCGGTGACGGTGGTGGCGGTGGTCGCGGCGCTGGTCCTGACCGGCTGGCTCAGCGCCCGGTTCGGGTACGGCGCGCCCGGCCGCGCGGTGCTCCGCAACGTCCTCGGCGGCCTGCTCGCGATGGCGGTCACCCACGGCATCGGCCAGCTGGTCGGCACCCAGCTCTGATGCGCGTCTTCACGGCGGTCGTCCCGCCCCCGCACGCGATCGAGCACCTCGACGCCTTCCTCGAGCCGCGCCGCGCCGCCGCCGACTTCCGCTGGACCCGGCCCGAGCAGCTCCACGTCACGCTGGCCTTCATGGCCGCCGTCGACGAGCACCGCGTCGACCGGTACGTCGACCGCCTGGCCGAGTCCCTCGACGGCCTGCCGCCCGCGGAGCTCTCCCTGGCCGGCGCCGTGGTCTTCCCCAACGTGACCGAGGGGCGGGTGCTGGCGACCGGCGTGAGCGGTGCTGACGGTGCGGATGGCGCTGACGTGCTCGCCCAGGCGTCCGTCCGGGCCCGCAACGCCGCGGTGGCGTGCGGGATCGAGGTCGACGGCCAGCGGTTCCGCCCCCATGTGACGGTCGCCCGCACCGGCGGCCGGTTCGTGGAGATGACCAGCTGGGTGCGCCTGCTGGACACCTACGCCGGCCCGCCCTGGCCGCTCGCCTCGGTCGAGGTGATCGCCTCCCACCTCGGCGAGGGCCCTCGCCGTACCCCGCGCTACGAGACGGTGGCCGAGGTCGTGCTGTAACACGTGGTTCGCTGACCTGGCAGCCGCCTGACCTCGCTCGAGCGCCCTCGTATGCGGCTGGGAGAGCAGGCACGGTCCCCGTAGGCCGGTGGACTACGTGTTACAGCGCACCACCGACCCAGCGCGACGAAGGGCCGGCCCCGCAGCGGCGGAGCCGGCCCTTCGTCGTACGGGTGCGTCAGTTCAGGTGGTGCACGATCTCCTCGACCTTGTCCTTCGCGTCGCCGAACAGCATCTGGCTGTTGTCGCGGAAGAACAGCGGGTTCTGGACGCCGGCGTAGCCGGCGGCCATGGAGCGCTTGAAGACGATGACGTCCTTGGCGTTCCACACCTCGAGGACCGGCATGCCCGCGATGGGGAGGTCGGGTCCTCGGACGCGGCCGGGTTGACCGTGTCGTTGGCGCCGATGACCAGGACGACGTCGGTGTCGGGGAAGTCGTCGTTGATCTCGTCCATCTCGAGCACGATGTCGTAGGGCAGCTTGGCCTCGGCGAGCAGCACGTTCATGTGGCCCGGGAGGCGGCCGGCGACGGGGTGGATGCCGAAGCGGACGTCGACGCCCTTGGCGCGCAGCTTCGCGGTGAGATCGGCGACGGGGTACTGCGCCTGGGCGACCGCCATGCCGTAGCCGGGCGTGATCACGACCGAGGAGGCGCCGGCGAGGAGCTCGGCGACGGCGTCGGCCTGGATCTCGCGGTGCTCGCCGTAGTCCTTGGCGTCGCCCGCGGGGGCCTCGATGCCGAAGCCGCCGGCGATGACGGAGATGAACGAGCGGTTCATCGCCTTGCACATGATGTACGACAGGTAGGCACCGGAGGAGCCGACCAGCGCGCCGGTGACGATGAGCAGGTCGTTGCCGAGCAGGAAACCGGAGGCGGCCGCGGCCCACCCGGAGTACGAGTTGAGCATCGACACCACGACCGGCATGTCGCCGCCGCCGATGGAGGCGACGAGGTGCCAGCCCAGCGCGAGGGCGAGAACGGTCAGCGCGACCAGGATGGCGTTCTGCAGGCCGCTCTCGGCCTCGGCGGCGACGTAGACGACGGTCAGGATCGCGAACAGCACCAGCGAGCCGACGTTGATGAGGTTCTTGCCGGGCAGCATGAGCGGCGCGGACTTCATCCTGGCCGACAGCTTCAGGTTGGCCACGATCGAGCCGGTGAAGGTGACCGCGCCGATGAAGATGCCGATGGAGACCTCGGCCTCGTGGATGTTGTTGAGGCTGTCGAGTTCGTAGTGCGAGCCCTCGAGGTGCCCGTTCCAGCCGATGAGGACCGCGGCCAGACCCACGAAGGAGTGCAGCAGCGCGATCAGCTCGGGCATGCCGGTCATCTCGACGATCCGCGCGCGCCAGAGGCCGATCACGGCGCCGATCGCGACGGCCGCGACCAGCAGGGCGATGACCAGGCCGCGGTCGTCGACGTACTCGCTGACGTCGACGGTCTGCGCGATGGTCGCGGCCAGCGCGACCGCCATGCCGACCATGCCGTAGGTGAGGCCGTTGCGGGAGGTCTCGTGCTTCGAGAGGCCCGCCAGCGAGAGGATGAAGAGCAGGGCGGCGACGATGTACGCCGCGCCGGTGATGGAGATGATGTCCATGGCGCTCAGGCCCCCTTGCTGAACATGGAGAGCATGCGGCGGGTCACCGCGAAGCCGCCGAAGATGTTGATCGACGCGAGCAGGATCGCCGCGGCCGACAGGCCGACGACCAGCTTGTCGTCACTGGCGACCTGCACCAGCGCACCGACCACGACCACGCCGGAGATGGCGTTGGTGACCGACATCAGCGGTGTGTGCAGGGCGTGCGCGACCTTGCCGATGACGTAGTAGCCGATCACGATCGACAGCATCAGCACGGTGAAGTGCCGCCGCAGGTCGTCGGTCGGCGCGAGCGCGTTGACCAGCCAGAACAGGCCGATCGCGCCCAGCACGACGGCCACCCTGCCGGTGGGTGTGAGCTTCGCCTGGGGCTTGGCCGGCGCAGGTGCGGCGACCGGCGCCGCCGCGGGGGCGGCCGAGACCTGTACGGCCGGCGGCGGCCAGGTCGACTCTCCGTCGCGGACGACGGTGATGCCGCGCTGGACGACGTCGTCGAAGTCCAGCGTCAGGTTGCCGTCCTTCTCCGGGGTCAGCAGCTTGAGCAGGTTGACGATGTTCGTGCCGTACAGCTGCGAGGTCTGGGCCGCGAGCCGGCCGGCGAGGTCGGTGTAGCCGAGGATGGTCACGCCGTTGTCGGTGATGACCCTCTGGTCGGCCACGGTGCCGGCGGCGTTGCCGCCGTTGGCCGCGGCCATGTCGACGATCACCGAGCCGTTGCGCATCCCGGCGACGGTCTCGGCGGTGATCAGCGACGGCGCGGGGCGCCCGGGGATCAGCGCGGTGGTGATGACGATGTCGGCGGCGCGTGCCTCCTCGTCGTACATCGCGGCGGTGGCGGCCACCTGCTCCTCGGTCATCTCCTTGGCGTAGCCGTCGGAGGAGACCTCGGACTCGAAGTCGACCTCGACGAACTGCGCGCCCATCGACTCGACCTGCTCGGCCACCTCGGGGCGTACGTCGAACGCGCGCACCACGGCGCCCATCGCCGAGGCCGCGCCGATCGCCGCGAGACCGGCGACGCCGGCACCCACGACGAACACGCGTGCCGGCGGGATCTTGCCCGCGGCCGTCACCTGGCCGGTGAACATCCGGCCGAACTCGTGGGCCGCCTCGACCACCGCGCGGTAGCCCGCGACGTTCGCCATCGAGGACAGCACGTCCATCGACTGCGCACGCGAGATCCGCGGCACCGCGTCCATCGCCAGCGCGGTCACCCCCTGCGCCTGGAGCCTCTCGAGCAGCTCCGGCGACCGGCCCGGAGCCATCATCGAGATGATCGTGGCGCCCTGGCGGAGCCGGCCGATCTCCTCGTCGGTCGGCGCGTTGACCTTCACGACGACGTCGGCGCCCCACACCTCGGCGGCCGTGCCGACCCGCACCTGGGCGTCACCGAGGCCGGTGAACGCGCTGTCGGGCTGGTCGGCGAGCTCGCCGGCCCCGACTCGACGATCACGTCGTAGCCGAGGTTGGTCAGTTGGGTCACGGTCTTGGCGGTCGCCGCGACCAGGGTCTCGCCCTGTCTCGACTCGCGCGGGATGCCGATGAGCATCGAGCCTCCACCTTGCTGGTTGACACAAATTGTCGCCAACGTACTGATCCGGAGGCCTCCGTGGGAGCCGTCTTATATGTGACGAGGGGCACTCGCTCCGGGTCAGGCGCCCGCGATGCCGTACATCCGGTCGCCCGCGTCGCCGAGGCCGGGGACGATATAGCCCTTCTCGTTGAGCCGCTCGTCCATCGCGGCGGTGACGACCGTCACCGGGATCTCGAGGTCGCCCAGCTCCTCCTCGAGCCGCGCGCAGCCCTCGGGCGCGGCCAGCAGGCAGACCGCGGTGATGTGGTCCGCGCCGCGGTCGACGAGGAAGCGGATCGCCGCCGCGAGCGTGCCGCCGGTCGCGAGCATCGGGTCGACGACATAGCACTGGCGGCCCGACAGGTCGTCGGGCAGCCGCTCGGCGTACGTCGTCGCCTCGAGCGTCTCCTCGTTGCGCACCATCCCGAGGAAGCCCACCTCCGCGGTCGGCAGCAGCCGCACCATGCCGTCGAGCATGCCGAGCCCCGCCCGCAGGATGGGTACGACGAGCGGCCGCGGCGCCGCGAGCCGGGTCCCCGTCGTCGGCGCGACCGGCGTCTCGATCGCGGCCGGCTCCACCCGCACGTCGCGGGTGGCCTCGTAGGCGAGCAGCGTCACCAACTCGTCGGCGAGGGCCCGGAAGGTGGGGGAGTCGGTGTCCTTGTCGCGGAGCACGGTCAACTTGTGGGCGACGAGGGGGTGGTCCACGACGAGGGTGCGCATGGGCACAGCATGCCCTACCCGCGCCGGCGGGTCCCGACGACGGCGGCTGCCCCCCGTTCGGGGGTCATTTCGCCCGTTGCGTCCAGATTTCACGGCAACCGGCCCGCCGTCGTCCCTACCGTCCCGCCCATGTTGACCACCTTTGGAACCTCCCCGGGCCTCATGCGCCGCGGCGTCGGCGTCGCTGCGGTGACGGCCATGCTCACCTGCGCCGGCCTCGTCTCGACCCCGACCGCCCTCGCCGACCCGGCACCTGCCCCCTCCGACTCGGAGCGGACCACGGCAGGGGCCTTCTCCTTCGCCACGCCCGACGGCGTCTGCGCGGTCGACGTGACGATCGCCGGTGCCGCCGGCGGCGTGTCGATCGTGCCCAACGCCGGCGAGACGATTCCGGCCGATGCGGCCGGCGCCGGCGCGGTCATCCGGTTCTCGGTGCCGGCGACGCCCGGCCAGGTCTTCGAGGGCACGGTCGGCGGAGCCGGTGGCGCCGGCGGCGGTGGCAGCAACGGCGGCGGCGACGCCGGCGCCGGCACCCACAGCGGCGGAGGGGGCGGCGGCTACACCGACGTCTCGTCCGGCGGCACCCTCCTCGCCCTCGCGGGTGGCGGCGGCGGCACGGGCGGTGGTCACGTCGTCGACTGGGGCCACGGCGGCAGCGCGGGCGTGCCCACCGGGACCGGCGTCTTCGCCGGCGGCGACGGCATGGTCGGCCAGGACGACGACACGACCGACCCCGGCGACCCGAGCGCGATCCGCCCCGGCGGCGGTCAGGGCGGCCAGACGGCCGCACCCGGCGACGGCGGCGTCCACGCCACGATCCCGACCCAGAGCGGCGAGGCCGGCACCGGCCGCGACGGCGGGGCGGGTGCTGCCGACCCCGGCGCCGACACCGGCGGCGGTGGTGGCGGCGGCTACTTCGGCGGTGGCGGTGGCGCCAGCACCAAGGGCGACGGTGCGCCCAACCACGGGGGCGGCGGCGGAGGCGGCGGCGCCAGCTTCGTCGACGGCTCGGTCCTCTTCGACTCCGCGACCCTCGGCAGCCACGACGACGGCACCAGCGGCATGATCTCGCTGACCTGGCAGCTGTGCGAGTACGACCTCGCCGTCACCAAGACCTCGAACGCCCAGGTCTTCGAGCCCGGCGTCCCGGTCCAGTACGTCGTCAAGGTCACCAACCTCGGCCCCGAGCCGATGGTCGCCGGCGACACCGTCACCATCACCGACGCGATCGCCGTCGGCGGCACCCTGACCGGCGTGCAGAGCAGCGGCGGCGGTGCCGCGTTCACGTGCACCCCGGCCGTCGGCTCCCCGATCACCCAGGACGAGATCGACTGCTCACGGCCCGACGCCGCGGGTGACCGCGGCCTCGACGTCGGGGAGACGCTGACCCTGACGTACAGCAAGGCCCTGAACGGCGGGGACGCCGTCACCAACACGGTCAGCGTGACGGACCGCGGCAACCCGGCCAACAACACCGCGGCGGCGACGCTCGCCCCGGCAGCGCCCGGCCTGGCGCTGGTCAAGAAGGCCAAGCCCAAGAAGATCACCAAGGCCGGCCAGAAGGTGACGTTCACCTATCGGGTGACGAACACCGGCAACATCGCGCTGAACCCGGTCACCGTCGCGGAGACCCGGTTCACCGGCACCGGCAAGACGCCGAAGGTCAAGTGCCCCGCGCTGCCCACGGGTCTCCAGCCCGGTGCCCAGGTGGTCTGCACCGCGAAGTACACCGTCACGAAGAAGGACGCCGCGCGCGGCAAGATCGTCAACGTGGCCGTGGCCAACGGCGCCACGCCCGGCGGCTCGCAGGTCGGCTCCGCGCCGTCCAAGGCGGTCGTCAAGGGCAAGAAGAAGCACAAGCTGCCGTCGCCGCCGGCCACGGGCGCGCGGGCGTCGGTGAGCTAGCAGCCTCTGCCGGAGCATTCGGTGTCCGGGGGCCGGGCGGGCTCGGAGAGCGAGAACCGCCGGCGGCTGGCGGTCGTCGAGGATCATCGGCTGCAGCGGATGCGGACCGTGGAGATCCTCTCCGCGCAGCCGGGGCTGCGGGTGGTCCACGCCTGCGAGACCCTGGACCAGCTCGTCGCGTGGATGGGGGCGGTCGCCGACGCCGGCCGCCCCCATCTGCTGGTCCTCGACCTGTTGGTCGACCGGGGGCCGGAGGCCGATCCCGCCGTCGTCACCCGCCTGGTCGAGGAGGGCGTGCGGGTCCTGGTGCTCTCCGCGATGGGCTCGGTCCCCCTGGTCCGGGCGATGCTCCGCGCCGGAGTGACCGGTGTCGTCGGGAAGCGCGACAGCGAGGAGGACATCGTCGCGGCCGTCCGGGCCGGCCTGGAGGGGAGGGAGTGGATCACTCCCGAGCTGGCCGGCGTGATGGCGGGCGACGCCCGGCGCCCGCGGCTGAGCGACCAGGAGGAGCGGGCGCTCGTCCTCTACGCATCGGGCCTGACGCTCGACGCCGTCGCGCTCGACCTCGGGGTGAAGCGCGACACCGCCAAGAAGTACCTCGACCGCGTCAAGGCGAAGTACGCCGGGGCGGGGCGCCCGGTGCACACCAAGATCGATCTCAACCGCGAGGCGATCCGAGACGGCCTGATGGCCCCGAGGGTGCCGCCGACGGCACCCTGATCCCGAAGGATGGATGATGCACGACCTTCGCGCGGCCGTTCGGCGGCCCCGGCTCCTGGTCCCGGCGATCCTGCTGGCGGTCGCCCTCGCCGGGACCGTCGCGCCCGAACCGGCAGGCGCGGCAGAGCGCCGGGTGCGCGCCGGCGTGACCTGTACGGCGCCGTCGCGCCCGTTCACCCCGACGACGGCGACGATCCCCGCGATCGACCGGAGCACGACCGTGGTGCGGGTGCGGCGTACGGCGAAGGGCGCGGTCGGCGCCCCACCGGTCTCGAAGCGCGGCAAGTGGCTCCTGGGCCGGGATCCGCAGGCGCGCCCCGGCGAGGGGGAGGGCACCGTGATCATGACCGCCCACACCTGGCCCGACGGCACCGCGCTCGGCAACGCACTGCTGCGCTCGCTGCGGAAGGGCGGCCGGGTCGTGCTCGGCAACAAGGCGGGGACCGAGGCCGCCTGCTACCAGGTCACCCGGCGCAAGAGGTACGCCGCCGCGCGCGTTCCCCGGAAGAAGGCCTTCCGGTGGTGGGGGCCCGAGCAGCTCGTGATCGTCGTCTGCTCCGGCAAGCGGCTCGGCCCGGGGCACTGGAGCCACCGCACCGTCTGGTACGCCGTACCGGTGCCCGTCGCGTCCTGAGCCTCGATCCGTGGACGGCCACCTACCACGCGACACCACAGCGGCGCGGGTCGAGCCGAAATCCTCTGGTCCTGCGCCGGTTCCCGTGTCACCCTGATGCCATGACCGCTAGCGGGACGGCCATCGATTCGGTCGACTTCGCCCTTGCCGCCTACCGCGAGGAGGGCGTGTGGCAGGTCGCCGAGCTCACGCCCGACCACGCCACCGACATCGAGACCCTGGCCGGGGCGCTGCGCCGGTTCCCGGGCGACGGCGGTGCCGTCGGGCTGGTGGCCGTCGAGGAGGACTTCTTCGTCGTGGTCAGGGTCGCCGGCCCGCGCACCCGCGTGATGCTGTCCGACGTGACGGCGGCGACCGAGTGGGAGCTGGCGGCCGTCGTCGTCGAGCACCTCGGCCTGCCGCCGGTCGAGGACGAGGACGACCCCGAGCCCGCCGGCGACCTCGAGCTGCTCAGCGACCTCGGCGTCGACGCGATGGACCTCGCCGCCATCCTCGACGACGACGAGCTGTACCCCGACGAGATGCTCTCCGAGATCGCCCGCGGCCTCGGCTTCGGCGACCTCTTCGACGACGCCGTCGGCCTCACCTCCGCGTGACCGCACCGCTCACCCGCTGGGAGGAGCCGATGCGGGCCGCCCTCGCGGAGGCCTCCGCCGCGCTGGCCACGGGCGACGTGCCGATCGGCGCCGTCGTCGTCGACGCCGCCGGGCTGGTCGTCGGTGCCGGTCGCAACGTCCGCGAGCGCGACGCCGACCCCACCGGCCACGCCGAGGTGGTCGCGCTGCGCGCCGCCGCGGCCGCCCGCGGCGAGTGGCGGCTGGACGGCTGCACCCTCGTCGTCACCCTCGAGCCCTGCACGATGTGCGCCGGCGCCGCCGTCCTCGCCCGGGTCGACCGCGTCGTGTTCGGTGCGTACGACGACAAGGCCGGCGCCGTCGGCTCCCTGTGGGACGTCGTCCGCGACCGCCGGCTCAACCACCGGCCCGAGGTGATCGCCGGCGTGCTCGCGGAGGAGTCCGCCGTCCTGCTGGAGGGCTTCTTCGCCGCCCAGCGATGAGTTCGCCGGCGGCTCCCGGTCCCCACCGCATGGATCCTCTCGACCTCGGACCCGCCACGACCACCCTCCGCGCGCTCGTCGCCTCCGTCCCCGACGACCGGCTGACCGCGTCGACCCCGTGCACGGAGTACTCCGTCGGCGACCTCGTCGACCACATCGGCGGGCTGGCTGTCGCGTTCACCGGTGCCGCCCGCAAGGAACAGGTGCCGGGCTCCGAGCAGGGCGGCACCGGCGACGCGTCGCGGCTCGAGCCGGGATGGCGGGACCGGATCGACCGCAGCCTGGTGGAGCTCGCCGAGGCCTGGCGCGACCCGGCGGCGTACGAGGGCGAGACGGTCGCCGGCCCGGTCGAGATGTCCGGCGCCGAGGCGGCGGCGGTCGCGCTCAACGAGGTCGTGGTGCACGGCTGGGACCTGGCCACCGCGCTCGAGCGGCCCTACGCCGCTCGCGACGAGGACGTCGCCGCGTGCCTCGCCTTCGCCGAGCCGTTCTCCACGCCGGAGGCCGCGGAGTTCCGGGGCGACGCCTTCGGCACGGTCCTCCCCGTCGCGGCCGACGCACAGCCGCTGGTCCGGCTGCTCGCGCTCCTCGGCCGCCGGGCCTGAGGCGAGGCTCAGCCCAGCGCCGCGGCCTCGGCGGCGAGCTTGCCGATCCGCTCCCAGTCCCCGGCGGCGACGGCGTCGGCGGGGGTGATCCAGGTGCCGCCGACGCAGCCGACATTGGGCAGCGCGAGGTACGCCGGCGCCGAGGCGACCCTGATCCCCCGGTCGGGCAGAAGCGGGCCTGGGGGAGCGGGTCGGCGACCGACCTCAGGTACGGCGCCCCGCCGGACGCCTCCGCGGGGAAGAACTTCATCGAGGTCACGCCCGCCTCCAGCACGGTCATCACCTCCGAGACGGTGGAGGTGCCGGGCAGGAAGGGCACGCCGGTCGCCTGCAGCGCCGCCAGCAGCCCGGGAGTGCAGCCCGGCGAGACCAGGAACGCCGCCCCGGCCTCCACCGCCGCGGCCGCCTGCGCCGCGGACGTCACGGTCCCGGCGCCGAGCGCGATCTCCGGAACCTCGGCGGCGATCGCCCGGATCGCGTCGAGCGCGGCGGGGGTGCGCAGGGTCAGCTCGATGGCGGGCAGGCCGCCGGCGACGAGCGCCCGGGCCAGCGGGACCGCGGTGGCGACGTCCTCCACCACCACGACCGGCAGCACCGGCACGAGGTCCAACACGGACTCAGGAGCGGACAAGGGGCACCTCCGGGGCAGCGGCAGCGGGGACGGGGAAGATCGAGGCGCCCTCGTCGGCGGGTCCGACGGTGGCGCGGAAGGCGGCGAACAGCTCGCGGCCGGTCCCGGCCCACGCGGAGCCTGAGGAAGCCGACCCGAGAGGCGTACGGTGCGCCAGGTCCGCGGCCACCGTCAACAGTCCCGCGTCGGCGTCCAGCGTGACGAGGTCGCCGTCGCGCACCCGCGACAACGGCCCGCCCAGCGCGGCCTCCGGGGTGACGTGGATGGCGGCGGGGACCTTGCCGGACGCGCCGGACATCCGGCCGTCGGTGACGATCGCGACCTGCTGCCCCCGGTCCTGGAGTACGCCGAGCGCCGGGGTGAGCTTGTGCAGCTCCGGCATCCCGTTGGCGGCCGGCCCCTGGTACCGGATCACCGCCACCAGGTCGATCCCGTCCAGCTCGCCGGCCGAGAACGCCGCCAGGAAGTCGTGCTGGTCGTCGAAGACCCGCGCCGGCGCGGACACGAAACGATGCTCCGCAGCCACCGCCGACGTCTTCACGACCCCGGTCCCCAGCGGCCCGCGCACCACCTTCAGCCCGCCGTCTGTCGAGAACGGTGCGGATGCCGGCCGCAGCACATCCTCGTCCAGGCTCGACGAGGGCCCCGGCCGCCACGACAGCTCACCGTCGGCCAGGAAGGGCTCGGAGGTGTAGCGCCGCAGCCCCCGCCCCACGATCGTCTCGACGTCCTCGTGCAGCAGCCCCGCGTCGAGCAGGGTCCGCACCAGGAAGCCGATCCCGCCGGCCGCGTGGAAGTGGTTCACGTCGGCGGCGCCGTTGGGGTACACCCGCGCCAGCAGCGGTACGACGGCCGACAGCTCGGCCAGGTCGTCCCAGCTGAGCAGGATGCCGGCGGCGCGGGCGATCGCGACCAGGTGCAGGGTGTGGTTGGTCGAGCCGCCGCTGGCCAGCAGCGCGACGCAGGCGTTGAGCACGACCTTCTCGTCGACCATCTCCCCCAGAGGAGGAGCCGCGTCGTACTGCCTGGTCCGACGCACCGCCACCGCCGCGGCCTCCCGGGTGAGGGCGTCGCGCAGCGGCGTGCCGGGATTGACGAAGGACGAGCCCGGCAGGTGCAGGCCCATCACCTCCATCAGCAGCTGGTTGGAGTTGGCGGTGCCGTAGAAGGTGCACGTCCCCTTCGAGTGGTACGACGCCGCCTCGGCCTCGAGCAGCTCCTCCCGCCCTGCCTTCCCCTCGGCGAAGAGCTGTCGCACCCGGGCCTTCTCCTTGTTCGGCAGCCCGGAGGTCATCGGCCCGGCGGGCACCCACACGGCCGGCAGGTGGCCGAAGGACAGCGCGCCGATCAGCAGGCCGGGCACGATCTTGTCGCAGACCCCCAGCAGCAGCGTCCCGTCGAACATGTCGTGCGAGAGCGCGATCGCGGTCGACATGGCGATCACGTCGCGGCTGTAGAGCGAGAGCTGCATGCCGTCGCGGCCCTGGGTCACGCCGTCGCACATCGCGGGCACGCCGCCCGCGACCTGGGCGAGACCGCCCGCGCGGATCACCGCGTCCTTGAGCACGGGCGGGTAGTCGACGTACGGCTGGTGCGCCGACAGCATGTCGTTGTAGCTCGTCACGATCGCCAGGTTCGGCTTCTGCCCGCGCGCGAGCTCGGCCTTCTCCGGCGGATCGGAGGCGGCGAAGCCGTGCGCGAGGTTCGCGCAGGCCAGCCGCCCGCGCGCCGGACCGCGCACCGCAGCGGCCCGCACTCGCTCGAGGTACGCCGACCGGCCGGCCGCGCTGCGCTCGGTGAGCCGCCGGGTGACGTCGGCGAGGACGGGGTGGAGGAGGATCTCAGGCATCGGCGTTCTCCTGCCAGAAGCGGCGGTCCCGTGCCAGCAGTCTCGCCGCGGCGGCGGGACCGTGGGTGCCGGGGTGGTAACGGACGGGTTCCAGCGCGGTGTCCTGCCACTGGGCGAGGATCGGCTCGACCCAGCCCCAGGCGGCCTCGACCTCGTCGCGGCGCATGAACAGCGTCGGGATGCCGCGCATGACATCCATGAGCAGTCGCTCGTACGGCTCGGGGCTGCGCTCCTCGAAGGCGTCCTCGTAGGTGAGGTCGAGGGACGCGGGGTGCAGCCGGATCCCGCCGGGACCGGGGTGCTTGGCGGTGAGGTGCAGCTGCATGCCCTCGTCGGGCTGCATCCGGATCGTCAGCCGGTTCGGGGTCGTCACACCGTCGCTGTGCGGGAACATCGCGTGCGGCGGCTCCTTGAAGACCACCTCGATCGTGGACTCCTGCCGCGCCATCCGCTTGCCGGTGCGCAGGTAGAACGGCACACCCGCCCAGCGCCAGTTCTGCACCTCCGCCCGCAGCGCCACGAACGTCTCGGTCGTGCTCGGGTGGCCGAGCTCCGCGCCGTACGACGTGTACTGGCCGCGCACCGTGTTGCGGTCGACCTCGCGGCCGGTGAGCGGCGCGAGGGCACGCAGCACCTTGAGCTTCTCGTCGCGGACGGCGTCCTCGGACGCCTCGGCCGCGCCGCCGACGTGGGTGGGCGGCTCCATCGCGACCAGGCAGAGCAGCTGGAGCAGGTGGTTCTGCACCATGTCGCGCAGCGCGCCGGCGCGGTCGTAGTAGTCGCCGCGGTCGCCGACGCCGAGCGTCTCGGCCACCGTGATCTGCACGTGGTCGACCCAGCGGGAGTTCCAGATCGGCTCGAGGAAGACGTTGGCGAAGCGCGTGACGAGCAGGTTCTGCACGCTCTCCTTGCCGAGGTAGTGGTCGATCCGGAAGATCTGGCGCTCCTCGAAGACCCGGCCCACCGCGTCGTTGACCCGGCGTGACGAGGTCAGGTCGCTGCCGATCGGCTTCTCCAGCACGACCCGGCACTGCGGGGTCACCAGGCCGAGGTCGTCGAGCCGGTCGCAGATCGGGCCGAACAGGTCGGAGGCCACCGCGAGGTAGAAGACCCGGTTGCGGTCGTCCGGGGCCGGTGTGTCGGTACCGGTCGTGATGACGAGGTCGCTCTTCAAGATCCCGTGCAGCCGGTCCCAGT
Organism: Nocardioides humi; assembly: GCF_006494775.1. Classification (NCBI taxonomy): domain Bacteria; kingdom Bacillati; phylum Actinomycetota; class Actinomycetes; order Propionibacteriales; family Nocardioidaceae; genus Nocardioides; species Nocardioides humi. The sequence continues at coordinate 2,414,314 of NZ_CP041146.1, read as the reverse complement.
CCTCGGGGGAGTGGGCGTCGAGGGTGAGGTGGCGCAGCCGGGACGTCAGCCGGTGCAGAGCGCCGGCCTCGAGGTGGTCCTCGGCCACGTGGTCGAAGAGGGCCTGGGTGACGAGGTCGCGGTAGCCGGTGTCGTCGAGCTCGCTGCGGGAGACGCCGACGATCCGGGTGCCGGCGGGCAGCTGGCGCCGGCGCTCCTGCTCGTAGAGGCCGGGCAGCAGCTTGCGCAGCGCGAGGTCGCCGGTGCCGCCGAAGACGGTGAAGTCGCAAGGGGGGAGCACGAGGTCGGGTGCGGTCACGTGGATCAAGACTAGTGCGCAAGAGTGTCCCTTGAAAGACATTCTTATGTCTTTTTCCGGACAAAGTGGTGGAGGTTTAGAGTTCCGGCATGACGGAGGTACGGCAGCCGGTCGGCCGTGACACGGCGACGGCGGGCGACCTGCTCGCGCTGGTGCGCAGCGGCCGGGCCGCCACCCGGGCCGACCTGGGGCGGCTCACCGGCCTGTCCCGCACCGCCGTCGTCAGCCGGGTGGCCGCGCTCGGCGAGGCCGGGCTGCTGCGGCTCGGCGCCGAGCTCGCCTCCACCGGCGGCCGCCCGCCCGGCAGCCTCGAGCTCGCCACCGACGCCGGCACGGTCCTCGCCGTCGCGGTCGGGCGCTCCCGCTCCCAGGTCGCCGTCTTCGACCTCGGCGGCACCGAGCTGGCCGCCTCCGCCGTCGACCACGAGGTCGGCGCCGGGCCCGACGCCGTGATGTCCGTGGTGGCCGGCCAGCTGACCCGGCTGCTGGAGCCGGGCACGCCGCCGGTGCTCGGCATCGGCATGTCCCTGCCCGGCGCCGTCGACGCCGATCGCGGGGTCAGCGTCGACACGCCGGTGATGGCCGGCTGGGACGGCGTCCCGCTGGCGCCGTACCTCTCCTCGGTGGCGGACGCCCCGCTGTTCCTCGCCAACGACGCCGACATCCTCGCCCGCTCGGAGTACCTCGGCCACGCCACCGAGATCCGCGACCTGCTCGTGCTGAAGGCCTCGACCGGGCTCGGGCTCGGGGTGCTCGCCGACGGCCGGATCGTCAGCGGCTCCCGCGGCGGCGCCGGCGACCTCGGCCACACCAAGGTCCCCGAGGCCGCGGGCCGCCCGTGCCGTTGCGGCGACGTCGGCTGCCTGGAGACGATCGCCGCCGGCTGGGCGCTGGTCGCGCGGCTGCGCGCGGAGGGGCGCGACGTCGAGCACGTCCGCGACCTGGTCGCCCACGCCCTCGCCGGCGATCCCGAGGCCAAGCAGCTGCTGCGCGAGAGCGGCCGGATGGTCGGCGAGGTGCTTGCTGTCGCCATCAACCTGCTCAACCCGCGCGCCGTCGTCCTCGGCGGCGACATGGCCGCGGCCTACGACGTCTACGCCGCCGGCGTGCGCGAGGCCGTCTACGCCCGGTCCTCCGCGCTCGCCACGCGGGAGCTGCAGTTCCTCCCGGCGACGTACGGCGACCGGGCCGGTCTCGTCGGCTGCGCCGCCCTGGCGCTGGACGAGGTGCTCAGCCCGGCCGCGGTCGACCGGCGGCTCGCCCTCGCCCGTGATCCGTCGTACCGGACAGGACGGTCGTGAATCGCCCGATTCGCAGCAGTTCTGTCCGGTACGACGAGCGCTGGTGACCGGTCATCGCGCGAGCGCCGTCGCCTCCTCATCGGTCAGCAGCCGCGAGCGGATCAGGAAACGCACGCCGTACGGCGCCTCCAGGGAGAACCCGGCGCCGCGGCCCTTCACGACGTCGATCGTGAGGTGGGTGTGCGACCAGTACTCGAACTGGGCCTTCGACATCCACACCGGCACGGCGCGGTCCAGGCCGATGTCGAGGTCCCCGAGGTGGATGTCGGCGTCGCCGAGCAGGAAGTCGCCGTCGGGGTAGCACATCGGGGACGACCCGTCGCAGCAGCCGCCGGACTGGTGGAACATCACCGGGCCGTTCGCCTCGGTGAGGCTGCGGAGCAGCTCCGCAGCCTCACCGGTGACATCGACCCGCTGTGCCGTGCGAGCCGGGTCGTCCATCAGAAGAAGCCCAGCGCGTCCGGGCTGTAGGACACCAGCAGGTTCTTGGTCTGCTGGTAGTGGTCGAGCATCATCTTGTGGTTCTCGCGGCCGATGCCGGACTGCTTGTAGCCGCCGAACGCCGCGCCGGCGGGGTAGAGGTGGTAGCAGTTCGTCCAGACCCGGCCGGCCTTGATCTCGCGGCCCGCGCGGTAGGCCTGCGAGCCGTCGCGGGTCCAGACGCCGGCGCCGAGGCCGTAGAGGGTGTCGTTGGCCACCTTGAGGGCGTCCGCCTCGTCGTCGAAGCCGGTCAGCGAGACGACCGGGCCGAAGATCTCCTCCTGGAAGATCCGCATCGAGTTGTCGCCCTCGAACACGGTCGGCCTGACGTAGTAGCCCTCCGCCAGGTCGCCCTCGAGGATGTTCCGCTCGCCGCCGGTGAGGATCTTGGCGCCCTCCTCCTTGCCGATCTCCAGGTACGACAGGATCTTCTCGAGCTGGTCGTTGGAGGCCTGCGCGCCGATCATCGTGGTGTCGTCGAGCGGGTTGCCCTGCTTGACCTTCTCCACGCGGGCGATGGCGTCGTGCACGAAGTCGGAGTAGATGCTGCGCTGGACGAGCGCGCGCGACGGGCAGGTGCAGACCTCGCCCTGGTTGAGCGCGAACATCGTGAAGCCCTCGAGCGCCTTGTCGTAGAAGGCGTCCCGCTCGGCGGCGACCGAGTCGAAGAAGATGTTCGGGCTCTTGCCGCCCAGCTCCAGGGTGACCGGGATGATGTTCTGGCTGGCGTACTGCATGATCAGCCGGCCGGTCGTGGTCTCGCCGGTGAAGGCGACCTTCGCGACGCGCGACGACGACGCCAGCGGCTTGCCGGCCTCGACGCCGAAGCCGTTGACCACGTTGACCACGCCGGCCGGGAGCAGGTCGCCGACCAGCTCGATCAGCTTGAGGATCGACCACGGGGTCTGCTCGGCCGGCTTCAGTACGACGGCGTTGCCGGCCGCCAGCGCGGGCGCGAGCTTCCACACCGCCATCAGGATGGGGAAGTTCCACGGGATGATCTGGCCGACGACGCCGAGCGGCTCGTGGAAGTGGTAGGCCACCGTGGTCTCGTCGAGCTCGCCCGCCGAGCCCTCCTGGGCCCGCAGCACGCCGGCGAAGTAGCGGAAGTGGTCGACCGCGAGCGGGACGTCGGCGGCGAGGGTCTCGCGGACCGGCTTGCCGTTCTCCCAGGTCTCCGCGACCGCGATCTCGGTCAGGTTCGCCTCCATGACGTCGGCGATCTTGTTGAGGAGGTTGGCCCGCTCCGTCGCGGAGGTCTTGCCCCACGACGGAGCGGCGGCGTGGGCGGCGTCGAGCGCGGCCTCGATGTCCTCCGCGGTGCCGCGCGCGATCTCGGTGAACGGCTTGCCGTTGACCGGTGAGATGTTCTCGAAGTAGTCGCCCTTCACCGGCGCCACCCACTGGCCGCCGATGTAGTGGTCGTAGCGGGGCTCGACCGAGACGAGCGAGTCGGGCTGTCCGGGGGCTGCGTAGACGGTCATGTCTGCTCCAGTGGTCGTGATCGGGATCGTCGGTGTGACGGTGATCACGACGCTAGGAGCCGCAACGTTGCAGGTCCGTTGCCTCGGCTCCCTGCGCTCGCGCCGTCTGGATCAGAGCAGCTCGCGGTCCAGCCGGGCGATCTGTCCGTCGACGAGCGCCCGCATCGGCGACGACGCCGGTACGACGGCCCGCTGGGCCAGCCACATGTCGTAGTCGTCGCGCCCCCACCCGGACCGGGTCCAGGCCGACATCAGCTCGGGCGTCCGGGAGCGGAGCAGCGCCTGGCGCAGGGACGCGGCCAGCGCCTCGCGCAGCCGGACGACGCCGGGCGCGGTGGACCGCGGGAGCACCGGGCCGCCGTACCCGCGCATGGCGCTGCGCAGGTCGCCGGCCGCGAGCTGGGCCTCGACGGCGAGCCAGTCACCGCTCACCGGCGCGGTGAGGCGGTACGGACGCGAGGCGAGCAGCTGGTCGCCGAGCAGGCCGCGCAGCCGGTTGAGCTCGGCGCGCAGGGTCGACGTACCGCCGTCCGCCTCGTAGAGCAGCACGCCCAGCTCGTCGCCGGTGAGGCCGGTGGGGGAGGCGGCGAGGAGCGCGACGATCTCGCTGTGGCGGCGCGAGAGCCGCAGCCGGCTGAGCCGGCCGCCGCCGTCGACGGTCACCAGCGCCTCGTCGTGGCCGAGCAGCTCGAGCACCAGCCGCAGCCCCGTCGGGCGCTCCGCGGGCGGCGGAGGCGGGGTCTGCCGCGCCAGCTCGGCCTCGGCCAGGCGTGCCGCGGCCCGCACCATCGCCATGGTCTGCGGTACGACGATCGCGTCGCCGCCGGTCACGTCGAGGACGCCCAGCAGCTGGCTGGTGCCCGGGTCGTGGATCGGCGTGGCGGCGCAGCTCCAGGAGCGCACCGACGAGCGGAAGTGCTCGTCGCGGGTGACCCGCGCGTCGCGTCCCGTCGCGAGTGCGAGCCCCGGCGCGTTGGTCCCGGCCAGTCGCTCGTCCCAGTTGCTGCCCTCCACGAACCCGATCCGCTCCGCCTCGCGCAGCCGCTCCGGCGTACCGCACACCCACAGCAGCGTGCCCTCGGCATCGGCCAGCGCCATCACCGCCCCGCAGTCGCGCACCTCACGGCCGAGCACGTCGTCGAGCAGCGGGAACACCCGCGCCAGCGGATGGGCCTCCCGTTGCCCGCGCAGGTCCGGGACGTCGAGCGCGATCGGCGCCGCCCGCTGGGTCACGTCCACGCCCGCCGCCGCCGAGCGCTCCCAGGACGCCGCGACCTCCGCGCGCATGCGGCGGGGTCCGGCGTCCGGTGTCATGAGTCCAGTAGACAAGGTGATCCCTCGTGTGACCAGCGTCTCTCGCCCTGACGATGCCCGGCAGACGTTGCAACCACGTTGCGACCCGGGCCCAGGGCGATTCGGCGGCGCGGCCGGGCTCCGGTAATCTCTCCCGCGGTGGCGTGTCCGAGCGGCCTAAGGAGAACGCCTCGAAAGCGTTTGTGGGTGCAAGCCCACCGAGGGTTCAAATCCCTCCGCCACCGCCAGCGAGACAGCCCCTGCACTGCGGAGACGCAGGTCGGGGGCTGTTGCTGTTTCTCCAGGAACAGGCTGACCCGCCTCCGGCGGACCGTCGTGGTCGACATCTAGTAAGGTATGCCTTACCTATTGACGAAGGTGAGACATGAGCGACGTACGGCAGACCTGGACCAAGGGAGCGGCGGGGTGGCTGGCCAACGAGCTGGTCTTCGACCGGCTCTTCGCGCCGGTGACCGCGGCGGTGCTCGACGCGGCCGCGCTGCACCCGGGCGACCGGGTGCTGGAGGTCGGGTGCGGGTCCGGGGCGCTGCTGGAGGCCGCCGTGCGGCAGGGGGCGCGGGCGGTCGGCGTCGACATCTCTCCGGGGATGATCGAGGCGGCCCGGGAGCGGGTGCCGGAGGCGACCGTGCTGCTGGGCGACGCGCAGGAGCTCGACCTGCGCGAGGCGCTCGGCGGCCAGCGCGGCCGCGGGTACGACGTGGTCGCGTCGCGCTTCGGCGTCATGTTCTTCGCCGACCCGGTCGCCGCCTTCGCCAACCTGCGCCGCGCGGCGGCGGACGGCAGGGGCCTGCTCGCCTTCGCGGCCTGGACGGCGCGCGAGGAGAATCCCATGTTCACGCTCGGCACCGAGGTGCTCACCCGGCGCCTGGCCGCGGAGGGCGCGGGCAACGGCTACGCCGCCGCGGGCCCCGGGCCGACCTCGCTGGCCGACCCCGGCGAGGTCGAGCGGATCCTCGCCGCCGCCGGCTGGTCGGCGGTGCACCTCGAGCGGGTCGAGTTCGTCTGCGACTACGGCCAGGACGGGTCGGACGGGGTCGAGGAGCGCCTCGCCACCATCCTCGGTACGACGACGGGCCGGCGCGCCGCCGACGTACTGCGCCCCCTGCTCGGCATGGCCGGGTGGGCGGGCCTGGTGGACGAGGTCCGCGCGGAGCTGCGGTCCGGGATGGTCGGCGGGGTCGTCCGGCACCCGGCCGCCACCTGGCTGGTCACCGCCACCGCCTGACCACCACCCCGACCGCCACCCGGCCCCGTCAGGCCCCGACGACGATCTCCGCGACGTCCTGGTCGGCCAACGACGTCACCCGGGTCGCCGCGGCGAGCGGACCGCGAGCCGCCCGGATGCCGTCCGCGAGGTGCGGGTGGGCGCCGACGAGGGTCATCCGCGCGCCGGCCGAGCTGGGGAACAGCGTGATGGTGAGGTCCTGACCGGTGGGCGTGCCCGCCACGGTCGTGAGCAGGAGGTCGCCGAGGTCGGCCGCGACCTGGGCGGGCAGGTCCTCGCCGCCGGCGCGGACGACGAGCCGGACGCCCTGGTCGTGGGCCTCGTTCAGCGCCCGGGCGAACCACTGGCCCATGTGCACCAGGTCCGGGTGGAGCAGGGTGAGCTGGCGCAGGTACGCCTCCTCCTCGGCGCATCGTGACCGCAGCGCCGGGTCGTCCGGGTCGGCGCCGTCGCGCGCGGCCTCCAGCAGCGAGAGCGAGCGGTTCAGCCCGGCCGCGCGCCATCGCCCCCGGGACCGGTCGGCGGCCTCGCGCTCGGCCAGCTGGGTGCGGGCGGCCCACGCGGCGCGCTCGTCGGCGGCGGCGCGGACGCCGATCGCACCGATGGTGCGCTGGAACCGCCGCCACGCGGCGACCAGCCCCAGGGCGGCGGCGCCGGCCATCAGCACGATCGTCGCGGCCGCCGGCGAGGACCGGCCGACGTCGGCGGCCACGACCAGCACCACGACGGCGTACCCGAGGCCGGCCCACACGACCGTGGCCGGCCGCGGACCCAGCTCGGCGAGGACGATGAGGATCCCGGTGGCGCCGATCGCCTGCCAGAGCACGGGGTCGTCGCGGCCGTAGTCGACGGCGGCGGCGGAGAGCACGAAGGCCGCGGGTGCGGCGGCGGCGAGCACCAGGGCCGCCCAGGCGGGCAGGGCGCGCCGGTTGCGGGTGCACCACCAGGCGAGGGCCGCGCCGAGCGCGGCGATGGTCGCCATGAGGTACTCCGGCGTCGGCTCGCCCGGGTGGTTGCCGACCGCCAGGACGAAGCCGACGGCGGAGACGCCGGCGCCGTACAGGAGACAGGCGCGGCGGCGCAGGACGCGGACGACGTCGGCGATGCCGCCGCGCCGCTCGCGCCGCCGCGGCCCGGCCCCCGAGGACCGGTGCACGGTGAGCGTCACCCGGGTCCCGGCGCCGGGAGCGGTGTCGAGGCCGACCTCGATCTCGGCCTCGCGGGCCCGGTCGAGCACGGACGTGGCCAGCCCGCCGGTGAACCCGGTCCGGCCGTCGAACCCGGCTCCGTCGTCCTCGACCGTCACCACGAGCTCGCCCGCGCGTTCCTCGGCACGGACCCTGACCTCGTCGACGCCGGCGTGCTTGGCGGCGTTCTGGACCAGCTCGGTCGTCGCGCGCCGCAGGGCCCGCAGCCGCGCGGGGTCGAGACGCGCCTCGGCCCCGGCCAGCCGCGCGTCGTCCAGCCCGAGGTGGCGCACCCGGACCCGGGAGTCGTACGACGCCGCGCGGAGCCCGGTGTCGTCGTCCGCCGGCGCGGTGCCGGCCTGCAGGGCCGCTACGGTCGCGATGTCGCGGGCACAGCGCTGGCGCACCGCCTCCGTGTCGCGGACCGCGCCGCCGCCGCTCGCGATGGCGGCGAGGGTGTTGATCACGGTGTCGTGCAGGACCCGGGCGTCCTCGGCCGCGGCCCGGCCCGCGGCCTCCTGGGCGGCGACGGCGGCCCGGTCACGGAGCGCCGCGGACGCCTCGGCGTCGGCCTCGGCGGCGAAGTCGAAGAGGTAGGTCAACCCGACCCGGGTCGCCAGCACGATCGACCACTGCGTGATGAAGACGGCGATCGGCAGCGTCGGCGGCAGATCCGGCCGCAGGAGCAGCATGGCCGCGGGGACCGTCACCGAGGCCAGCGCGGGGAGCACGAGGGCCGGCCGCCCGCGGAGCACGAAGGCCGGCGTGGCGCCGCCGAGGTTCATCATCCAGCAGGACGCGAACAGCAGCGGGTCGACCATCGAGTCCGCCGCTGACCAGCCGCCGACGAACAGCACGTAGACCGCGACGACCGGGACCCATGCGGGGAGGCGGCCCGCCCGGGCCGCGAGCATCGCCCCCAGTGTGGCGGCGTGGGCGAGGAGCAGCGGGACCAGGTCGCGCACCGGTCCCGGCGATGCCACCACGGCGGCCAGCATGACCAGCTGCCACGCGGCGGTGGCGAGTAGGAAGGCCCGCGCCATCGCGCCGGTCAGGGTCCGCGTCGCCCAGCCGTCGACCGCGGGCCGGACGGGGGCGGCGCGGCGGACCAGGTCGCGTGCCAGGTCCCCGAGGTGCCGGCGGGCTCGGACGATCTGCACCGGCCCAGCCTGCCGTACGACGGATCCGGGCGTGACCGGAGGCGGTGCCTTCCCGCTCCGGGGGTGAGGACACGTCCCCCGGACGGGGACATTCGGCGGGCGCCGCGCCGTGGAGCCGCGCTCGCGCCGCCCGGATCGGGCACGGTGCTCCGACCGGTCGGCCGACGACCGGCGACGCGGGATCCCATCGGGTCCACGAACAGGCGGAGACAGATCGATGAGAATGAGCAACGGGCGCCGCACGGGCGTCGCCGCGCTGGCGCTGGCGGTCGTCGCCGTGCTGACGCCGTGGTCGGCGCCGGGAGCGTCCGCGGAGCCGGGCGCCGGCGACACCGTCTACGTCGGCGCGAAGTCGCAGGGCTATCCCGGCAGCGGCATCCACGGCGTCTTCGAGCAGACGCCGGCCGACCCGGGCAACCCGGGCACGCCCGACTACTGGGCCTACTGCATCGAGCACGACGTCACGGCCAAGCCGAACATCGCCGCCGGCGTCGGCACCGCGTCCGACTTCCTCGGCAGCAACCACTTCACCGATCCCGCCGTCCAGGCGAGGGTGCTGTGGGTCCTCGCGCACAGCTATCCGGCGCTGAGCCTCGCCGACTTCGCCACCGCGTCCGGGGTGCCGGGCATCGCGCTCAACGACGCGATCGAGGCCACCCAGTACGCGATCTGGCGCTACACCGACGTCGGGTACGACGCCAGCTGGGCCTGGGCGAGCGACGACTCCGAGGACGCCTACTGGTACCTCGTCAACGGCGCCAACGCCAGTGGCGGCCTGACCCCGCGGACCTGAGCACCACCGCGACCATCGGCGGGCCCGCCGCGGCGCAAGTGGCCGACTCGCTCGTCGGGCCGTTCACGGTCGGCACCGACCAGCCGAGCGTCAGTGTCTCGGTCGCTCCGGCGCTCACCCTGACCGACGCCGGCGGTACGCCGATCGACGCGTCCACGGTCGTCGACGGCCAGCAGCTGTACCTCGACCTGCGCGGGACCACGGCCGCCGGGTCGGCCACCGTCACCGTCACGGCGACGGGCTCGAACGCGACCGGCAAGATCATCTCGGTGCCCACCCAGCCCGGCGGCACCGCGACCGCCGGCGACCACGCGCAGTCGCTCATCCTGGTGGCGCCGAGCACGGCCACCGTCACCGATCAGGCCGCCGTCGCCTGGGCGGCGGCCGCGGCTCCGGCGATCGGGACGACCCTGGTCGACGCCGCCGACGGCGACCACGTGCTGCCCTCGACCGGCGGCTCCGTGACCGACACGGTGGCCTACGCGAATCTGGTGCCGGGCACGACCTACACGATCACCGGCGAGCTGATGCGCAGGTCCGACGGCTCGGCGACCGGCATCACCGGCTCGGCGACCTTCACGCCGACCCAGGCGGACGGGACCGTCGAGGTCCACTTCACCGTCCCGGCGGGGTACGCCGGACAGCAGCTGGTGGCCTTCGAGGAGCTGGTCGAGACCGGCTCGGCGGTCGTCGTCGCCGAGCACAAGGACATCGACGACGCGGCGCAGACCGTCACCGTCAGGGCCGGCCCGACCGTCACCACCCAGGCCTCCGCGGCCACGGCCCGGGTCGGCGCCGCCCTGCACGACGTCGTCACGATCACCGGCCTCGTCCCCGGCGGCACCGCCCAGGGGACCGCCACCCTCTACGGTCCGCTCACCACCGTCGACGACACCGTGTGCGTCGCCGCGAACGAGGCCGGAAGCGTCACCTTCGCCCCGCAGAACGGGACGTCCGCCACCCCGTCGATCACGGTCGTCCGGCCCGGCCTCTACACCTGGCAGGTCACGGTGAGCGCCGACGCCGACAATGACGCGGCGACCCACGAGTGCGGCCTCGCTGCCGAGACGACCCTGGTCGAGGACCAGCCCCCGGGCACGACCCCGTCGACCGTGTCGCTGACGACCGAGACCTCCACGACCGCCGTGAAGCCGGGCAAGAGGATCCACGACGTCGTGACCATCACCGGCTTCGTGCCGGGACACGGCGCGACCGGCTCGGCGACCCTGTACGGCCCGTTCGCGTCCCGCGCCGCGATCACCTGCACCCCCGCGCACGCGGTCGCGACGGTGCCCTTCACCCCGGGCAACGGCGTGATCCGTACGCCGGCGGTGCCGGTGACCCGGACCGGTTACTACACCTGGGTGGCCGCGACGACGGCCGACAGCCACAACACGGCGGCCACGCACGCGTGTGGACTGGCCTCGGAGACCACGCTCGTGCGCAAGCCGTCGTACCGCCCGCCGGTCGTGAGCACCGGCTACCGCTCCGCCGGGCCCGACGTGAACGGCCGCCGGAAGGTCAGTCGGGTGATCATCCCGGCCCTCGGGGTGAACGCACGCACCACGATGGTCGGGATCAGGAAGGGGACCATGCAGGTGCCCGGCCAGGTGGCCCGCACCGGTCAGCTGAGCAGGTCGGCGGCCGCCGGTGACCTGATCGGCACGACGGTCATCGCCGGACACGTCTCCGACCGGCGCGACCGCCCCGGCGCCTTCTGGCGGCTGTCCCGGATCCGGCCGGGCCAGGTGGTCACGGTCCGGGAGGGCAGCAGGCAGCTGCGCTACCGGGTCACCTCGGTCGAGCGGTTCTCGCGCTCGAAGCGGCTGCCCCAGCGGTTCTTCTCGACCACCGGCGAGCACCGCCTCGTCCTGATCAGCTGCGCCGGCCGGGTCGGCACCTCGAACGGCGGCTTCCACTACCGGCAGAACGTGGTGGTCACCGCGACCCCGCTGGACGGCTGACGCCCCGACCCTCACGGGTGATGCCCCTCACCCGTGAGGGTCCACGGCGTGGCCTGCCAGAATGCCCGTCGTGGGTGCGGGGGAGTCGTCCGAGACCGTCTGGCAGGTGGCGCTGGTGGAGGATCACCTCCTGCAGCGTCGGCGTACCGAGGAGATCCTCGGCCGCGAGTCCGGCCTGATCGTGGTGGCGAGCTGCGCCACCCTGCCGGAGTTCCTGGCCTGGGTCCAGCGCGCACCCCGCAGCGCCCGCCCCCACCTGCTCGTGCTCGACCTCAGCGTCGACCGCGGCCCCAGCGTCGACCCGGACGTCGTCGGCCGGCTCGTCGACGCCGGGCTCCGGGTCCTGGTGCTCTCGGCCCTCGCCTCGCCCGGCCTGGTCCGGTCGGTGATCAAGGCCGGGGTGGCCGGCATCGTCGGCAAGCGCGACTCCGAGCAGGACGTGATCGACGCGGTGTGGACGGTACTCCGCCAGGGCGAGTGGATGACGCCCGACCTGGCGGCGATCATCGCCGCCGACGCCGAGCGTCCCCAGCTCAGCGACCAGGAGGAGCGGGCGCTGGTCCTCTACGCGTCCGGGCTCACCCTCGGCGCCGTGGCCGAGGCGCTGGGCGTCAAGCCGGACACGGCGAAGACCTACATCGCCCGGGTCAAGTCCAAGTACGCCGTCGCCGGCCGCCCGGTGCGCTCCAAGGTCGACCTGAGCCGGATCGCCATCGACGACGGGTACGTCGACCGCGGGTGATGCGGCGTCCCCGAACGGGGGGCAAAAAGACCGCCGGCGAGCGGCTCGGGCCACCCGGCCCCGCCGATGCTCCACGCGTCACTCCGGCGCGGCAGTGCGCTCCTCGGGCGCGGGCCCGGGGTCCCGTCCGGCGAGGAGCCCCCATCATGTCCACGGTCGTGTCCGTCGACGCCCTCGGCGAGCTGGCGGCCGCGGGACGGGTGCGGCAGGCGGTCGAGGAGTTCGAGTCGAGCTGGGTGCAGCTCTGGTACACGGTCGAGCCCGCGGCGCTGCGCTCGCTGCTGGTGAGACTCGGCCCGGAGCCGATCGCCCAGCACCCGGGCCTCCGGTTCGTCGCCGTGGCCAGCGGCCTGGTGACCGGGACCGACGCCTGGACCCTGGTCGACGAGGCGATGGGCGCGGTACGACGCGGCCGGCGACCCGACGACGAGATCCTGCTCGCCCACCTCCTCTCCGGCGTCCAGCACCGCGCCAGCGGGCAGCTCCTCCAGGCCCGGCTGCTCCTGGACGGGGCGCGCCCGGTCGCCGCCCGGCGCGCGATGGCGCTGGACGGCGACCTGGACCCGGCCCTCGTCGCCTTCGCCCGGCTGCAGTACGGCATCACCGCGCTGCTGTGCGGGGACATCGCCGACGCGCGCAACCTGCTCGAGGCGGCGTACGACGCCGAGGGCCTGCACGGTTCGCCCGCCGGACGCGCGCACGTGGCCGCGCATCTCGCCCTCGTGTGCGCCGTGGCGGGTGAGCTCCTCGACGCCGCCGAGGCGCTCGCCGCGGTCGACGCGCTCGTCGCGGAGCTGGGGCAGGTCGTCGCGGCGACGAGCGACGCGACCCAGCTCACCCGGATGATCCTGCTGATCGACCACCGGGCGTTCCCCGAGGCCAGCCGGACGGTCCAGAGCCGCACGCCCGCGTCGTACGGCGTCCTGTGGCCGCTGGCCCTGTGGGCTCATGCCCAGTTCCTGCTGCTGACCGAGCGGCACGAGCAGGGCCTGCGCCTGCTGGGACAGGCCGAGGCCGCGGTGCCCGCCGGCATCGCGGGGGAGGGCATCGCCAGCGAGATCATGCGCGCTGCCCGCGCGGACTTCAGCATCGCGCTGGGCAATGTGCGCGAGGCCTGGGTCGCGGTCGAGCCGGGCAGCTCCCGCACGCCGTGGTCCGCGGTCGCGGAGGCGACGGTCCTCTACGTCAGCGGCGAGTTCGAGACGGTGCGCTACGCCGCGCGGGTCGCCCGCGCGGCCCACGACCTCACCCTGCGCGAGTCGGTCCGGCTCCGCGGCCTCGAGGCCGCCTCCTGCGTCGCCACCGGGGACGAGGAGAGCGCCCGGCGCCTGCTGGACGTCCTCCTCGACACGGCCCGGCGCCAGGGCTGGCGCTCCTTCGTCTCGTCACTGCCGCGACCACTGGTCGCCTTCGCCCTGACGAACGACCTGCTGTCGGGCGATCTCGCGGAGGTCGCCCGGGACGCGGTCGGCGTGTGGATGCCGGGACCGGCCCTCGCCGCGCCGCTGTCGCCGCGCGAGCGCGCGGTCTTCCGGCTGCTGCTCGAGGGCGCGGCCCGCAGCGAGATCGCCGACCGGCTCGGCGTCTCGATCAACACGGTCAAGACCCAGATCCGCAGTCTCTACGCCAAGCTCGGCGTCACCAGCCGTCGCGAGGTCCTGCAGAAGGTCGCCCTGATGCCGCCCGCATGGACCTACGACGTCCCCGACTGGCCGGAGGTCTGAGATGCCCCCGCGGCCGGTCCGTACCGACGAGCGGACGGGCCCGCCGTCGTCCGGGGTGAGCCCCGCTCACCCCGGTTCATCCCTTTACCTGAAGCGCCCCGGGCGACCCTTCTCCGTAAATACGATCCCGCGCATGTCTGTGGCATGCCCCGACCAAGGAGTGACACGCTGATGAAGCGCTGGTTCGAACAGGTGAGGTCGTCCCTGCCGACGTACCCCGCCCGACGGCTGACGGCCCTGGCCGTCGCCGCCTCGGGTCTGGCCGTGCTGGGCGGGACGCAGGTGGCTGCCCCGGCCCAGGCCGCCCCGGGCGACGGCACCATCAAGGTGCGCGTCGTCCAGGACTACAACGGCGACGGCGGGTGGGACGACCCGTTCATCGAGCCGGGCCTGGCGGGTGTGACGGTCCGGGTGACCGACGAGGCCGGCGTCACCCAGGACCTCACGACCGACGGCGACGGCCTGGTGGAGATCGTGGGCGCTCCGGGCTCCTACCGGATCGTGGCGGTCAACCCGGACCCCGCGACCCTCCAGCCGGCGCCGGCCCGCGAGAAGACGGGGACGGCGGACACCCCGGCCGCCAAGTGGCTCTCGCCGAACGAGGAGTTCATCACCGTCGGGGCCAACCAGACCGTCCAGATGACGACGGCGTTCTGGGACTCCGGCGACTACTGCCAGTCGAACCCGCTCATCGTCACGGCCTGCCAGCCGCCGATGTTCAACAGCGGCGGCGGGGCGGCGAACAACGCCACCGGCGACACCCTGGTCACCGCGCCGTACCGCGCCGAGGGCGCCGACGTCGCCAAGACCACGCTCTCCACCAAATCGGAGACCGGCGCCCTCTACGGCATCGGCTACCGCAGGCAGGACCGGCGCGTCTTCGCCGGCGCCTACGCCAAGCGCGGCAGCGACTACGGCCCGGGCGGCGCCGGCGCGATCTACGTGACCGACGCCAGCGGCGGCCCCGCGACCCTGTGGGGCACCGTTCCCAACGTGGGGACCCGCGCCCACACCAACGACACCCTCCCCGGCGGCCGCCTGGACTGGAACTTCGCGCCGGCGGTCGGCAAGGAGTCGCTCGGCGACCTCGACGTCAGCGAGGACGGCGACGACCTCCAGGTGATCAACCTGTTCACCCGCGAGCTCTACGTGTACGACGCGTCGGCGGCCACCATGGGCGCCCCGACGCACGTCGTCGACCTGTCCGCGAACCCGGGCTGCGCCGCCGCCTCGGACTGGCGCCCCGGCGCGCTCGGCGAGCGCAAGGGCGTCCTCTACGTCGGCGGCGTCTGCTCGGCCGAGTCGACGCAGAGCGCCGCGGACGTCCGGGCGATTGTGCTGTCGTACGACGCCGACACCTACGCGCCCATCGGCACGGTGATGGACCAGCCGCTCACCGCCAAGCGCCAGGGCAGCGGCGCCGGCAACGGCGGCGGCTGCAACGGTCGCGACATGACCACCTACCGGCCGTGGAACGACGAGGGCATCACCTGCACCAACAAGAACGGCCAGGTCCCGGACCCGCAGGCCTGGCTCAGCGACATCGTCGTGGAGAACAACGGCGACCTGATCCTGGGCTTCCGCGACCGCACCGGCGACCAGCAGCTCGGCCTGAACTCGATCTGGTTCGCCGACACCACCGGCACCGGCGGCACGCGTCTGGGCCTGGTCAATTACAACGCCGAGGGCGACATCAACAAGGCCTGTCCCACGGCCACGTCGGGCGGCATGTTCGTGCTCGACATGAACGGCGCCTGCGGCATCGCGGCCGTCCCGGCCGGCCAGGAGGCCGGCGAGTACTTCACCGGCGACCGCACCGCCCACAACGAGCCCGCCCTCGGCGGCCTGGCGCTCAGCCGCGGCGAACGCGGCGTGGCGACCACGATCATGGACCCGGCCGGCTTCTGGACCCAGGGCTACGCGTCGATCTCCCGCGGCACGGGACGGGCCCTGGACAGCGCCGGCGACGGCTCCGGGCCCGACCCCGACGAGGTGCTGCACGACGGCGACAACTGGGGCAACCGCCTCACCGGGGCCGACGGCTTCGGCAAGGGCCAGGGCATGGCCGACATGGAGGTGCTCTGCGAGTTCGCGCCGATCCAGATCGGCAACCGGGTCTGGAACGACGAGAACGGCGACGGCATCCAGGACCCCGGCGAGGACGGGATCGCCGGCGTCACCGTCAACTTGTACGACCCCGCCGGGAACCTGGTGGCCACCAAGGTGACCAACTCGCGCGGTGAGTACTACTTCGACTCCATCAACGACGGCGTCGGGTTCAACACCGACTACGTCATCCGGCTGGACAAGCCGGAGGACTACACCGGCAACGGCAAGCTGGCCGGGGTGGGACTCACCGACGAGGACCAGGGGACCGGACCGGAGCAGGACCGGCTCGACTCGGACGGCACCCTGGTCGGCGGCTACCCGGAGGCGTCCATCACCACGGGCAACCGTGGCGAGAACGACCACACCATCGACTTCGGCTTCAAGCCGGCGTCGGTGTCGGTCGGCGACTTCGTGTGGATCGACAGCGACGGCAACGGCATCCAGGACCCCGGCGAGTCCGGTCTCGAGGGGTGGTGCTGAAGCTGACCGACAAGAACGGCAACCCGGTGACCGACGTCAACGGCGACCCGGTCGGGCCGGTCACGACGGACGCGAACGGCCGGTACCTGTTCGACAACCTGCCGGTGCTCCCCGCGGGCGACCACTACACGGTCACCATCGACCAGGCCGACCCGTCGACGGTCACCGCGCTGGCGCCGTACGTCCCGACCCAGGCCAACCAGGGCGGGGACGACGCGCTCGACTCCTCGCTGTGGACGGCAGACTCCACGGAGTTGACCACGGCCGGCGCCAGGGACCTGACCCTCGACTTCGGCTTCATGCCGAAGCCGGTCTCGGTCGGCGACTACGTGTGGGTCGACTCGAACGGCGACGGCATCCAGGACCCCGGCGAGCCCGGCATCCCGGGCGTCACGCTCACCCTGCTCGACCCGAGCGGCGCGACGATCGGCACGACGACCACGGACGCGAACGGCTTCTACGTGTTCGCCGACCTGCCGGTCCTCACCGACCCCGACGACCGGTACACGGTGACGATCGACAACGCCCAGCCCGCGCTGGCGCCGTACGTCCCGACCCTGTCGGGCCAGGGCGGCGACCCGGCCAGCGACTCCTCGACCGGGAGCGCCCGGTCCGGACCGCTGACCACGCCGACCGCCAGCGACATGACGCTCGACTTCGGCTTCGTGCCGGCGAAGGTGTCGGTCGGCGACCTGGTGTGGGCGGACACGGACCGTGACGGCGTCCAGGACGCCGGCGAGCCCGGCATCCCCGGCGTCGTCCTGGTCCTGACGGGACCCGACGGCCACCCGGTGACCGACGTCCATGGCGATGTCGTGGGCCCGGTGACCACCGACGCCGACGGCAACTACTCCTTCGACGACCTGCCGGTGCTGCCGGCGGGCCAGCACTACACGGTCAAGATCGACCGGGACGCCCCGTCCACCGTCGCCGCCCTGTCCGGCTACCTCCCGACCCAGACCGGGCAGGGCACCGGAGCGACGGACTCCTCGACATGGGAGGCGGAGTCCGGTGACCTCACCACCGACGGCGACCGCGACCCGACGCTCGACTTCGGGTTCGTGCGCCCCGCGGTGTCCGTCGGCGATCTGGTCTGGGTCGACACGGACCGTGACGGCATCCAGGACCCGGGCGAGCCCGGCATCCCCGGCGTCGTCCTGGTCCTGACGGGACCCGACGGCAACCCGGTGACCGACGTCTACGGCGATGTCGTGGGCCCGGTGACCACCGACGCGGCCGGCCACTACGTGTTCGAGGGCCTGCCGGTGCTCCCGCCCGGCCTGAGCTACACGGTCGCCATCGACCGCAACGCCGCGTCGACGCAGACGGCGCTGGCGCCGTACGGCCCGACCCAGGCCGGCGCCGGCAGTGACCGGGAGGCGGACTCCTCGACCTGGACCGCGGAGTCCGGCGACCTCATCGCGGACGGCGACAGCGACCGCAGCCTGGACTTCGGGTTCGTGCTGCTGCCGGCCACCGTGACGCTGACGACGAGGTCGTCGAAGGCCGAGGCCAAGGTCGGGGTGGCGCTGTCCGACGTGATCACCGTCAGCGGCTTCCGCAGCGGTGGCACGTCGACCGGATCGGCGACGCTGTACGGGCCGTTCGCCAAGCCCGGCGCGGCGACCTGCACGCCCGCGACCGCGGTCGGGACGGTGTCCTTCACGCCGGTGAACGGCACGGTGACGACGCCGTCGATCACGGTCAGCGCCCCGGGCTACTACACCTGGGTCGCCAGCACCACGGCCGACGACCTCAACAAGGCGGCGACCCACGCGTGCGGGCTCGAGGAGGAGACCAGCCTGGTCCACCGCGGCGTCAACCCGGTCCGGGTGATCGACACCGGCTTCACGGGCACCGACAAGGCCGGCCCGGCCGCCCGCAAGGCGCAGCCGGTCAAGCTCGGGTTCGCCAAGCTCGGCATCAACGCGAAGGTGGTGCCGATCGGGCTGGCGGGCAAGAAGGCGAAGGTGCCGGGCAACCGGAGCCTCACCGGCTGGCTGCGGACCTCGGCGCAGCTGGGCGACGTCATCGGTACGGCGGTCATCGTCGGCCACGTGTCCGACAACCACGACCGGCCCGGTGCCTTCTACAACCTGAGGAAGGCCAAGAAGGGCCAGCTCGTGGAGCTGACCGACAAGAACGGGACGGTGCGCACCTACAAGGTCAAGAAGTCCAGGACCTACCTGCGCTCCAAGCCGCTGCCCAAGAAGCTGTTCACGATGACCGGCAAGGCGCGGGTCCAGCTGGTCACCTGCACCGACAAGGTCACCTACGGCAACGGACGGTTCCACTACCGCAGGAATCTGGTGGTCACCCTGATCCCCGTGAGCTGATCCGGGGACCGGCTCACGGCCCCACCGCCCCGGGCTCCGCGACGAGCGGAGCCCGGGGTGCGGTGCGTCGGGAGGTCGAGACGATGGCACGAGGACGAGGAGGTCGCCGGTGACGCCGGTACGACGCAGGACCCTGCTCGGCGGTGCGCTGGGCGCGCTCGGGCTGGGTGCGCTGGGCCTGGGGGTGTCCGGCTGTGGCGCCGGCTCCGGCGCCGCGCGGCCGGAGCCGGCTGACGACCCGCGGCCACTGACCGGCGCGGAGGCCGAGCAGCTGGCCCTGGTGCGCTTCCAGCTCTACTCGGCCTCGCCGGTGCGGGTGGCGATGAGGTGGCCGGGCTCGCCCGCGATCTCCTACACCGTCTCGCTGGACCTGCGCGAGCACCTCGCCTGGGGGACCTTCGAGACCCACGACGGCGAGGACTCCGACACCGGCTTCGTGGCCTGGGACCTCGCCACCGTCGCGACGGCGCCGGGCGCCCCGGACGCGGCGCCGCCGGAGCCGGGCGCGTGGAGTCAGCGCGCGCTGTCGACGCAGTACGCCCAGGACATCTTCCTCGCGCTCACGCTCAACCTGGGCAGCGACCGGCCCGAGAATCCGGCCCTGCTGCGGCAGAGCACGGCCCGCCGCCTGCGCTCCGACGAGGTGGACGGGACCCGGGTCGCGGTCTTCGAGGGACCCCGGCCGGCCGAGGCGACGGCGTCGGCGGGCGGCGGCGCGGCCTCGGGCCGGACCCGGTACTGGCTCGACGACGACGGCGCGCTGGTCCGGTTCGAGGCCTACCTGGGGCAGGCGGACGGCGAGCTCGCCCGCGTCGACGTCGTCGCGTCCGGTCCCGACGACGGTGCGCTGCGGACCCGGGCGAGCGAGGTGCTGGCCTCGCGCAGGGGCGGCTGAGCCTGGTCGACCTCGGCGGTCGGCTCGGCGGTCAGCTCCCGAACAGCGTGCTGCCGAGCGGGCGGTCCGGGGCGAACCCGGGCAGGACGAGGAAGCCGATCTCGGCGGTGGGGGTGGCGAAGTCCATCAGCCGGTCGACCCGGTCCATCCGCTGCTGGGTGCGGGCGAAGACGCGCACGTCGTCCTGGAAGCTGCAGAAGAGCAGGCCCGGCCGGGGTGCGGCGCCGTCGGCGTCGACCCGGATCGCGTAGCTGCGCCGCGCCATCAGTGCCGAGCCGGTGAACGACGGGTGGGCCGCCCGGACGTGGGAGTCCGCGGGCACGAGGTACTCCCCGTGCGGGGTCTTCGCCGTCAGGTCGACGTCGGCGTCCGCGGCGCCGCCGCTCAGCGGTGTCCCGTCGGGCCGGCGCCCGATCACCGCCGCCTGCTCGTCGGCACCGAGTCGGGCGAAGGCCGCGCCGTCGAGGGTGAACCGGCGGACCACCCCGATCGTCCCGTCGGTCGCCGCGCCGTCGCGGATCCACACGCCGGCGTCCATCGCGGCGGCGTCCTCGGGCTGCACGATGCCGTCGAGGAAGCCGAGGGGGTTGCGGACGACGGCGCCCGTGCCCGGCGAGCGGAAGGCGCGCTGAGTCCAGCGCACCCGCAGGCCGGGCAGGTCCGCGAGGAGCAGGTCGACGACGTGGTCGGGGAGCGCCGGGTCGTCAGCGGCGACGGCCAGTACCAGGTCCCCGCCCCGCAGGTCCGCGGCCAGAGCGTCGCTGCCCCGGAACGCGGGCAGCCGCACCCGGTCGCCGAGCCCGGGCTCGGCCAGGTCCGCCCAGGCGGCGCCGACGCCGACCTGGACCGTGAGATTCCCCGGCATGTCGGGCAGGCGGGGGTCGCCCGATGTCGTGAGGACGTCCACCTGCTCGCCCAGGCCGGCGAGCAGCGCCGCGACGTCCGTCCGGCCGAGCGCCGCATCGCCCTGCTCCCCGAGGACGACGAAGGACAGGTGGTGCGGCGGCCGGACCGGACGGTCGACCCCGGCCTGGCGCCGGCCGCGTGCCGCGACGGGAGCGCCGTCGTCGCTGGCGCCGGCCGGGCTCGTGGGGTCCGCCGTGGTCGGCGTGGTCGGCGTACTCGTGGCGTCGCCGCGGGCGCCGGCCCACCAGCCGGCCCCGCCGCCCGCCGCCAGCCCGGCGGCGGAGCCGGCCAGCAGCCGGCGGCGGGTGGCCGTCGGCGGCGACCCGCCGCCGTCCGCGCCGCTCATCCGAGGTCGGCCAGCAGCGTCGCCGCGGGCACCCGCACCTGGGCGAGGTCGGGGTGCGCGACGGTGGCCGGCAGCGGTGCCGGGACGCCGTCCCCGGCCTCCAGCGAGGGCAGGTCGCCGGGCAGCGGCACCTCGAGGAAGCTGATCCCGGCGGGCGCCTGGCCACCGGGCAGGTCGGCGACGGTCGCAGCCGGCTGCGCGGGCGCCGTACAGCTGTCGAGGAGCGTGGGCGGAAGGGCCGACAGCCCCGCGCTCCTGGTGACGCAGTTGCCCGCGGCGGGGGTCAGCTCGCTGGAGGCGTTGGCCACGTCGACCCCGTTGCGGCGGAAGGCGTTGCCCTGCAGCGTGTTGCCGGTGCTCGGCACGTCCTCGACGCTGTCGAGCAGGACGCCGGCGCGCAGGTTGCCGGCCACCAGGTTGCGCACCAGGCGGTTGTCCTGTCCGCCGCCGATGCCGACGCCGATGCCCCACCCGCCGTCCGCCTGGGACGGCGACCGCTGCTCGCTGTTGTCGGTGACGACGTTGCCGGCGACCAGGTTGCCGCGCTGGGGGACGAAGGCCTCCTGGTAGTTGGAGGTCAGCGTCATCCCGACCCGGTTGCCGCTGAACCGGTTGCCGACGATCGTCAGCGAGTCGGACGCGTTGGCGTTCTCGAAGCCCACCGCGTTGCGGGTGGCGACATTCCCGGAGACGACGGTGTCGCACTCGCGGCACTGGCCGACGTAGATCCCGCTGTCCGCGGACCCGGAGGCCCAGGAGTCGACGATCACGCCGTGGCGCGTGTTGAACGCGTAGATGCCGTAGAGGCCGTTGTTGGTCGCCGTCACGTGGTCGATCCGGAACCGCTCCAGCGGCGGGAACCGTGCGGGGTCGAACGACTCGTAGCCGTCCTGGCCCGGGGTCAGCACCTCACGGCCCTCGTGCACGCCGGTGAACAGCACGCCGTACAGGGTCGTGCTGGTGACGGTCAGGTTCTCGACCGTCACCCCGTCGGCGATCACCACGATCCCCGACGTCCGCCGGCCCTCGCCGGTGACGACCACGTCGTTGCGGTCGGTGCCGCGGATCGTCACGCCCGCCACCTCGACCAGCACCTGCTCGGGATAGGTGCCGGGCCCGACCAGGACGAGCCCGTCCTCGGCGACGGACTCCAGGGCCTCGCCGATGGTCGCCGCGTCCTGCGGCACCCGCACCACCTCTGACCGCTGCACCGCCGGACCCGCCGGCTCCGGGTCCTCGCCGGCGGAGCAGCCGGCCAGCCCGGCGCAGCCGAGGACGAGCACGAGCAGGGCCGCGGGAAGCCGGGCTCCGGACACGGGCGACCACTGCTCCTTCATACGTCGGGGCGCAGGCCCACCGTAGTCAGCGCCGGGACGCGTACGGCACCGGCCCGCCAGCCGGCAGGCCCGAGGGTGAACCCGGATCACCCGGCGCGCGTCGGCCCGAGGCAGACGGCGACCAGCTCGCCGGCGATCGCACCGCTGAACACCGCCCAGCCGCGGTCGAAGGACACCAGCTCGACGCTCCCGTCCGGGGTCCGGACGATCGCCTTGCTCGGGATGACGTCGCGGTCGAAGCCGGTGAAGGAGCAGCGGTTCTGCTGCATCATCGCGTCGAGCGGGCCCGCGGACATGTCGACCCGGTGGGACGGGGCGGCCGGTCCGGGCGAGGCGACGTTGCCCAGCGCGCCGAAGCCGACGAGCAGGGTGAGCGCGGCGATCGTGATCGCCGTACGCACGGCGTGGACGGCCACCCGGGGCCAGCTCGGGGACGCGACGGAATCGTGCACGACCGTCCCCCTTGCCATCTGATGATCGCCCGTCGAGCGGGCCTTCCCCACTGCCGATCACAACGACGCGGCGGCGCTCGGGTCACGACCGCGTGACCGGGCAGACACGCCGTCACGGCAGGATGGGGATCATGAACTGGTTCGACGCACCGGCCGACGCGGCCGCCCGGCTCGCGACGGCGGGCTATCTCGCGGACGCCGCCACCGCGACCACCACCTACCTCGCCGGCGCGCTGGAGAAGCCGCTGCTGCTGGAGGGCCCGGCCGGCGTCGGCAAGACCGAGCTGGCCAAGGCGGTCTCGCGGGCGACCGGAGCCGAGCTGGTCCGGCTGCAGTGCTACGAGGGCCTCGACGAGGCACGGGCGCTGTACGAGTGGAACTACAAGAAGCAGCTGCTCCGCATCCAGGCCGCCAACGCGGGCGGCTCCGGTGAGGGCGGGGTCGACTGGGACGCGACCCACGACGACATCTTCAGCGAGGAGTTCCTGCTCACCCGGCCGCTGCTGACCGCGATCCGCCGCGACGAGCCGACCGTGCTGCTCATCGACGAGGTCGACAAGACCGACATCGAGGTCGAGGGCCTGCTGCTGGAGGTGCTCAGCGACTTCCAGGTGACCATCCCCGAGCTGGGGACCGTGGCGGCGACCCGCCGGCCCTTCGTCGTACTGACGTCGAACGCGAGCCGCGAGCTGTCCGAGGCGGTCAAGCGCCGCTGCCTGTACCTCCACATCGACTACCCCGACGCCGCGCGCGAGCGGCAGATCCTGCAGCAGCAGGTGCCCGGCCTCGACGACCGGATCGCCGAGCAGCTGGTCGCGACCGTCGGCCGGCTGCGCGAGCTGGAGCTGAAGAAGGCGCCCTCGATCGCGGAGTCCGTCGACTGGGCGCGGACCCTGATCGCGCTGGAGATCCGCGACCTCGACGAGAAGGCGATCGCCGACACCCTCGGCGCCGTGCTCAAGCACCAGTCCGACCACCAGCGGGCGGTCAAGGAGCTGAAGCTGGCGAGGGCCTGACGATGAGCGCCGAGCAGTCCGGGCTCCTCGACCGCCACCTGGCGTTCGTCGAGGCGCTGCGCGGTGCCGGGCTGTCGGTCTCCCTCGCCGAGGACCTCGACTCGCTGGCCGCGCTCGGTACCGTCCGCTGGGGCGAGCGCGCGACGGTGCGCGACGCGTTCGCGGCGACGATGGTCAAGAAGCAGGCGCAACGGACGACGTTCGACGCGCTCTTCGACGTCTACTTCCCCGCGATGGTGGGGGACGGGGCGGCCTCCGCCGGGGACCAGGAAGCCGGGGACGCGGATGCCGGGGACGACGGCGGGGCGGTCCGCGACAACGCGTCCGCGCTCGCCGACTTCCGCGACCGGCTCGCCGAGGCGCTCGACGGCCCGCAGCTCGACGAGGCCGAGCTGCGCCGGATGGCGGCCGAGATGGTGGGTGTCTTCGGGGCGATGCCCGGCCGCGGACCGGGGCTGTCGTCGTGGTCGGCGTACACCGCCCTCCAGCGGGTCGCGCCGCAGGAGCTCGTCGACCGGCTCGTCGCGGGCCTGATGGGCGAGGGCGCCGACGCGGAGGACGCCCGGCGGCAGGCCAACCGGCGGATCGGGTCGTTCACCGCGATGGTCGAGGACGACGCCCGCCGCCGGATCGCCGAGGAGAAGGGCCCCGACCACGTCGCCGACGTCGCCGTCCGGCCCAGCATCGACAAGCTGGCGTTCATGGCCGCCCGGCGCACCGACCTCGACGAGATGCGCAAGGAGATCTTCCCGCTGGCACGGCGCCTGGCGACCCGGCTGGCCAAGGAGCAGCACTCCCGCCACGCGCGCACGGCCCCGCTGGACTTCCGTCGTACCGTCCGGGCCTCCATCGCCACCGGCGGCGTCCCCATCACCACCCACCACCGCCCCAAGCGCCCGCACCGCACCGACCTGGTCGTGCTCTGCGACGTCAGCGGCTCGGTGGCGAACTTCGCGCAGTTCACGCTGCTGTTCGTGTTCGCGCTGCGCGAGGTGTTCCAGAGCATGCGCGCCTTCACCTTCATCGACCACGTCCACGAGGTCACCGGCCACTTCCGCCCCGGCGCCGACCCGGTGGACGTGCTCTCCGATCTCGCGGCGGCCGCGTCGCACGCCGCGCTGTGGGGTCGGACGAACTACGGGCGGGCGTTCACGAAGTTCGAGGAGTCCCACCTCGACGCGCTCACCCCGAAGACCACGCTGCTCATCCTCGGCGACGCCCGCTCCAACTACAGCGACCTCCACGAGGACGCGCTCAAGCGGCTCGCCGGGTCGGTGAAGCGGGCGTTCTGGCTCAACCCCGAGCACGAGCGGAACTGGGGCACCGGCGACTCCGCCGCCCCGACGTACGGCGAGATCGTGCGGATGATCGAGTGCCGGAATCTCACTCAGCTCAGTGAGTTCGTGCACGACCTCGCGTGGTGAGGGTGCAGGAATCGCCGCTTCAGCGGCGTTTCCTGCGCTTCTTGACCGTTGCAACGGTCAAGAAGCGCCAGTTTCGCCGCTGAAGCGGCGATTCCTGCACCCGATCTCAGCCCGCGAACTCCAGCGCCTCGTCGTCCACCGGCTTGCGGAACACCAGCACGTCCTTGAAGTAGTTCATCTTCAGCCGCCACGGGTACGTCGACCCCTGCTTGGGCAGCGAGTCGATGGACCTCATCACGTAGCCGGCCTCGAAGTCGAGGAAGGGCTCCTCCGTGACGGACGGATCGCGACGGGGGACGACCAGCCGGGCGCCGGTCTCGTCCATCCGCCTGAGCAGCTTGACGACGTACGCGCACACGAGGTCGGCCTTGAGCGTCCACGACGCGTTCGTGTAGCCGATGATGAACGCGAAGTTGGGGATCTCGCTCAGCATCAGGCCCTTGTAGGCCATGGTGTCGGCGGGCTTGACCTCGGCGCCGTCGACGCCGAGGGTGGCGCCGCCGAAGATCTGCAGGTTGAGGCCGGTGGCGGTGATGACGATATCCGCCTCCAGCTCCCTGCCCGACTTCAGCAGGATGCCCTTCGGCGTGAACCGGTCGATGTGGTCGGTGACGATGTCGACGGTGTGGTGACGCAGCGCCTTGAACAGGTCGCCGCCGGGGACGGCGCACAGCCGCTGGTCCCACGGGTCGTACGGCGGCTTGAAGTGCTCGTCGAAGTCGACGTCGGTCGGCAGCTGCCGCTCGAGCAGCTTGCGCAGCAGCGCCCGCGACTCCTTCGGCCGGGCCTGGCAGAACTCGTAGAACGCGATTCGGCTGGTGAGGTAGCGGGTGCGGACCAGCTTCTGCGCGAGCTTGTCGGGCAGCCGGCGGTACATCTGCGCCGACACCTTGTCGTACGTCGGCTGGCTGATGATGTACGTCGGCGTGCGCTGCAGCATCGTGACGTGCCCGGCGCCGGAGTCGGCCAGCGCGGGGATCAGCGTGACGGCGGTGGCGCCCGACCCGATCACGACGATCCGCTTGCCCTGGTAGTCGAGGTCCTCGGGCCAGTGCTGCGGGTGCACGACCTGCCCCTCGAAGTCCTCGACGCCGGCGAACAGGGGCGTGAAGCCCTCGTCGTAGCGGTAGTAGCCCGACGTCGACCACAGGAAGCCGGCGGTCAGCTGGAGCGTCTCGCCGGTGTCGGTGCGCTCGACGGTGACGGTCCAGCGCGCGTCGGCGGTGGAGAACTCCGCGTGCACCAGCTTGTGGTGGTAGCGGATGTGCTCGTCGATGCCGTTCTCGGCCGCCGCCTCCTTCAGGTAGGCGAGGATGTCGGGCCCGTCGACGATCGCCTTGGCGCCCTTCCACGGCTTCCAGCCGAAGCCGAGGGTGTGCATGTCGGAGTCGGAGCGGATGCCCGGGTAGCGGAACAGGTCCCAGGTGCCGCCGAGTGCGTCGCGCATCTCGAGGAGGGCGTAGGACTTCGACGGGAACGCCTTGCTCACGTGGTAGGCCGCGTCGATGCCGGACAGGCCGGCGCCGATGATGAGCACGTCGAGGTGCTCCGGGGTGACGGCAGGGGAGTCGCTCATTCAGGCTTCCTCGATGTTCAGGAGCTGCTCGACCGGAAGGTCGGGCACCTCGATGTCGCGGGACGCGGCGAGCCCCTCGATCTGCAGCCAGGTCACGTCGGCGAGCAGCCGGGTGAACGCGGGTGCCGGGGGACGGAGCTCGTCGCGGGAGCTCCAGCTGCGCACGGCGGCCATCACGCCGCCGACGAGCAGGAAGACGTACGGCGTGAGCGCGTCGCGGTCCTCGTCGCTCACCTCGGCGTCGAGCAGCGCGAGGAAGCCGCCGATGACCAGCTCGATCTGCTCGGCGATCTGGCCGATCGCGTCGTCGAGCGGCTTGGAGGCGGCGCCGGCGATGTCGCGCTCGGCGAACCTCATCAGCGCGACGTTCTCGGCGCCCCAGCCGACGTACGCGTCGATGATCCGGTGCGCGATCTCGCGCGGCGTGCCCTCGAGGGTGACCGCGGCGAGCAGCAGCACGCCCGCGCGGTTGCAGATCTCCTGCTGGATGGCGACGTCGAGGTCGGTGCGGTCCGCGAAGTAGCGGTACAGCACGGTGCGGTGCACGCCCGCCTCGTCGGCGATCTGCTGGACGCTCAGCTCCGCTCCCGGCTCCAGGTCCCGGGCCAGCACGGTGAGGGCGGCGTCGATCACGGCCTGCCGGCGGTCGGCGTTGTGCTGTTGCCAGCGTCGCTTCCGGCCGTCGGGCTGGTCCCGTCTCGCCGTCCCCATGGCGACACCTCCTCGGCTGGTCGTCACGACGTCAGCGCCACCGTACGCCGAAGCAGGCCTCGGCGGCGTACGACGACCGGCGGCGCGGCGATCGAGCGCTGCTCGCCGACGTCGGTGATCTTGGCGCGGGGACGGCCGGCCCGGGTGCCGCGATCGCGCTCGGCGGCGTCGAGGCGCTGCCAGGCGGCGAGGTCGGCGGCGTCGGGGTGCCGCTCGGCGACCAGCGCCGCGATGGCGGACGCCGAGCCGGTAGGGGCGGGGAGGCCGGCGTCGAGGTCGTCGAGGAGGGTCTCGACGGTCTCCTGCGCGTCGGTCTTGTTGGTGCCGATGAAGCCGACCGGACCGCGCTTGATCCAGCCCACGACGTACACGCCGGGCTCGACCCGGCCCTTCTCGTTGGGGACGACCGCGGCGGCCTCGTCGAACGGAAGCCCGGCGACGGGTCGGCCGCGGTGGCCGACGGAGCGGACGACCAGGCCCGTCTCGATCGTGTGGACGTCGTCGGTGGCCCGGGCGCGGATCGTGCCGTCGTCGCCGGGGACGAGGTCGTTGCGGGCGACCCGGACGCCGGTGACCCGGCCGTCCTCGCCGAGGATCTCGACGGGGGAGGAGGTGAAGCTGAGCACGATCCGGCGCCTCGTGGACGCCGGGTCGACCGGCCGCTCGGCCAGCTCGCGGAGCAGTGCGCTGCGCTGGTCGTCGCCGGCCAGCAGCGCCGGGTCGGCGTCCACCACCACGTCGACGTCGTCGAGCGCGGCCAGACCGATCAGCTCGGGCACGGTGAACGCCGCCTGCGCGGGGCCGCGACGGCCGAGCACGACCACCTCGCGGACCCGGCTGGCGCGCAGCTGCTCGAGCGGCCCGGGCGCCAGGTCCGTGCGCTCCAGTACGTCGAGGGGGCGGGCCAGGACGCGGGCGACGTCGAGGGCGACATTGCCGTTGCCGACCACCACCGCGCGCTCGTGCCGGAGCGGGACGTCCAGCTCCTGCTGGTCGGGGTGGCCGTTGTACCAGCCCACCAGGGCGGTCGCGGCCACCGAGCCGGCGAGGTCCTCGCCGGGGATGCCGAGGCTGCGGTCGGCGGAGGCGCCGACGGCGTACACGACGGCGTCGTAGTGCCTGCGCAGGTCGGCCAGGGTGATCCCGCCGTCGGCGCCGACCGCGACGTCGAGGAAGTAGCGGAACCGCGGCTGCCGCTCGATCGCCTCGAACAGCCGGGTGACCAGCTTGGTCGACGCGTGGTCCGGCGCGACGCCGTGCCGGACCAGGCCGTACGGCGTGCGCAGCCGGTCGTAGACGTCGACGCCGTGGACCTCGGGGTGCTTGAGCAGCTCGTCGGCCGTGTAGAGCCCGGCCGGGCCCGCGCCGACGACCGCGACCCGGAACGGCCCGGGCCGGGTGAGCCGCCGCTGCTGCGGGACCAGCGCGACGGGAGTGCGGTCGGCGTGGGGGAAGGTGTCGTAGTAGGCGGCGTTGAGGTCGAGGAAGGGCAGCTGCTTCGTCGTCAGCGCGGCGTCCGGCACCATCGCCCCGACCGGGCACGCGGTCGCGCAGGCGCCGCAGCCGACGCAGGCGGTCGCGTCGACGTACACCATCTCGGTGGTGCCGAAGCCGGGCTCGCCCGGCGCGGGGTGGATGCAGTTGACCGGGCAGGCGACGACGCACGAGGCGTCGGCGCAGCAGGACTGCGTGACGACGTAGGGCATGGCTCGGCCGTCAGGCCGCGGCGGACTTGGGCTCGCTGCGGAACCGCGAGGCGGTGCCGGCGATGCCCAGGGCGCGCCAGATCGGACGGGAGGCCCGGTTCATCAGGCCGAGCTCCTCGGCGAGCATGCGGACGTCGCCGAAGGTGTCGCGCAGCAGCTTCTCCGACTGCGGGCTCCGCCAGTAGACCTCGCGCATGACCGACCGCGGGATGCCCAGGTCCTTCTGCATCCGGCGGCTGGGCTTCATGATCACGTCGCACAGGGTGCGCATGATGACCGGGTAGGCCAGCGAGATGCCGAAGCGCTGCAGCCGGCCCCAGTCGCGGGAGCGCTCGACCAGGTAGGCGTGCGCGAAGCCGATGTGGCGGGCCTCCTCGGCGACGTGGATCTGCATGACCCGCTCGACGATCGGGTGCATCGGGTGGCCCGAGCGGAGCACGGACTTCTGCAGGTAGTCGATCGGCTCCTCGCCCGCGAGGATGCCGATGAAGAAGATGTTGGGGAGCGGGCCGCCGGCCAGGCAGAGGAAGGGCGCGACCTTCACGAACCACCTCGGGCCGCCCTGGACGTCGACGCCGATCCGGTTCACCCCCTCCTGGAACATCTGGGTGTGGTGGCACTCCTCGGTGACCTCGTGCGTGGAGTAGCGGAACTCGGCCCGGTTGTTGGGCATCGCGATGAGGTGGCTCATCACGCCGCCGATCAGCACCTGCTCGAACTGCAGGCCGACCTTCATGATGTTGGCGAGGCGGTACTTGCCGATCTCGATCTGCCGCTCCAGCGGGAGCGACCGGTACCACTCGGTCTGGCCGAGCGGGTCGACCTCCGGGAGCACCCAGCGCGGGTCGTCGTCGACGACCTCGAACTCCGGGCTGTCCCAGGCGATGTCGAGGAAGGCGTCGAAGTGCTGGTGGACCGACGCCTCGGAGAGCACGCGCAGGGTCTCCTGGTAGCTCAGGCCCTCCAGGTCGCTCGCGGTGGGGGTGTCGATCGGGGCGTCGGCAGTCGCAGTCATGGGTCCTCGGTCCGTTCTCTTCATCGAAAGCGGGAGCATGCACGTTGTTAGCGCAACACCATGTTGCGTACATTGACCCCGGTTTTGTCAAGGAGATCGGACAGAAAGGCAGCTGCGCGGCCTGGTGGGGCCTGCTCGGGTGTGACGGGGATCGCGGACTCTGAACCGCGCCCCATGCGAATTCGTCGGGAAACGGGCGGATCAGCGACAGATTCGCATGGGGCGCGGGAACAGCGGGCGAATCAGGCGGGGCGCAGGTAGCCCAGGGCGCGCCAGCGGTCGAGAGCGGCGACGAGGTCCGGGTGGTCGGCGCGGTCGGCGGCCCGACCGCCGGCGACGACGGTGGGTACGCCGGGGTCCGACCCGGCGTCGTACACGACGGTGAGGCGGTTGGCCGCCCCGGCGTTGATCAGCGAGCCGAGGAGGGCGACGGGGTCGCTGCGGTCCTCCAGCGAGAGGACCTGCACGCTGCCGGGGAGCAGGGCGAGCTGGGTGGCGGGGGCGTCGGCGGTGACGACCTGGTCGACGACGAAGCCGGTCAGGTCGGTCCGGGTCGCGATCTCCAGGGCGATCGCGGCGCCGCCGCCGCGACCGACCAGCATCACCCGGCCCGGCTCGCCGGCGCCATCGGCTCCGTCCGCTCCGTCCGCTCCGTCCGCTCCGTCCGCTCCGTCCGCTCCGTCCGCTCCGTCCGCTCCGTCCGCTCCGTCCGCTCCGTCCGCTCCGTCCGCTCCGTCCGCTCCGTCCGCTCCATCGGCTCCGTCCGCCTCGATGGCCGCCGCGAGCGCCCGGATGACCGCCGCCGCTTCCCCCGAGGCGTCACCGGAGACCAGGCGCAGCCGGCCGGCCGCGGTGGGCGTGGGCGCGGCACAGCCGGGGAGCAGGGCGAGCAGTCGGCCGGGCGCGACCCGGAGGATCCGGACCGGCTCGCCCTCGGCGCTGCGGTCGAGGAGCGTCATCAGGTCGCCCAGCCCGGCCGGCGTCTCGGCCGGCTCGTCGACCTCCGCGGCCGGCGTTCCGGGGTCGGCCGTGGTGAGGCCGATCGCGACATCGCGCAGCGCGGCGCTCCAGTCGTCGGCCAGCGGCGTGATGCCGGTGGCCCGCAGTCCACCGGCGCGCGCCGAGCGCCCGGCGTCACCGGCCAGCACGCCCGCGGTGAGCAGGCCCCGCATCTGCAGGCTGTCGAGCACGCCGCCGCCGGTGGTGACGTGCTCCATCAGCTCGGGGTTGGCCTCGGCCAGCTCGCCGAGGTACGCCGCGACGCCGTCGCGGTCGAGCGCGTCGGTCTCGATCAGGCCCGCCGCGACGATCGCGCCGCCGAGGTTGACCTCGGGCGCGAGGTAGCCGATGGCCTTGCCGGCGATCGAGCCGAGGGTCTGGTACGCCGCCGCCTGGAGCTCGTCGATCCAGCGGTAGGTCAGCACGGTCGCGCGCAGCACCAGCGCGTCGGCGTCGAGCTCGATGGAGCGGCTCAGCAGGCTGCCCTTGCCGGTGGTCGCGGCGCGGACCTCCTCCTCGGCGCTCGCCCACGTCGTGGGGGAGAGCGGTGCGGAGTCGGCGACCTCGGGGTCGGCCAGGACGTCGCGGCCCAGCTGGGACCACTCCCGCATCTGGGCGCCGGCGTCGTCGAACAGGTCGGCCAGGCGCAGCATCTGGTCGTACGGCCCGTCGGGGCCGAGCGTGTCGGATATCGAGCTCGCCGCACGGTCGCTCGCTCCGCTCGGACCGCGGGCGTCGCGCGATGCGGCTTCGCCGCCGTCCGCCACGCTGCCGGCCGTGCGGCCGAGCTCGGTCTCGTGGGCGTCGGTCACCGGGCCGCCTCCCCGAGCACCGGCGCGACGACCGTGGCGAGCTCGTCCGGCGCGACCGCGCGCACCTCCAGGCGCAGCACGCCGCCGTCGTGGTGCGGACGCAGCGCCCGCCAGCCGTCGGCGAGCAGGGTCCAGGAGACGACGCCGACGGTGTCGACCTCGGCGCCGGAGACGTCGGCGACCAGCGCCCGCAGCCGGCCGCGGGCCTCGCCCGCGAGGGCGGCGAGCACGGCGACCACGGAGGCGTCGTCCAGAGCGCCGTCGGGTCCGCGTACGGCGCCGCCGTGGCGGGCCGCGAGCACCGGCAGCAGGTCGCCGCGACCGGACCCGCTCGCCTCGGCGGCGGCGTCGGCGAGCTCGAACGGCAGGTCGACGTACGACGGCACGGCCGAGGTCCCGAGCGCGACCTCCTCGGAGACCGCGGCGACCCGGGCCAGCTCGGCGGCCCAGGCGTCGGCGCCGAACCAGCCGAGCTCGTAGACGATCCCGTCGACGGTGGCCAGCGAGGCGACCGCGCCGCCGTCCTGCCGGTGCCAGACCTTGGCCTGCACCCCGCCCATCGCGACGTCGACGTCGAGCGCGAAGTGCGGCGACGCGAGCAGGCCGATCGCACCGGCGAGGCCGGGGTCGAGGACGCCGTCGGCGGTCAGGCCGCGCCGCTCGAGGGCATCGGCCGGGTCGTGCAGCGCGGCCACCACGGTGCGGAAGGACTGGTCGTCGAGGGAGGCCGGGCTCTGTCCGAGCCGCGCCTGCATGGCGTCCGCGGTCGGCGGCGCGGCGACCTCGAAGGGCAGCGGCGCGTCGCCCGCGAGGTGCGCGGCGTGCTGGAGCTCGACCAGGTTCAGGCCGATCCGGCGAGGGGCGGCCGCCAGGGCGCCGGCGGCGTCCGAGGTGTCCGAGTTGTCGGAGATCGCGCGGTCGGGGGGCGCGAGCGAGGTCAGGTCGACGGTGGGCATGCGCCGATCAGCGCTCCAGGCCGGGGACGTCGACGGCGAGCCAGTCGCGGTGGCCCGGCGGGGGCGGGGTGAAGGCGTCGAGCACCTCGTCGAGCGGGTCGGGCGAGACCTGCGGGCCGTCGTTGGTCTCGTTGCGGGCGGCGATCGCGGCGATCCGGGCCCGGGCGTCGGCGACCAGCGCGGACACCCGCGCCTGGGTCGCGGCGATCTCCTCGCGCACCGCGTCCACGCTCTCCGCGTGGTCGGCGAGGGCGTCGGCGGCGCCGATGTGGCGGTCGGCGGCGACCCGGAGGTGGCTGGCGCGGTCGGTCACCCGCTCCCGCATCGCCTCGGCGGCGCGGCCGGTCCACCCGAGGCCCTCGACCCGTGCGACCAGCTCGTCGGCGAGGGCGCGGACGTCGGCACCCTGGTCCCGCAGCTGCGCGGCACGACGCCGGATGACCTCGCTGTCGCCGTACATGAGACGCGCCCTTCCCCTTTCGTGTCCGTGCCAAACCTGCGGATTCCCCCGCCACTCTTCTACAGGTTGCCGTCCAGCCGGTCGAGCGCGGTGGTGATCTCGTCGGCGGTCCCGGCGAAGCTGAACCGCAGGAACCGGCCGCCGTCGACGGTGTCGAAGTCGATGCCGGTGGCGACCGCGACGCCCGTGCGGGCCAGCAGATCGCGGCAGTAGGCCATCGAGTCGCTCGTCAGGTGGCCGACGTCGGCGTAGGCGTAGAACGCGCCGTCCGCCGGGGCGAGCCGGGTGATGCCGAGCCGCTGGAGGCCGTCGAGCAGCAGCCCGCGGTTGTGGGCGTAGCGCTGCACGTGGCCGTCCAGCTCGGCGTACGCCGCGTCCTCGAAGGCGGCCAGCGCCGCCTGCTGGGCGAGCACCGGCGGGCAGATCGAGAAGTTGCCCGTGAGTACGTCGACCGGCCGGCGCAGCCGCTCGGGCGCGAGCATCCAGCCCAGCCGCCAGCCGGTCATCGAGAAGTACTTCGAGAACGAGCCGAACACGACCGCCTCCCGGGAGGTCTCCCAGGCGCAGCTCGCCCGGGCGCCGGCGTACTGGATGCCGTGGTAGATCTCGTCGGAGACCAGCTGCACGCCGCTGTCCTCGCACCAGCGCGCGATCGCGGCGAGCTCCTCGGGCAGCAGCATGGTGCCGGTCGGGTTGGCGGGGCTGGCGACCACGACGCCGTCGAGCGGCTGCCGGGCGTGCGTCTGCGCCAGCTGCAGCGGTGTCGGCTGGAAGCGGGTGTCCGGGCCGGTCGGGATCTCGACCACCTCGCAGCCCAGCGCGGCCAGCACGTTGCGGTAGCAGGGGTAGCCGGGCCGGGCGATCCCCACCCGCGCCCCCGCGTCGAACGCCGCGAGGAAGGCCAGCAGGAAGCCGCCGCTGGAGCCGGTCGTCAGCACCACGTCGTCGGCGGTCACCTCGATGCCGTAGCGCCGGCGGTGGTGGCCGGCGATCGCCGCGCGCAGCTCGACGATCCCGGTCGCGGTCGTGTAGCCGAGCGGGTCGCCGCCGCCGAGCAGCCGGATCGCCGCGGCGTTGACGGTCGCCGGGGCGCCGGTGCTGGGCTGGCCCGCCACCAGGTTGACGAGGTCGCCGTGGGTGCGCTGCCGCTCGGCCGCCGCGGCCAGCAGATCCATCACGTGGAAGGGCGGCACGTTCGCCCGGGCGGCGGCGGTGAGGCGATCGGTCACCCGGTCATCCTGTCACCGCGACCCGGCGCATCCTGACCTCCCTGAGACGCCGACCCGGCGCAAACTGCCCCGGCTCGCTGCGCTCGCGGTCAGTTTCCGCCGGGTCGGCTACCGCGCCTCGCTGCGCTCGCGCGCCCGGGCCGAGGCGGCGTGGCGCCCGGCTCGGCGGCCGAAGAAGGAACCCTCGCCGAGCTGGGTGCCGGAGCAGTAGCCGTTGCCGTCCTGGGCGATATTGGACGCGCAGGCGCCGGCGGCGTACAGGCCCGGGACCACCGAGCCGTCGGTACGCCGGACCTCGCCGTCGACGGTCGTGGCCATGCCGCCGATGGTGAAGCCGGCGTAGAGCGCGACGCCCAGCGACAGGTCGAGGACGGCCCACGGGCCGGCGGTCTGGGGGGCGATCCAGTCGGGGTGCTTGTGGAAGTCGGGGTCCTCGCCGTCGGCCGCGTGCTCGTTGTAGCGCTCGACGGTGGCGACCAGCGCGCCGTCGGGCATGCCGAGGCCGGCCTCCATCTCCTCGAGGGTCTCGAAGCCGTCCTTGAGCGGGACGAGCGGCATGTGGTCCTCGCCGAGGTGCTCGCTGTCGACGATGAGGTACGCGACCGCGTCCGGCTGCTGCATCACGTGGTACGACGTCCGCGCGTGGTAGCTGTCCTCGGCGACGAACCGGCGGCCGTCCCGGTTGACGATGATCCCCTTGCACCGCGAGGACGGCGGGTAGAACGGCGCGGTGATGAACGGCTCCTCCATGTTCTCCAGGGCCGCGCCGACGGACTCGCCGAGGCGGATGCCCAGCCCGTCGTCGTACGTCGAGCCGAGGGTGAACAGCTTGGATCCGAGCGCGGGGGTGTAGCGGGCGACCATGTCGGCGTTCATCACGAACCCGCCCGCGGCGACGACGACGCCGTCGGCGCGGATCACGCCGGTGCGCTCGAACGACTTCCAGGCCACCCCGACCACCCGGCCCGACTCCGGCGGGCCGTCGACGACGAGGTTGGTCGCGCCGGTCTCGTAGCGGACCTCGACGCCGGCCTCCTCGACGGCGGTGCGCAGCAGGTCCACCACGATCCTGGTGCCCTCGGTGTCGCCCGGCACGGGGACCTTGTGGCCCGCGGGGCGGGCGGGACCCGGTCGCGGAACGGCCAGACCTTCTCGTTGCCGGTGAACATCAGCCCCTCGGTGCCGGGCTGGATCACGGCCTTGCCGGGGAAGTAGGAGCGCTCGAAAGCGAAGCCGAGCGACTCCAGCCAGTCGAAGTGGGCGACCGATCCCTCGCAGTAGGCGCGGATCTTCTCCTCGTCGGGGTCCTTCGTGGAGGCCATGAGGTACGCCGCCATCGCCTCGACCGAGTCGTCGTGGCCGGTGGCCCGCTGGACCGCCGTACCGCCGCCGAGATAGAAGTGCCCCCCGGACATCGACGACGTGCCGCCGTGCACGGCCGCCTTCTCCAGCAGGAGCACGCGGGCGCCGGCGCGCGCTGCCTCGAGTGCGGCGCACCCGCCGGCGATCCCGAAGCCCACGACGACGACGTCGGCACGCTCGGTCTCGTCGGTCAGCAGGCTCGCCGGCAGGACGTCGGGAATGGTCAGGCCGGCCGGGACGTTGGAGATCGCAGATGCCACGCCCTGAAATCTAGAACATGTTCTACCGATAGACTAGGGCCCCGCCACCCGACGAGAGCCGAGTGCCAATTTCATGTCCTTCGACGTCCACCAGCTCGACGCGTTCCTGCTGATCGGCGCCGGAGTCACCTTCCTCGCCGTGCTGGCGGTCCGGATGTCCTCCGGGGTCGGACTCCCCAGCCTCCTCGTCTACCTGCTCATGGGCGTCGCCCTGGGCGAGTCCGGGCTCGGCATCGCCTTCGACGACGCGCAGCTCGCGCACGCGATCGGCTTCGGCGCGCTCGCGGTGATCCTCGCCGAGGGTGGTCTCACGACCAACTGGCGCGACGCGCGCCCGGCGATGCGGATGGGCCTGTCCCTGGCCACCGTCGGCGTGCTCATCTCGATCGGCGTGGTCGCGCTGGGGGCGCACTTCCTGCTCGGGCTCTCCTGGCAGCTGTCCATCCTGCTCGGCGCCGTCTGCTCGCCGACCGACGCCGCCGCGGTCTTCTCGGTGCTGCGCGTCGTACCGCTCCCGAAGCGGATCACCGGCACGCTCGAGGCGGAGTCCGGCCTCAACGACGCCCCGACCGTCGTCCTCGTCACCCTCGTCTCCTCCGGTGCCGTCGGGGAGCACGGCCTGCTCGGCACAACCGGCATCGTGCTCTACGAGCTGATCGCCGGCGTCGCGATCGGCCTCGCGGCGGGCTTCGGCGGCGCCTGGGTGATGCGGCGCGCCGCGCTGCCCTCGTCCGGCCTCTACCCGATCGCGGTGCTCTGCCTGGCGCTGATCGGGTACGGCGCCGCCGCGGAGGTGCACGCCAGCGGCTTCGCGGCCGTGTACGTCGCCGCGCTCGTCCTCGGCAACGCCGACCTGCCCCACCGCCCGACCACGCGGTCGTTCGTGGAGGGGCTGGCCTGGCTGGCCCAGATCGGGCTGTTCGTCATGCTCGGCCTGCTGCTGTCGCCCGACCGGCTGTCCTGGACGACCGTCGGCATGGCCGTGGTCGCCGGCCTCGTCCTCACCTTCCTGGCCCGGCCGCTCTCCGTCGTGGTGAGCTCGGTCGTCAAGCCGATGCGCTGGGCGGAGCTGGCCTTCCTGTCGTGGGCCGGGCTGCGCGGCGCCGTCCCCATCGTCCTCGCCACGATCCCGCTGGCCGAGGACGTCGACGGCGCGACCCGGCTGTTCGACATCGTCTTCGTCCTCGTCGTCCTCGACACGCTGATCACGGCGCCGTCGCTCCCGTTCACCGCCCGGCTGCTGCGCGTCGCGCGCCGCTCGGAGCCCCGCGGGATCGAGGTCGAGGCGGCGCCCCTGGACCGGGTGGCCGCCGACCTGCTGCAGATCGCCATCAGCCCGGGGTCGCAGCTGCACGGCGTCGAGGTCGGCGAGCTGCGCCTGCCCGTGGGCGCGAACGTCTCCATGGTCGTCCGGGAGGGCCAGACGCTGGTGCCGGAGCGTCGTACCGTCCTGCGCCACGGCGACGACCTCATCGTCGTCACGCCCCGCCGGCTCCGCGAGGCCACCGAGCAGCGGCTGCGGCAGGTCAGCACCGGAGGCCGGCTCGCGCAGTGGCTCGAGGACTGACCTCCCGTAGGCTCAGGCTCAGGTCGCGTCGTCGGGCTTGCTGCTGAGCGGCGGCGTGCAGACGTACGCATCGGCGCGGGCGGTCACCGTCGGGTGGCCCTGGACGACGCCCTGGAACCGCTTGCCGACCACGATCGTCACGCCCGGGTAGCCCGAGGGCTGGTCGACGACGTCGACGTCGTCACCGAGGTACGACGCCAGCAGCATCGTCGCCGGATCGTCGGGGTCGTCGGACCACACCTGCGCGGCCACCGGGCCGTCGGTGTCGGGCGCGTTGCCGAGGCTGCCCTTGGCGAACCCGAACTCCACGAGCTCGTCCATCGTCTTGCTCGCGAGGCCGTTGGCGCCGCCCCCGTTGAGCACGGTGACCATCACCTGCGGCGGCGCGAGGTCGTCCCCCGCCGGGATCAGCGTGTCGGTGCACGGCGCCGCCTCGGCCTTCTCGGGGAACGGCTCGGTCACCCGCGACCAGCCCCACGCCGCGGCGGCGACGAACACCACCGCCAGCGCGCCCAGCGTGATCGCCGAGCGGCTGCTCGCCCTGACATCGAGACCGTCCATGGGTGTCTCAGCCCTCCATCCGGATCACGCGTGCATGGAGGACGTGCCGCTGCTGCAGCGCGGCACGGAGGGCGCGGTGCAGCCCGTCCTCGAGGTAGTAGTCGCCCTGCCAGAGCACGACGTGGGCGAAGAGGTCGCCGAAGAACGTCGAGTCCTCGTCGAGCAGGGACGACAGCTGCAGCGTGTCCTTGGTCGTGACCAGCTGGTCCAGCCGGACCTGGCGCGGAGGCACGGCAGCCCACCCCTTGGAGTCGAGGCCGTGGTCGGGGTAGGGACGCCCGACCCCCACGCGCTTGAAGATCACGGCTTCGGATTCTACGGGGCGGTCCGCCCGCTGACCGCGACGGCGTGTTCCGCCTAGAGTTCCGGCATGACGCAGGAGCAGACGCCCACTCCCGACGCAGCACCTGACAGCCCGCCCGTCGAGGCCCCGGCGGCGGAGACCCCGGCGACCGACGCGCCGCCCGCACCCGCGGCGAGCAGCCCGATCGAGGAGGCGATCGCCCCCGGGTACGCCTTCGAGGGGCCCGCGCTCGAGCTGGGCGGCCTGATGACCGGCCCGGACCAGCTCTCCGCCAGCACGATCCGGATCCCGCTGGCGATGCTCAACCGGCACGGCCTGGTCGCCGGCGCGACCGGTACCGGCAAGACCAAGACGCTCCAGCTGCTCGCCGAGCAGCTCAGCGCCGCCGGCGTACCGGTCTTCGCCGCCGACATCAAGGGCGACCTCTCCGGCATCGCCACCCCCGGCGAGGCCAACGACAAGCTCCTCGCGCGGACGAAGTCGGTCGGGCAGGACTGGACGGCGACGGCCTTCCCGGTGGAGTACTACGCGCTCGGCGGCCAGGGCATCGGCATCCCGATCCGGGTGACGGTGTCCTCCTTCGGCCCGATCCTGCTCAGCCGGGTGCTCGGGCTCAACGACACCCAGGAGTCCAGCCTGGGCCTGGTCTTCCACTACGCCGACAAGCAGGGCCTGCCGCTGCTCGACCTCCAGGACCTGCGGGCCGTGGTCCAGCACCTGACGAGCGACGAGGGCAAGGCCGACCTCAAGGAGCTCGGCGGGCTGTCCTCGGCGACGGCCGGGGTGATCCTGCGCGAGCTGATCGCGTTCGCCGACCAGGGTGCCGAGGCGTTCTTCGGCGAGCCGGAGTTCGACTCCGCCGACCTGCTCCAGCAGGCGCCCGACGGCCGCGGCCTGGTCAACCTGGTCGAGCTGCCCAACCTGCAGGACCGGCCGGCGATCTTCTCCACCTTCCTGATGTGGCTGCTCGCCGACCTGTTCCACGACCTGCCCGAGGTCGGGGACGTCGACCAGCCCAAGCTGGTGTTCTTCTTCGACGAGGCGCACCTGCTGTTCAAGGACGCGTCGAAGCCGTTCCTCGAGCAGATCGCCCAGACCGTGCGGCTGATCCGGTCCAAGGGCGTCGGCGTCTTCTTCGTCACGCAGAGCCCGACCGACGTGCCCGACGACGTGCTCGCGCAGCTCGGCTCGCGGATCCAGCACCAGCTCCGCGCCCACACCCCCAACGACGCCAAGGCGCTCAAGGCGACCGTCAACACCTACCCCCGGAGCGCGTACGACGACCTCGGCGAGGTCATCACCACGCTCGGGATCGGCGAGGCCATCGTCACGGTGATGGGCGAGAAGGGCGCGCCGACGCCGGTGGCCTGGACCCGCCTGCGGGCGCCGGAGTCGCTGATGGCGCCCAGCAGCACGGAGTCCATGGAGGCCACCGTCAAGGCCAGCTCCCGCTACGCGACGTACGCCGAGGTCGTCGACCGCGAGTCGGCCCGGGAGATCCTGGCCAAGAA
The DNA here is from genome assembly GCF_006494775.1 of Nocardioides humi. Classification (NCBI taxonomy): domain Bacteria; kingdom Bacillati; phylum Actinomycetota; class Actinomycetes; order Propionibacteriales; family Nocardioidaceae; genus Nocardioides; species Nocardioides humi. Next base: position 2,374,312 of record NZ_CP041146.1, on the reverse strand, counting down.
GCTCGAGGAGGGCGCCAAGGCGGCCGATCAGGCGAAGGGCGCGCCCGCCGCCAAGCCGAAGGCCGGCACGGCGAAGAAGAAGGACGACGGCGGCGGGGCCGGCAAGATCGCCAAGGACGTGGTGCAGTCCTCGGCGTTCAAGCAGTTCATGCGCACCGCGGCCGCCGAGATCGCCCGGGGCATGTTCGGCACCGCCCGGCGGCGCCGCTGACCCGCCTCAGGCGGTCCAGCGGATGGCGTCGTCGACGAAGTCGGCGAGCGGATGGACACCGCGCAGGTCGCTGCGCTCCTCCATCAGGCGCGAGAGGCCCTGGGCATGGCGGCTGCGGAGAGCGGCGCGGCGGACGAGGGTGCGGTCCACGGGGTCGAGGTCGTCGACGGGCTCGAGGTGACGCCCTGCGGTCTGGGTCTCAGGAGAGGTCGTCTTCATGCATCCAGCCTGCGCGCCTCACGTTTCCAATGTCCAGCGCGTTGGTTAAGAATCCGTGACTCGGCCTGTGAGGCGCACGACACCGGCGATCCGGCCGTTCGGCGCGGGGCCGCGCCAGGACGCGCACGGGGTCAGCCTGACAGCACGTCGTGGGCCTCGACCATCGCCGGGCCGTACCAGGTCAGCAGGCGTCCCGACACCAGCCGCGTCGTGATGTCCGGGAACGCCTCCGGGCCGTCGTCGGCGGTGAACACATAGGGCTCGTCGGGCAGCAGGACCAGGTCGACCGCGGCCGGGTCGAGGTCGGCCAGGTCGATCGCCGGATAGCGGTCCGGCCCGTCGTCGTACGCATTGGCCCAGCCGAGCCGGCGCAGCAGGTCGCCGGTGTAGGTGCGCGGGCCGACGACCATCCACGGGTCCCGCCAGATCGGTACGACGACCCGGCCGCGCGGCGCCGGCGGCGGGCCGTCCCAGCTGGCCCGCGCCCGGACCAGCCAGCCGGGCTCGGGGAGGCCGAGCGCCTCGTCGTAGAGGCGGGCGAGGGAGGCGATCGCCTGCGGCACGGTCTCGATCGAGGTGACCCAGACGGGCACGCCGGCGTCGCGGAGGCGGCGCACGTCGAGCGCGCGGTTCTCCTCCTGGTTGGCGACCACGAGGTCGGGCTCGAGCGCGCGGAGCGCGGCGAGGTCGGGGTTCTTGGTGCCGCGGACCCGGGTGACATCGAGGTCGGCGGGGTGGGTGCACCAGTCCGTGGCGCCGACGAGGCGCTCGGGCACGTCGGTCGCGAGGGCCTCGGTGATCGAGGGCACCAGGGACACCACGCGTCGTACCGGACCGGGGAGGGGGACCTCGTCGCCGAGGTCGTCGACGGCGCGGGAGGTCACCAGGCCACCGTAGCCCGGGGCTCTCACAGCCGATCGACAGGTTCCGGCCGACGCCTCACGACCTCTAGCCAGTAACACGTTCTATGCGCAAGGATCGTCCCGACCTCGCGGTCCGGCCGCCATGGGAGCCCCCTGACGGGGCTGACCGGATCGCATTCCGGGGGGAGAGAAAGGTCCGTCATGCTCCGGTTCCGACTCCTGTGCGCCCTCGGCGCGGCCCTGGCCGCCGTCGCGGCGCTCGCGCCCGTCGCCGCCGGCCCGACCGTGGCCGCGCCCGCGATCGCCGCCACGGCCACCACCGCGGCCGCCGCCGCGGCGGCGCCGACCTGCGGCGGCGAGCGGCCGGCGAAGCCGACCGGTGGGCGGTACGCCTGCACGTTCGAGGACGAGTTCGACGGGACCGCGCTCGACCGCTCCACGTGGGTCGTCCAGGAGACCGCGGTCACCGGCATCAGCGCCCTCGGCAAGGGCTGCTACGTCGACGACCCCGACAACATCCGGGTGGCCTCCGGGCAGCTCCACCTGACCGCGCGCAAGGAGCCGGCGTTCTTCCCCTGCAAGGGCCCGCTGTTCACCTACAACGCCGAGCGCACGGCCGCCACGATCGGCACCTACGGGAAGTTCACCCAGACCTACGGCCGGTTCGAGTTCCGCGCCAAGATGCCCGCCACGACCGTGACCGGCATCCACTCGGCGCTGTGGCTGTACCCGCAGAAGCACACCTACGGCGGCTGGCCCAACTCCGGCGAGGTCGACGTCGCCGAGTGGTTCAGCGCCGACGCCGGCCGGGTCTACCCCTCGGTGCACTACGCGGGCGAGAACACCCTGCTGAGCACCGGCTACAACTGCACGATGGCCACCGCCGGCACCGAGTACCACCGGTACGCCGTCGAGTGGACGCCGACCTCGATGCGCTTCCTGTACGACGGCAAGGAGTGCTTCTCCCACGCCTGGACCCCGTCCGCGCCGCTCACGGCACCGCAGCCGTTCGACCAGCCGTTCTACGTCGTGCTCACCCAGGTCTTCGGCGGCAGCTGGAACGCCATCACCCAGCAGACCCCGCCCGAGGCGACGATGAGCGTCGACTGGGTGCGGGTCTGGCAGTAGCTCCCCGCGCGCGCCATGATCGGCTCGTGAACGCGATCTTCGGGTGGTCCGTGCTGGCCCTGGTCTTCGTCGACGAGCTGCTCGCCGTGGCGGCCTTCGGGGTCTGGGGCTGGCACCACGACCCGCGGTGGCTGCTGGTCTGGCTGCTCCCGGTGGCCGGGATGGCGGTGTGGTTCTGCTTCGCGTCCCCGAAGGCGCCGTACGGCGGCGGGCTGGTGCGCCCGCTGGCCAAGGTCGTCGTCTTCGGCCTCGCCTGCGTGGCGCTGTGGGACGCCGGCCACGAGGACTGGGCGATCGCGCTGCTCGTCTTCTCCATGGTGGTCAACGGCCTCGCGCAGCTGCCGAGCATCCGGGTGCTGGTGGACGAGCAGTAGGCCCGGCCGGCCGCGTCAGCGCAGCGCCAGGAAGCCGGAGGTGGCCGGCTCCCACGCGATCGCCGCGTGCTCGGCGACCCGCTTGTCGAGCCCCACGGCGATGTCGTCGGGCCAGGGAACGGTCTTGCGGTCGGCGAGCCGGACGCAGAGGAAGATCTCCTCGAAGTAGCAGGCGACGCGCTGGTTGGTGTCGTCGAGGATGTGCACGAGGGCGTGGGCGGCGCGCTCGGAGCGGCCGAGCAGGCGCACCCGCACGGACATCTGGTCGCCGGTCCGCAGCTCGTGCAGGTAGGTCAGGTGGTGCTCGGCCGACAGGCAGGCGAAGCCGCTGAGCACCGGCCAGTTGAACGGGATCCCGATGTCGTACAGCGACTCGTCCAGGCCCTCGCTGCCGATGCCGAGGTAGTGCCGCACGTTGAGGAAGCCGTTGCTGTCCTCGAACGCGCTGGGAACCGGCTGGACCGCGAAGGCGGGCAGGGTGACGAGCTGGTCGTACGTCGGCTGCGTGCTCATGACCCGGACCCTAGCGTCGCCGGCGACATCCGGTGCCGATTGGCTGACGTGCGGCACGCCGCGATAATCTGAGCGGAGTCGTTCCCATCCGTGGGTGCATCTACCTCGCGCCGGTCGTCGGACCGGCGGTCCAAGGCGGCACCAGTTCCACCCCTTGGAGTCGAGGTCATGCACGATCACGCGCCCTCCCTGGTCCGCGCCGCCGGTCCGTCGTACTTCCCGATCGCCCTCGTGGCCCGGATGCCGTACGCGATGATGGTCGTCGGGGTGCTCACCCTGGTCGTCGCCGGGCGGGACTCGCTCGCGTTCGGCGGGCTCAACTCGGCGGTGGTCGGCCTCGGCGCCGCCTGCGTGGGGCCGCTGCTCGGCGCGGCCGCCGACCGGTTCGGCCAGCGGCGGGTGCTGCTGGTCAGCGGCCTGGCGTCGGCGACCGCGCTCGGCCTGATGGCGTGGGTCGTCTACAGCCCGCTGCCGGCCGCGGCCGTGCTCGCGGTCGCCTTCCTGGTCGGCGCGAGCGCGCCGCAGATCGCGCCCATGTCGCGCAGCCGGCTGGTGCAGATCATCGGTGCGCGGATCGCACCCGGGCGCCGCTCGCGGACCTTCGACTCCACGATGGCCTACGAGTCGGCCGCCGACGAGCTGGTCTTCATCGTCGGGCCGTTCGTCGTCGGCATCCTCGGCACGACGCTCGACCCGTGGGCGCCGGTCGCCGGCGCCGCGGTGCTCACGCTGGTGTTCGTGACGGCGTTCGCGCTGCACCCGTCCGCGCTCGCCGCGGCCGGACGCGACGAGGACGCGCTGCCGCCCGCCCCCGTCCGCGATCTCTTCCGGCCCGCCGTGCTGGCGGTCGTGGTCGGGATCTTCGGCGTCGGGCTGTTCTTCGGCGCGATGCTCACCTCGCTCACGTCGTTCATGGCCGACCACGGCCGGCCCGCCTCCGCCGGCCTCGTGTACGGCGTGATGGGGATCGGCTCCGCCGCGCTGGCCCTCGGCGTGGCGCTGTTCCCCTCCTCGTTCTCGCTGCGGGCGCGCTGGCTGGTGTTCGGCGCCACGATGCTCGCGGGCGCGGCCCTGCTGCCGAACGTGTCGTCGGTCGCGGCCATGTGCGCGGTGCTGCTGCTCATCGGCTGCGGCATCGGGCCGACCATGGTCACCCAGTACAGCCTCGGCGCCCTGCGCAGCCCCGTCGGCCGCTCGGCCACGGTGATGACCATCCTCGGCTCGGCCGTCATCGTCGGCCAGTCGCTCGCCTCGGCCGTCACCGGCGAGCTGGCCGACCGGTTCGGCACCTCCACCGCGCTGTTCGTGCCGATCGCCGCTGCTGGGGTCGTCGTCCTCGCCGGCATGGCGAACCGGGTCCTCTCCCGCCCCGTCCCGCCCCGCGACCCGGCCCGTCCTGACCTCGAGCTGACGCCGACCCGGCCCGTCCTGACCTCGAGCTGACGCCGACCCGGCCCGTCCTGACCTCGAGCTGACGCCGTCCCGGCGCGAAAGGACCTGCACGCGAAAGGTCCTTTCGCGCCGGGTCAGCGCGAATTGCGGGTCAGCTTGCGCCGGGTCGCGGATCAGAACAGGTCGGGGACCGTCCAGCCGTCGAGGTCGTACTCGCCGAGGAACTCGTCGGCGAAGCCCTTCATCCGGTCGACGATGCCCCGGTTCTGGGCGGCGAAGAGCAGCTCGGCCTTCACGTTCTCGTGGTTGCCCGAGTAGTTGCGCTCGTACAGCTCGTGCCGGCCGCCGAACTCCGACCCGATCGAGTCCCACAGCGCCTTCATCACCTTCACGCGGTCCACGGCGGTGATGCCGTTGGAGCCGCGGACGTACTTGTCGAGGTACGGGCGCACCTCCGCGGACTTGAAGTCGGCGGAGCCGGACGGCAGGTAGATCAGGCCGGAGGCGACGTCCTGCTCGATGATCTCCTTGACCCGCGGATAGCCGTGGATCATGAACATCCGGTAGGTCAGGCCGTACTCCAGCTTCGGGATCACCGCGTCGCCCACCCACGGCTCGGGGTCGCGGGCCATCGACTCGGTCAGCGACCAGAACAGGTTGCGCCAGCCGATGACCTCGCCGACCCGGGTCTGCACGCCGCGGAAGTCGCCGGAGCCGGTGGTCTCGAGGGCCTTCAGAAGCAGGCCGGCGATGAAGTCGAGCTTCACCGCCAGCCGGGTGCAGCCCTGGAAGGTGAACCGCGGGAGGAAGCCGGACTGGGGGAAGAATGCGTTGATGCGGTCCACGTCGCCGTACATGAAGACGTTCTCCCAGGGCACCAGCACCTTGTCGAAGACGAAGATGGTGTCGTTCTCGTCCATCCGGCTCGACAGGGGGTAGTCGAAGGGGGTGCCGTTCCTCGCGGCCTGCTCGGTGTACGACGAGCGGCAGATCAGCTTGATGCCGGGGGCGTCCATCGGGACGGTGCAGATCAGCGCGAACTGCTTCTTGCGGATCGGCAGACCGTAGTGCGCGATGAAGTTGTAGTTGGTGATCGCCGAGCCGGTCGCGACCACCTTGGCGCCGGAGACGACCAGGCCGGCGTCGGTCTCCTTCTCGACCTTCATGTAGACGTCGCCGACCTCGTCCGGCGGCAGGTTGCGGTCCACCGGCGGGTTGATGATCGCGTGGTTCCAGTAGAGGACCTTCTCCTGCGACTCGCGGTACCACCGCTCGGCGTTGTCCTGGAACGGCGCGTAGAGCTCCTTGTTGGCGTGCAGCGTGCCGAGGAAGCTCGCCTTGTAGTCGGGGCTGCGGCCCATCCAGCCCCACGTCATCCTCGCCCAGCGCGCGATCGCGTCGCGCTCCTTGAGCAGGTCCGCCGAGGAGGTCGGGGTCTTGAAGAAGGGCATCGTCACGCCGCCGTTGCCGGTGTCGGTGGGCACGGTGAGCTCGTCGACGTGCGGTCCGGTGTGCAGGGCGTCGTACAGGCGGGCGGTCATCCGGATCGGGTTGCGGAACGCCGGGTGCGTGGTGACGTCCTTCACCCGCTCGCCGTGGAGGTAGATCTCCCGGCCGTCCTTGAGGCTCTCGATGTACTCGTCGCCGGTCATCGGGCGGGAGGCGAAGTTGGTCTGCCGGTTGGCCGGCGAGTCCGCGGCCGGGTTGACGGTCGGCGGACCGTCGGCGGCAGCGCTCGTCTCGGGTGCGAGGGTGTCGGTCATCGGGAATCTCCTCAGTAGTGGGTGTCGGCCGGCACGAGCGCGCCGAACCAGCTGGTGTGGGGGTCGTCCTGGCAGCCGAGCCAGACGACGTCGGACGAACGGCGGCCGATCTGGTGGAAGGCGCTGTCGTGGAACAGCAGCGGCGGTCGGCCGGTGCTGACCACGTCGACCACCTCGCCGAGGAACAGCAGGTGGTCGCCGCCGTCGTCGGTGCGGTGCGCGCGGCAGGTGATGGTGGCCGCCGTACCGCGCAGGGAGGGCGCCGTGGCGCCGTCGCACCACGGCACCGGGTCCGGGCCCGGCCGGCCCGCGAAGTGCATCGCGACGTCGACCTGGTCGGAGGCCAGCACGTTGACGGCGAAGGACGCGCCGTCGAGGTACGCCGCCGCCTTCGACGTCCGGGTCAGCGCCACCTGGACCAGCGGCGGGTCCAGGGAGATCGGGGTGAACGCGGTGACCGTCGCGCCGTGGTGCGCGCCGTCCGGCGTACGGCAGGTGATGACGGTGACGCCGGTCGCGAAGCGGCCGAAGGTCGACCGCAGGGTGCGCGGGTCCATGGGGGGTCCTCCGTCGGTCTCGGGGACCGCCCTGTGGTGGCGGTCACGTGAGCCGGGACGCTAGGCCGGTACGACGGGCCCGGCGATCCGCTCGGCGAAGGCGCTGTCCGGATTGCGCACCGGGTTGGATCGGGTGCGTTTTCCGGATGACGGAGTTCGCTTAGTGTGAGGGGCGTCACGATCGAGGCCGAGGGGGTGGATCATGAGCGCGACCGGCACGGTCACGGCGTCCTCCGACGAGCTGGGCGGCTTCTCCGACTCCGTCGCCCGCGCGTACTTCCCCCACCGGCTGCTCGTGAAGGGTCGTGCGACCGGTCCCGCCGACCTGCGTGCGGTCGATCTCGGCCCGGTGCGCCTGGCCCGGATCGGCTGGGGCTCGGAGGTCTCCGTCGAGTCCGACCACCCCGGTGCGTGGGCGGTGAACGTGCCCCGAAGCGGCGTGCTCGAGGCGCAGATCGGCGCCCACCACGTGCTCTCCCTCGACGGGCAGGCCACCGTGTGCCCGCCCAACGAGGAGACCCGGATGACCCGCTGGTCGGCCGACTGCTCGATCGTCGGGATGCGGGTCGACCGGGCCTATCTCGTCGAGGAGGTGGCCGCCCTGGTCGGCCTGCACACCGACCGGCTCCCGGCCCAGCTGGACCTGCGCACCGACGGCGGCCGCGCCTGGGTCGGGCTGCTCGCCTCGATCGGCACCGAGGCCCTGCGCAACCCCGCCCTCGCCCGCGACGAGCGCGTGGCGCGGCGTCTCGCGGCCACCCTCACCGCCGCCTTCGTCGCCGCCTCCTTCCCCGAGGAGCCCGGGTGCGGCACGGTCCGGCCGCGGATCGTGTCGCGGGTCGTCGAGGCGATCGAGGCCGACCCGGCGCGCGACTGGACCGCCGCCGAGCTCGCCCGCGAGGCCGGCGTCGGCATCCGCCGGCTCCAGCAGGGCTTCCAGCGCTACCTCGGCCACACCCCGACCCAGCACCTCCTCGCCGTCCGGCTCGAGCGGGTGCACGCCGACCTGCTCGCCGCCACCGACGGCAGCGTCGCCGACCTCGCCAGCAGGTGGGGGTTCGCCCACCTCGGGCGGTTCGCCGCGTCGTACCGGGAGAGGTACGGCGTGGCGCCGTCGGTCACCCTGCGCGGTCGGTGAGGGGGAGGGGAGAGCGCCGGGGCGCGTAGGATCCGCGCCGTGTCCCGACGCCTGCACCTGCTGGCGGCGCTCGCCGCCGTCGTGGCCGCCACCCTGCTCTCCGGCTGCAGCGACGAGGAGCCGGGAGCCGAGTCGAGCGCGTCCGCGCTGCTCCAGACCGGCCTCGACCAGCTCAGCGAGGGGTCCACCGCGGCCGCGCGGGGCACCTTCGAGAACGTCCTGGTCCTCGACCCGGACAACCAGTACGCCCTCTACAACCTGGGGTTGATCGCGCAGGCCGACGGTGACGAGGACGAGGCCCGGGCGAGGTACGACGCGGCGCTGGCCGCCGATCCCGACTACGCCCCGGCGCTCTACAACCGCGCCATCCTCGACGAGCGGACGGACCTCGCGGCGGCGATCGCGACCTATCGCCGGGTGCTCGAGATCGACCCCGACCTCGCCGCGGCCCACATGCGCCTCGGCTTCGCCCTGCTCCACCTCGGGCAGACCGCGGAGGCGGAGGCCTCGCTCGCCCGGGGCGTCGCGCTGGACCCCGCGATGGCCGAGATCGAGGCGCCGTCCTACGAGTGAGGACCGCGGCACCGGATTTGTCGTCACCCTTCACAAAAAGTTCGCCGGCGGCGATAGTGGTCCCATGCGTCTCGTCGCCCCGGCCGCCGTCCGCCTTCTCCTGGGTGCGCTCGCGGCCGCGGTCGTCGCGGGCCTGACGCTCGTCGGCGTCGCGCCGGCCCCGGCAGCGTCGGCCGACGAGGACGGCGGCGCGACCGCCACCCGCGCGAGCATCACCGCCTGCCTGACGATCGCCACCGGCGAGCTGCGGGTGATCCCGAACCGCGCGGAGCGTCGTACCGGCAAGAAGAAGTGCCGGGGGTCGGAGCGGCTGATCCGGTGGCAGGTCGCGGGCGTGGCCGGACCGCAGGGCGAGGCCGGGCCCGCAGGCCCGGCGGGCGCCCAGGGGCCGCAGGGTGAGACCGGCCCGGCCGGGCCGGTCGGCCCGCAGGGCGCCATCGGTCCGCTCGGCCCGCAGGGTCCGGCCGGTCCCGCCGGACCGGTCGGTGCCATCGGACCCGCTGGTCCCGTCGGACCTACCGGCCCCATCGGTGCGACCGGCCCGCAGGGCCCCATCGGTCCCCAGGGCGCGACCGGGCCGACCGGGCCCGCCGGCCCCACCGGCCCCGTCGGCCCCACCGGCCCGGCCGGCGGGCTGGGTGGTGCGATCTACCGCACCGCCACGAGCACGACCTTCGAGCCCGACGGCGCGACCATCACCACGCTCACGGCCGACTGCCTGGCGGGGGAGATCGCGCTCGGCGGCGGCGTCCACGCGGCCGATCCGGCCACGGTGAGCGCGGGTCAGGTCCTGCAGCAGTCGTACCCCAGCAACAGCGCCGGCGCTCCGGTCACCACGGCGCCGAGCAGCTGGACGGTCGTCTACGCCAGCCTCGCCGCCCACTCGCCCGGCACGCTGACCGCCTACGTGCTCTGCGCCCCGGCGCCCTGACCGCGGGTCGTGGCGGCCCTCCGCTCCAGCAGGGTCCGCTCGTCCGCGTTGCGGGTACGACGAGCCGCCTCCGCGAACGCCTCGGCCGCCTCCGCGGGGCGGCCGGCGCGCTCGAGCAGGTCGCCGTGGACGCTCGGTAGCAGCGGGGAGTCGCGTAGCGCGTCGGCCGGGAGCGCCGCGAGGACCGCGAGTCCTGCTTCCGGGCCGTGCGCGCGGCCGTGGGCGACGGCCCGGTTGACCTCCACGACCGGGCCGGGCGCGGCCGCGGCGAGGACGTCGTACAGGCGGGAGATGCGGGGCCAGTCGGTGGCCTCGGCGGTGGCGGCGCGGGCATGCTCGGCGGCGATCGCGGCCTGGAGGACGTAGCGGCCCACGGGCACGCCCCGGGCGGCGATCGCCTCCGCGCGGGCGAGGGCGGCGAGGCCGCGGCGGATGAGCAGCTCGTCCCAGAGCGCCCGGTCCTGGTCGTCGAGCAGGACCGGGCTGCCGTCGGCGTCGGCGCGTGCGGGCAGGCGGGAGCCCTGGAGCTCGAGCAGCGCCTGCAGGCCGTGCACCTCGGGCTCGGCGGGGGCGAGCTCGGCCAGCAGCCGGGCCAGCCGGATCGCCTCCGCCACGAGATCGGGTCGGGTCCAGTCGTCGCCGGCCGTGGCGGCGTACCCCTCCGTGAAGATCAGGTAGACGACCGCCATCACGTCGTCGAGACGCTCCGTGCGCTCGGCGCCGGTCGGCAGCTCCAGCTCGGCGCCGGCGTCGGACAGGGTGCGCTTGGCGCGCGAGATCCGCTGGCCCATGGTGGCGTCGGGGACCAGGAACCCGCGCGCGATCTCGGTCGTCGTCAGCCCGCCGACCAGGCGCAGGGTGAGGGCAGCGCGGGACTCGGGCGTCAGCGCGGGGTGGCAGCACAGGAACACCAGCCGCAGCACGTCGTCCTCGATGTGGTCCACCTGGGCCTCCAGGCCGGGCATCGGATCCGCTTCCCCGGCCGCCCGCTTGAGCTCGGCGGTCCTGCGGCGCAGCGTCTCGGCGCGCCGGAACGCGTCGACCGCCCGCCGCTTGGCGGTGGTCATCAGCCAGGCTGCCGGATTGGCGGGTACGCCGCGCTCCGGCCACTGCTCGAGCGCCGCGAGGAACGCGTCCTGGGCCAGATCCTCCGCGAGCCCCAGGTCGTGGGTCATCCGGGTCAGCGCCGCCACGAGGACCGGCGCCTCCCGGCGCCAGACCTCGATGACGACGTCGGTGGCGCCGGCCTCGGGCATGGGGCCAGCCTAGGTCCGCGCGAAGTGCGACCCCCGCAGGTGCGAAGTACGACCCCGGCAGGTGCGAAGTACGACCCCGGCAGGTGCGAAGTCGGGGGACTGCAGGGGCGAGATCAGGGAATTGCAGGGCGCGAGATCGGCAGCATCCGCACTTCGCGCCTGCAGACCTCGCACTTCGTGCGTGCGGAGGTCGCACCTCGCGCGTGCAACCCCCACACCTCGCGCGTGCAACCCCCACACTTCGTCGGTTCAGTCGGCCTGCGGGGGTGCCTCGGCGACCTGGCGGAGGGTGAGCACGAAGTCGAGCTCGGGCCAGTGGTCGGCGTGCAGCTGGGCCATCTCCCGCATGCTCTCGACCGCCGCGTCCTGGGAGTCGAACTGCAGCAGTGCCCAGCCGCCGACGACCTCCTTGGCCTCGGCGTACGGCCCGTCGACCCGGGTGGTCTCACCGCCGCGGATCACGAAGTTCACGGCGTCCTCGGTGCCGAACAGGCCGGCGCCGTCGAGGTAGTTGCCGTTGGCGGTGGTCTTGGCGATGAACTCGTCCATCGCGTCGATCAGCGGCTGCGGGGGAGCGGCGGTGATGCCCTCCTCCATCCGGATCAGGCCCATGTAGCGCGTCATGCGGATCAACCTCTCGGTTCGTAGGTGCTTGTCGAACCTACGTCGAACGGGCGGGCGCACTTTCGACACGGACTCTGGACGAGTTCTCCAGGCGCGGGTGGCGCGGGTGGCGCGGCGGCGGGTGGCCCGGCGGCGGGTGGCCCGGCGGCGGGTGCGCTGTAACACGTAGGGCGGGTGCGCTGTAACACGTAGTTCGCTCACCTACCAGCCCGGTGACATCGCGAAAAGGCCCCTGTGCCGGGCTGCTACCGAGGTGATGGGGCTGCCAGAGCGGCGAACGACGTGTTACAGCGGTGGTCGGGCTGCCAGAGCAGCGAACGACGTGTTACAGCGGTGGTCGGGCTGCCAGAGCAGCGATCAACGTGTTACAGCGGACCCTGGCCGGCGCCAGACCTCAGACATTTCTCCGGTACTGCCCGCCGACCTCGAAGAAGGCCTCGGTGATCTGGCCGAGGGAGCAGACCCGCGCGGCGTCCATGAGGACGGCGAACACGTTCTCGCCGCTCGTGGCCGCCTCCTTGAGCCGGGCGATCGCAGCGGTCGCGTCGTCGGCGTGGCGGGCCTGGAAGTCGCGGAGCCGTACGAGCTGCGAGTCCTTCTCCGAGGTGGTGGCGCGGGCCAGCTCGATGTGGTCGGGGGTGCCGTCGTCGCCGTCGGGCGCCCGGAAGGTGTTGACGCCGATGATGGGCAGGGTGCCGTCGTGCTTGCGGTGCTCGTAGAGCATCGACTCGTCCTGGATCCGGCCGCGCTGGTAGCCGGTCTCCATCGCGCCGAGGACGCCGCCCCGCTCGGAGATCCGGTCGAACTCGGCCAGGACGGCGGCCTCCACGAGGTCGGTGAGCTCGTCGACGACGTACGCGCCCTGGAGCGGGTTCTCGTTCATCGCCAGGCCCCACTCGCGGTTGATGATCAGCTGGATCGCGAGCGCGCGACGTACCGACTCGGCGCTCGGCGTCGTGACCGCCTCGTCGTAGGCGTTGGTGTGCAGCGAGTTGGCGTTGTCGTAGATCGCGATCAGCGCCTGCAGGGTGGTGCGGATGTCGTTGAAGTCCATCTCCTGCGCGTGCAGCGAGCGCCCGGAGGTCTGGACGTGGTACTTCAGCTTCTGCGAGCGCTCGTTGGCGCCGTACCGGTCCCGCATCGCGATCGCCCAGATCCGGCGGGCGACCCGGCCGATCACGGTGTACTCCGGGTCCATCCCGTTGGAGAAGAAGAACGACAGGTTGGGCGCGAAGTCGTCGATGTCCATGCCGCGCGCGAGGTACGACTCGACGTACGTGAAGCCGTTGGCGAGGGTGAACGCGAGCTGGCTGATCGGGTTCGCCCCGGCCTCGGCGATGTGGTAGCCGGAGATGGAGACCGAGTAGAAGTTGCGGACCTGCTGCTGGATGAACCACTCCTGGATGTCGGCCATGCAGCGCAGCGAGAATTCGGTGGAGAACAGGCAGGTGTTCTGCCCCTGGTCCTCCTTGAGGATGTCGGCCTGGACCGTGCCGCGCACCGTCTTGATCGCCTCGTACGGGTCGATCCCGCGCTCGCGGGCCTGGTCCATCGCGGTGTTGAGATAGAACGCGAGGACGGCGGGCGCCGGGCCGTTGATCGTCATCGACACCGAGGTCGTCGGCGACAGCAGGTCGAAGCCGTCGTACAGCGCCTTCATGTCCTCCAGCGTCGCCACCGAGACGCCGGAGGTGCCGATCTTGCCGTAGATGTCGGGGCGCTCGTCGGGGTCGCGGCCGTAGAGCGTCACCGAGTCGAACGCGGTCGACAGTCGGGTGGCCGGCTGGCCCTCGGAGAGCAGCTTGAACCGCTTGTTGGTGCGGAACGGGTCGCCCTCGCCGGCGAACATCCGGGCCGGGTCCTCGTCGGCGCGCTTGAAGGGGAAGACGCCCGCGGTGAAGGGGAAGTGGCCCGGCAGGTTCTCCCGGCGCCAGAAGCGCACCAGCTCGCCGTGGTCCTCGAAGCGGGGTACGGCGACCCGCGGCACCCGGTTGCCGGCGAGCGACTCGCGGCCCTTCGTGGCAGTGTCCTCGTCGTACGACGCCACCACGCCCGGCCACGCCGCGAGCTGGTCGCGGACGTCGAGGGGGAGGTCGTCGTGGGCGCGCGCGGCCGCGGCGGCGAGCTCCTCGATGTCGCCGAGCTCCTCGGCGACGGCGCCGAAGCGCTGCGCGCGGCGTACCTTCTCGACGAACACCTCGGTGTCGGCGTGGTAGCCGCGGACCGTCTCGGCGATCTCGGCGAGATAGCGCACCCGGTCGGCGGGCAGCACCTGCTGGATCCGGGTGGAGCGCTTGCCCTCGATCGGGGCCAGCAGGCCGTCGCCGACGGCGAGGCCCTGCCCGGCGAGCAGGCCGCGCAGGTGCTGGTAGAGCGCGGTGACGCCGTCGTCGTCGAAGGTCGCCGCGGAGGTGCCGAACACCGGCATGTCGGAGGGCTGCTGCCCGAACGCCTCGCGGTTGCGCACCAGCTGCCGGCCCACGTCGCGCAGCGCGTCCTCGGCGCCGCGGCGCTCGAACTTGTTGATCGCGACCGCGTCGGCGAAGTCGAGCATGTCGATCTTCTCCAGCTGCGACGCGGCGCCGAACTCCGGCGTCATGACGTAGAGCGAGGTGTCGACGAAGGGCACGATCGCCGCGTCGCCCTGGCCGATGCCGGGCGTCTCGATGACGACGAGGTCGAAGCCGGCCGCCTTGAGCACGGTGAGCACGTCGGGGAGGTGCTCGGGCACCTCGTGGGCGCCGCGGGTGGCGAGGCTGCGGAAGTAGACCTGGTTGCGGTCCAGCCCGTGGCCGGACAGGTCGAGGCTGTTCATCCGGATCCGGTCGCCGAGCAGCGCGCCGCCGCCCTTGCGCCGGGTCGGGTCCACGGCCAGCACCGCGACGCGGACCTTGTCCTGCTGGTCGACCCGCAGCCGTCGTACCAGCTCGTCGGTGAGGCTGGACTTGCCGGAGCCGCCGGTGCCGGTGATCCCGAGGATCGGTACGGCGTGCGCCGCGGCCGCCTCGGACAACCGGTCCAGCAGCCGGGCGTCGAGCCGGCCGAGCTCCGCGCCGGTGATGGCGCGGGCGAGGGCCGCGCGGTCGCCGCTGAGGACCTGCTCGGCGCTCACGCTGCCGGTCTCCCACAGGTCGGTGTCGCAGGCCTCGACGACGGTGTTGACCATGCCCGGCAGGCCGAGCCGCTGGCCGTCCTCGGGGGAGAAGATCGTGACACCGGACTCGCGCAGCCGCGAGATCTCGTCGTGGACGATGACGCCGCCGCCCCCGCCGACCACCTTGATGTGGCCGGCGCCGCGCTCGCGGAGCAGCTGGGTGAGGTACTCGAAGTACTCCACGTGCCCGCCCTGGTACGACGACACGGCGATGCCCTGCACGTCCTCCTCGATCGCGGCCTCGACCACCTCGGCCACCGACCGGTTGTGCCCGAGGTGGATCACCTCGCAGCCCTGGCTCTGGAAGATCCGCCGCATGATGTTGATCGACGCGTCGTGCCCGTCGAACAGGCTGGACGCCGTCACCAGGCGGACGGGGTGCTGCGGCACGTGCAGGGTGCGCTCGGACATCGATCCTCCAGACTCCTAGGACTTCCTATAGTAGGACGTCCAAGTAATCTGGAAAAGTCCGCATCCCCGATAGTGTGCGGGCCATGTCCGACTCGCGCCTGCCGTTCGACCCGATCGACCGTGCCGGCGACCTGTGGGAGAAGAACTTCGGCGACGCGACCGCGATGCGGCTGGCCACCTCGGTGATGCGGGTCCAGCAGCTGATGATCGGCGCGCTCGACGCCGCGCTCAAGCCCTACGGGCTGACCTTCTCCCGCTACGAGGTGCTCGTGCTGCTGCTGTTCAGCCAGCACGGCTCGCTGCCGCTGAGCAAGATCGGCGAGCGGCTGATGGTGCACCCCACGTCGGTCACCAGCGCGATCGACCGCCTCGAGGCCCAGGGGTACGTCGTGCGGGTGCCCGACGAGGACGACCGTCGGCGTACCCTCGCCCGGCTCACCGCCACCGGCCGCTCCACGGTCCGCAAGGCCACCGAGGCGGTCAGCGCCATCGACTTCGCGATCACCGGTCTCACCGAGGACCAGCAGGCCCTGGCCTACGACCTGCTCCGGCAGCTCCGGCAGGCCTCGGGCGACTTCCCGGCGTGAGGACGGCCCCGCGGAGATCTCCGCGGGGCCGTTCCTGCGTCGCGCCTACTTGCCGGACTTCTTCTTGCTCTGGCTCACCTGGGTCGTCACCGTGACCTCCGGGGCGCCGGAGCCCGCGGCGGTGTTCTTCACCTTGAACTTCAGCTTGCCCGGGGTCAGCTTGGTCACCTTGATCACCAGGTAGGTCGTGCCCTTCTTCGTCTTGACCTTGAGGTTGCGGCCCTTGACCGCGACCACCCTGCCGTTGCGCACGATCCGCAGCTTCTTGATCTTGAACGTGTCGAGCGGGCTGGTCCAGCTCAGCGTGAGCTGGGCGGAGCGCGACTTCTTCTTGATCTTGACGCCGTGCTTCTTCGACTTGCCCGGCTTGATGTTGTCGACGAACGTCTTCGTGGCCGACTGGCAGGTCAGCCGGGTCTGGATGTCGTTCATCACCGACTGCAGCGCCTGCGCGTCGGGGAGCGCGTAGTAGGCGCCGCCCGTCTCGTTGGCGATCTGCTGCAGCCGGGCCTGGTCCGTGGTCCCGGACAGCCCGGGGCTGAAGCCGATGACGTACGTCGGCGTCTGGGCCTGCGGGGCCGGGTTGAGGTGGGCGTTGGCGTAGGCGCCGGAGTTGTGGCCGCCGTCGGTCAGGAAGATCCGGGCCGTCGCGCCCGGGTTGACCGCGCGCGCCGTGCTGAACGCGAGGTTGTAGTCCGTGGCGCCGTTGTCCGCCTGGATGGCCGCGTTGAGCGCGTTCTTCATCGCCGGCGCGGTGGGGCCGACGGCGGCGGGCGCGAAGACGTCGGCCACGCTGGTGCCGAACTCCGTCGCGCCCAGGGTCGTGGAGGCGGCGAGCGCGTCGATCAGCAGGTTCATGGCCTGGACGCGCAGCCGGGTCGGGTCGGTCCCCGACATGGACCCCGAGTCGTCGATGATGGCCTGGATGTTCTTGGCCGGCACGCAGGCCGCGGCGGCCTGTGCCCCCGCCGTCGTGCTGGCGGATGCCGTGGCCGGCGCGACGAGTGTCGCGGAGACGAGTCCCCCCGCCAGACCCCATGCCACGACTGAAACCGGAACTCGCATGCTGATCCCCTTCGCTCGGACGTCCCCGCATCGTCCATCGCGCCGGCGGTCGTGGGCATCATCGAAATACGGGTTATCGACCCCGCGCCGGGATCCTCTGCCCGGGCTCAGTAGACCGTGATCCGCAGCGCCCGCATCTTGGCGTACAGCGTCGTGCGGGAGATCCCGAGCGCCTGGGCGGCCTTGACCTTGTTGCCGTCGTGCTCGCGCAGCGCCTCCACGATGACGGTGCGCTCGGCGCGGTCGATCGGGGCGAGGCGGCGCGACGGCTCCTGGGTCCGGTAGGCCTCGGGGAGGGCGTCGACGACGACGGCGCCGGTGCGCTGGCGGCGTACGACGTGCTCGACGACCGCGCGCAGCTCGCGCAGGTTGCCGGGCCAGGGCTGCGAGGACAGGGCGGCGAGCGCGCCCGGCGTGAAGTGGAGCGACGGGTCGGCGCCGAGGTCGGCCAGCATCGCCCGGACCAGCTCGGGGATCTCGTGGGGCCGGCCGGCGAGCGGGGTCAGCAGGGTCCGCTCGGTGCACTCGCCGGCGAGCGCCGCGGCCCGGCCGGCCAGGCCGTCGACGGGCCCGCTGACCAGCACCAGGCGCGGCGCCCGGCGCTCGGCCAGATGGGCGGCGACGAGGTCGAGGAGGTCGTCGGGGAGCAGGTCGAAGCCGTCGATGCACACCGAGCCCTGTCCCGCTCGCACCACCGCGGCGAAGTTGCGGACCCAGGCCTCGGAGCCGTCGAGCAGCGCGGACGCGGCGCTCAGCACGGTGACGGGCTGCGGGCCGGCGATGCGGCGGGCCTCGGTCGAGCGGCCGGAGCCGGGTGGGCCGGAGACCAGCAGCGGAGCGTGCGCGGCCGGCGTCTCGGCGGCGGGACGGGTACGTCGGGCCTCGCGGCGCGGCTCGACGTGGAGCAGCGCGCCGCCGCGGGCCCCGCCCACACGGGCGGCCTCGACCCGGACCTCCAGCCCGGACTCGAGGGTCAGCTCGATCGCCGCCTCGCCACGCACGTCCGAGGCCAGCATCCGCAGCAGCGCGACGTCGGTCGACCCGAGCAGGTCCGCGGCGGCCTGGTTGGACATCAGCAGGTCGTGGCCGATCGCGACTACCGCCCGGCGCCGGCTCGCGGCGGCCTGGAAGGCGGCGAGCAGCTGCTTCTCCGACACCCGGCTCCCGTCCAGCAGGCGCTGCTCGATGTCGGCGACCGCGCGGGCCACCAGCGGCGGCAGCAGCGGGCTGGCCTCCTCCATCAGCGCCGTGATGTCGAGGACACCCTCGATCCTGCGGGTCGTGGGATGGAAGATCGGGTGGCCGTAGCAGCTGAACCGCCGCAGCGCGACGGCGAAGTGCTCGCGGCCGTTGACCGAGATGCTGGTCCGGGTCTCCAGCACCGTCCCGAGCGCGTTGGTGCCGACGACCTCCTCCAGCAGCGAGGCGCCGACGTCCACGCCGAGGTTGTCGAAGACGCGGCGCGCACCGCTGTCGCCGCACCAGCGCTGCACGATCCGTCCGTCGCGCTCCACCAGGAGCGTGCCGAACATGGTGCCCTCCAGCTGCTCGTTGAGCTCGTCGAGCACGGGGGACGCGGCCACCTGCAGCGGCGTGGTGTGGTCGACGTCGCCGTACGTCAGGTGGTCCAGCGCCGATCCCGGGCTGAGGCCGGCGAGCTCGGCGCGCCGCCAGGACTTCGCGATCGGGTCGCGGAGGTCGTGGGTCTCCGTCGTCACGCGTCCTCCCTGGCTCGGCTCGTTCGTGGCGGCCGTCACAGTATGCGAACCAGGGTTGGGCGGTGGTTGTCCAGTTTCTGAACACTCGCGCGCGGCCGGTCTTGCGAATGTGGCGGGCGTCACCCCACTGCCGCTCCCCGGCGAGATCAGGAGAACCCTCATGAAGACCAAGGCCGCAGTCGTCTACCAGACCGGCAAGCCGATCGAGATCGAGGAGCTGACCCTCGACAAGCCCCGTGAGGGCGAGGTGCTGATCCGGTACACGCACGCCGGGCTGTGCCACTCCGACGTCCACATCGCCCACGGCGACCTCGAGGCGCGGCTGCCCATGGTCCTCGGCCACGAGGGCGCGGGCATCATCGAGGAGGTCGGTCCCGGCGTCACCCGGGTCCGGCCGGGCGACCACGTCGTGTGCTCGTTCATCCCCAACTGCGGCACCTGTCGCTACTGCGCGAACGGCCAGCAGTCCATCTGCGACATGGGCGCGACCATCCTCGAGGGCTACCTGCCGGGCGAGCGGTTCCCGATCACCGGCCGCCAGGGCGAGTACGGCGCCATGTGCATGCTCGGCACCTTCAGCCAGTACGGCGTGATCCACCAGAACTCCTGTGTGAAGGTCGACGACGACCTGCCGCTGGAGAAGGCCGTCCTGGTCGGCTGCGGCGTCCCCACCGGCTGGGGCTCGGCGGTCAACACCGCCGAGGTCGGGCCCGGCCAGACCGTCGTCGTGATGGGCGTCGGCGGCATCGGCATCAACGCCGTGCAGGGCGCGGCGCTGGCCGGGGCGAAGAACGTCATCGCCGTCGACCCGCTCGCCAACAAGCGGGAGAAGGCGATGGAGCTCGGCGCGACCCACGCGTTCGAGTCCGCCGAGCTCGCGATGGAGACGATCACCAACCTCACCCGCGGCCAGATGGCCGACGCGGCGATCCTCACGCCGGGGCTGATGACCGCCGAGATCGTGGGCGACGGGTTCAACGCGGTCGGCAAGGGCGGCAAGGTCGTGCTGACCGGCCTGAACAAGCTCGAGGAGACCAACATCCAGCTGCCCGGCTCGGTGCTGACCCTCTACCGCAAGGAGATCCGCGGCAGCCTGTTCGGCGACTGCAACCCGACCGTCGACATCCCGCGGATCCTCGGCCTCTACCAGTCCGGCGACCTCAAGCTGGACGAGATCCTGACCCGGACCTACACGCTCGAGCAGGTCAACGAGGGCTACGACGACCTCCTCAACGGCAAGAACGTCCGCGGCGTCGTCATCCACGAGCACTGATGACCGCCGTGCTCGCGGCGCTCGCGGTCGTCGACCGGGCGCGGGAGACCGAGCTGCTCGAGGCGGCGCTGGCCAGCGGCGCCCACGTCGTCCTCGAGGGTCCGCCCGGCACCGGCAAGAGCACGCTGCTGCGCCGGGTGGCCACCGGCCGGGCCACGTCGTTCGTGCTCGTCGAGGGCAACGCCGAACTCACTCCCGCCCGGCTCGTCGGGCACTTCGACCCCGCGCTCGTGCTCAGCCGCGGCTACCAGCCCGACGTCTTCGTGGACGGCCCGCTGCTGACGGCCCTGCGCGACGGCGGCCTGCTGTACGTCGAGGAGCTCAACCGGGTGCCGGAGGAGACCCTCAACACGCTGCTCACCGTGATGTCGGAGCGCGAGATCGTCGTCCCGCGCCTCGGGCCGGTGCGGGCGGCGCCCGGCTTCGGCGTGGTCGCCGCCATGAACCCGTACGACGCCGTCGGCACCGCCCGCGTCTCCAGCGCCGTCTACGACCGGACCTGCCGGATCGCGATGGGCTACCAGTCGGCCGAGGCCGAGGCGCAGATCCTCGCGCAGCGCGCGCCGGTGCCGTCCGACGCCTGGCGGGACCGGGCGGTGGCCCTGGTCCGCGCGACCCGCGCGCACCCGGAGCTGCGGGTCGGCTCGTCGGTGCGGGGCACCATCGACCTGGCCGGCATCAACCACCAGCTGGCGCGGTCCCGCGGGGTCGCCGAGGACGACTGGCGGACCGGCCTGGACGCGGCCCTGGTCGCGCTCAGCGGCCGGGTCCGGGTCGACGAGTCGTCGACGCGCTCGCCGGAGGACATCATCGCGGAGCTGTACGCCGACGCCTTCGGGCCCGAGCCCGGGGCGCCGGAGCCCCGGCGGGAGGAGGCGCGGGACCCGGGGGGAGCCTGAGCCCGCCCCCGCCGGGGGCGGGCTCCCCACCACCGGCGGGCGCCCGGCGCGGCCGGCCCGACCGGACGCATGGCCGCTCCGAGCTGGCGCGGGACCCGCGCTTCGAGGAGCTCTCGCCCGAGGTCGGCGAGCTCGACGTCGACGCCGTGGAGGCCGCCGTCGCGGAGGACCCGGACCGGGTGCTCCCGCTGCTCGCGCTGATGAGCCGCGCCACCGACCCCGCCCTGCGGGCCCGGGTCCAGGCGCTGGCGCCGCGGCTCGTGCTGGAGCGGGCCCGCAGCGGGCCCAGCGGCCGGATCGGCTCCGGGCGACTGCGACCTGTGCGGGCCGACCGCGGCGGTGACCTCGACCTGGACGCCTCGCTGGAGGCGGTCGCGGTCGCCCACGCGGAGGGCCGCCCGCCGTCCCTGGAGGAGCTCACCTCCTCGGTGTGGCAGCGGCCGGCGACGGCGCTGTGCCTGCTGGTCGACCGCTCGGGGTCGATGGACGGCCAGCGACTCGCCACCGCCGCCATGGCCGCCGCGGCCTGCGCGCTGCGGATCGGGGAGTCCGGCGGCGAGCTCGCGGTCGTCGCCTTCGACCGCCGGGCCGACGTCGTCGTCGACCTCGCCGCTCCGGCCCGGGCCCGTCGTACCGTCGAACGGGTCCTCGGCCTGCGCGGTCACGGCATGACCTCCCTCGACGCCGCCCTCCGCGCGGCCTGCGAGCAGCTCGCGCCCGCCCGGGCCCGGCGCCGGATCACCGTGCTGCTGTCCGACTGCCGGGTCACCGACGACGTCGACCCCGTGCCCGCGGCGCGTGCGCTCGACGAGCTGGTCGTCATCGCCCCGGCCTCGGACGACGACGAGGCCCGCCGGTTCGCGCGGGAGGCCGGCGCACGGGTCGCCTCGCTCGACGCCCTCGCCGAGCTGCCCGCCGTCCTCGACCGCCTGCTCGCGCCGTGAGCCCCGAATGTCCAGAACCTGAACACCGCCCGCCGCCCGGCGGGACGACGCTCGCCCCATCGATCGACCACGTCACCGGAGGAACCATGACCGACCTTCTCGTCCCCACCGACCACGCCGTGCTGCCCCAGGTGCGCGACTGGCTGTCCCGGCCCCGGCGCCTGTTCGTCGGCGGCGCCTGGGTGGACGCCGCATCCGGCCGCACGTTCGAGACCCGCGACCCCGCCACCGGGCAGGTGCTCACCCGGGTCGCCCACGGCGAGGCCGAGGACGTCGACCGCGCGGTCCGGGCCGCCCGCACCGCCTTCGAGGGGGAGTGGGCGCTGTGGACCCCCGCCCAGCGCCAGCGGCTGCTGTTCAAGATCGGCGAGGCGATCTACGACCACGCCGAGGAGCTCGCCCAGCTCGAGTCGCTCGACAACGGCAAGTCCGCCGCCGTCGCCCAGGCCGTCGACATCACCTGGGTCGCCGAGCTGTTCCAGTACTACGCCGGCTGGGCCACCAAGATCGAGGGCCGCACCATCCCGGTCTCCGTCCCGTGGGCGCCCGGCACCCAGTGGCACGCCTACACGCTGCGCGAGCCGGTCGGCGTCTGCGGCGCGATCGTGCCGTGGAACTTCCCGCTCCTCATGGCGGCCTTCAAGGTCCCGGTCGCCCTCACCTGCGGCAACACCGTGGTGCTCAAGCCCGCCGAGGACACCCCGCTCACCGCGCTCCGCCTCGCCGAGATCATGGCCGAGTGCGGCCTGCCGGACGGCGTCTTCAACGTCGTGACGGGGTACGGCGACGCCGGCGCCGCGCTCGCCGCGCACGACGACGTCGACAAGATCGCCTTCACCGGCTCCACCGAGGTCGGCAAGCTCATCGTCGACGCCGCCAAGGGCAACCTGAAGAAGGTCAGCCTCGAGCTCGGCGGCAAGAGCCCCCAGGTCGTCTACGCCGACGCCGACCTCGATCTCGCCGTCCCCGGCACCGCCTCCGGCTTCCTGTTCAACCACGGCCAGACCTGCACCAGCGGCACCCGGCTGCTCGTCGAGGACCGGATCTTCGACGAGTTCACCCAGGGCGTCGCCGAGGTCGCCGCGGCGAGCAAGCTCGGCCCCGGCCTCGACCCGACCAGCGAGGTCGGCCCGCTCGTGTCGCAGACCCAGCTCGACCGGGTCCTCGGGTACGTCGACCAGGGGCTCCGCGACGGCGCCCGCGCCCTCACCGGCGGTGGCCGCCACGGCGACGCCGGCTACTACGTCGAGCCCACCGTCCTGGTCGACGTCGACTCCTCGTTCAGCGTCTACCGCGAGGAGATCTTCGGGCCCGTCGTCGTGGCGACCCCGTTCAGCGCCGAGAGCGGCGTGGCCGCGGCGGCCAACGACACGCCGTACGGACTGGCGGCGTCGGTCTGGACCAAGGACGTCACCAAGGCGCACCGCACCGCCCGCCAGATCAAGGCCGGCACGGTGTGGATCAACTGCCACAACGCCTTCGACGCCGCGATGCCGTTCGGCGGCTACAAGCAGTCCGGCTGGGGCCGCGAGCTCGGGGCGTCGGCGATCGACGCCTACACCGAGCAGAAGTCGGTCAACGCGCTGCTGGCGTGAGCCCGCCCTCGTTCGGGGGTGTCCGGGCGAGCCCCCGAACGAGGAGAGTGGGACCATGAGCACCGCCCTGAGCACCGCCCGCGACCTGCTGCGCGACCTGCGCGCCGACCACGCGGAGGCGGTGGCCCGGTTCCGCTGGCCGGACGTCGGGCCCAGGTTCAACTTCGTGCACGACTGGTTCGACGGCTACGCCCGCGGCAGCGACCGGCCCGGGCTGGTCATCGTCGAGGAGGACGGCGCGCGGGCGTCGTACTCCTTCGGCGAGCTGGTCACCCGCTCCGAGCAGGTCGCCGCCCACCTGGCCGCGCAGGGGATCGGTCGCGGCGACAGCGTCGTGGTGATGCTGGGCAACCAGGTCGAGCTGTGGGAGTCGATGCTGGCGCTGATCCGGCTGGGCGCGGTGATCATGCCGACCACGACCGCGGTCGGCCCGGCCGAGCTCGTCGACCGGCTCGGGCGCGGCGCTGCGCGGGCGGTGATCTGCAACAGCGCCGACACGGCGAAGTTCGCGGAGGTGCCGGGCTCCTACGCGCGGATCGCGGTCGGGGAGGCCCCGGCCGGCTGGCTGCCCTACGCCGCGGCGTACGACATCGCGGCCGCGCCGCTGCCGCACCCGGGCAACGCCAGCACCGACCGGCTGCTGCTCTACTTCACGTCCGGGACGACGTCGCGGCCCAAGCTGGTCGAGCACACCCACCTCTCCTACCCGGTGGGGCACCTGTCCACGATGTACTGGCTGGGCCTGCAGCCCGGCGACGTGCACCTCAACATCTCCAGCCCCGGCTGGGCCAAGCACGCGTGGTCCAACTTCTTCGCGCCGTGGCTGGCCGAGGCGACCGTGCTCGTCCACAACTACACGCGCTTCGACCCCGCCGCCCTGCTCGGGCAGCTGCGGGCCGAGGGCGTCACGACCTTCTGCGCGCCGCCGACCGTGTGGCGGATGCTGATCAACGCCGACCTCTCCGGCGGGCCGGGCGCACTGCGCGAGGCGATCGCGGCCGGCGAGCCGCTCAACCCCGAGGTCATCAGCCAGGTCGAGAGGCACTGGGGACTGACCATCCGCGACGGCTTCGGGCAGACCGAGACGACCGCGTCGATCGCGAACACCCCCGGCCAGCCGGTGCGGCCCGGCTCGATGGGACGCCCGTTGCCCGGCGTACCCGTGGTGCTGGTCGATCCCCTCGAGGGCACGGTGGTCGACGGCGTCGGCGAGGGCGAGATCTGCCTGGACCTCGCCGCGTCGCCCCTGACCCTGATGACCGGCTACCAGGGGGACGAGGCCCGCAACGCCGACGCCATGGCCGGCGGCTTCTACCACACCGGCGACGTCGCGGCCCGCGACGAGGACGGGTACATCACCTATGTCGGTCGCACCGACGACGTCTTCAAGGCCTCCGACTACAAGATCAGCCCGTTCGAGCTGGAGTCGGTGCTCATCGAGCACCCCGCCGTCGCCGAGGCCGCCGTCGTCCCCGCCCCCGACCCGGTCCGCCTCGCCGTGCCCAAGGCGTACGTCGCGCTCGTCGACGGCCACCAGCCCACGGCCGAGACCGCGGAGTCGATCCTGCGGTACGCCCGCGAGCACCTGGCGCCCTTCCTGCGGGTACGCCGGCTGGAGTTCTTCGAGCTGCCCAAGACCATCTCCGGCAAGATCCGCCGGGTCGAGCTGCGGCAGCGCGAGACCGAGGTCGAGGGCGCCCGGCCGGCTGGGGAGTACCGGGACGAGGACTTCGACCTGCGCGGCTGAGCTCCGAGCCGAGTGGGTCGTGTGCCTGAGAACCCGGATATCCGGGTTCTCAGGCACACGACCGCGTCGGGTCAGCCGTAGGTGTAGAAGCCGCGCCCGGTCTTGCGGCCCAGCAGCCCGGCCTCGACCATGCGGGCGAGCAGCGGCGGGGCGGCGTACAGGGGCTCCTTGAACTCCTCGTAGAGCGACTCGGCGACGGCCTTGACGGTGTCGAGGCCGATCAGGTCGGCGAGGGCGAGCGGGCCCTGGGGGTGGGCGGCGCCGAGGACCAGGCCGTGGTCGATGTCCTCGGCGGAGGCGAAGCCGGACTCGAACATCCGGATCGCCGAGAGGATGAACGGGATCAGCAGGGCGTTGACGACGAAGCCCGCACGGTCCTGGCAGTCGATGGCGGTCTTGCCGAGGTCGTCCTGCACGAACGCCCGGGCCCGCTCGGTGGTGGCCTCGTCGGTCATCAGCGACGGCACCAGCTCGACCAGCTTGAGCACCGGGACCGGGTTGAAGAAGTGCACGCCCAGCACGTGGGTGGGGCGCTTCGTGGCGACCGCGAGCTTCATGATCGGGATGGACGAGGTGTTGGAGGCGAGGATCGCGTCGGGGCTGGTGACGATCTCGTCGAGACGGCGGAACAGGTCGGTCTTGGCCTGCTCGTCCTCGACGATCGCCTCGATCACGATGTCGCGGTCGGCGAGCGCGGTGAGGTCGTCGACCACCCGCACCTGAGCGAGTACGGCGTCCGCGGACTCGATCTTGCCGCGGCTCTCCGCGCGCTTGAGCGAGCTCTCCAGGCGCTGGCGGGCGGCCTCGACGGCGGCGGGGGAGGACTCGACGACGATCACGTCCTTGCCGGCGCGGGCGTTGACCTCCGCGATGCCCGATCCCATCAGGCCGCCGCCGACCACTCCCACACGCTCGATGCTCGTCATCAGGTTCCCCTCGTTCGGTCGGCCGCGCCGGGTTGCGGGGGCCGTTTGCTAGGACGTCCTAGCAAACGTACGGGTGACCCGTGAGTAGGACCAACCGGCGATCAGCCGAGGACGCCGGCCACCGCCGCGACCACCGCGTCGGACGTCCGCTCGACCATGGTGAGCACGGTGCGGAAGCCCGCGTCCCCGCCGAAGTAGGGGTCCGGCACCTCGCCGCCCGGCTCGTCGGGGTCGAAGTCGCGGAACAGCCGCACCCGCGCCGGGTCGGTCTCGCCGAGGTCGCGCAGGTCGCGGAGATTGTCGTGGTCCATGGCGAGCACGAGGTCGTGCTCGGCCAGCCAGGTCGCGAGCACCTGCTGGGCGCGGTGCCGGCTGGCGTCGTACCCGTGGGCGGTGAGGAGCGCCGCCGCCCGGCGGTCCATCGGCTCGCCCACGTGCCAGTCGCCGGTCCCGGCGCTGACGACCTCGACCCGGTCGTCGAGCCCGGCATCGGCCACCCGGGCGGCCAGGACGACGTCGGCCATCGGCGAGCGGCAGATGTTGCCGAGGCACACGAGCGCGATCCGGTAGCGCCCCGGCGTGCGGGGCGGTGGCGCCTGCGTCACGGGATCAGTCGTCGACGCCGACGAGCGCGTCGAGGAACCACGTGGTCACGCTGATGATGATCGAGCCCCACACCGCCGCCCAGAAGCCGTCGACGTGGAACCCGATGTCGACGAGGTCGGCCAGCCACGCGGTGAGCCGCAGCAGCAGCGCGTTGAGCACGATGAGGAACAGGCCCAGCGTCACCAGGATGAACGGGATCGACAGCAGCGTCAGCAGCGGCTTGACCCACGCGGTGATCGCGCACGAGATCAGCGCGACCAGCAGCAGCGGCAGGATCTTGTCCTCGAGCTCCGCGCGCCCCGAGTCGGCACCCTCGAACCAGATGCCGTCGATCAGCTGTGCGGCGACGGCGAGCGCGGCGGCGGTGATCGCCCAGCGCGACAGGAAGGCCAGCATGCGGCCATCCTCTCATTCGAGCCCGAGCGCCTCGATGATCTCGACCTCGGCGTCGTCGATGTGCCGGCGCAGGAAGGCGTGCGCGCCGTCGGGCCCGTCGATCCGGCCCGCCTCCAGCAGCGCGACCAGGCCCCGTGGGAATCCGCCTCGTCGTGGGCGTTGCGGTGCATGCGCTCCACCTGCGCCAGCGCGAGCCGGAGCTCGTCCATCAGCGCCTCGGCCATCTGCACCAGCCGCAGGCTGCCGGTCAGCTCGACGAGGGAGACGTGGAAGGCGAGGTGCCGCTCGTTGAGCTCCTCGTACGACGCCTCGCTGCGGACCGCCGCCGTATAGGCGTCGAGGGTGGTGCGGACCCGCGCCCGCCGTCCGTCGTCGGCGGCGGGCCACGCCTGCACGCCGGCGCCCTCGAGCACCCAGCGCGCGCGGCACACGTCGCGGACCGAGTCCGCCCGCGGCGTCGCCACCATGACGCCGCGGTGCGGCTCGCGCGTCGCCAGGCCCTCGGCCACCAGCACGGTGAGTGCCTCGCGGACGGTCGGCCGGGACACGCCGAGCGACTCGGCCAGCGCGACCTCGCGCAGCGGCGTGCCGCTCTCCAGTTCGCCCTCGAACACGGCCCGCCGCACCTCCGCCGCGACCCGCGACACGGTCGAGGCGTGCTCGACGCTCAGCGGGGTGAAGGGCGACTCGGGTGGCGTGGACGGACCGGCCATGCACCCATTGTGCAAGGCTGAGGGGGTGGCTCCCGACTCCCCGTCCGACGGCTCCCCGTCCGGCGGGCCGTCCCTCGAGGTGGGCGGCGGCCGCGGCCTGCGGGTCGCGATCGCCGTCGGCGGCGTGCTGCTGGCGCTGGCCGTCGTGGCCGTCGGCGCGTTCCTCCTGCTCGGCCGCGACGACGGGGACTCCGACCGGGTCAGCGAGCACACCAGCAGCACCCCGCCGGACGCCCCCGCGTCCGGGACGACGCTCGACCTGCCGACGATCCACCCGTCGGACTTCCCGAGCGACCTGCCCACCGAGAGCCTGCCGAGCGACCTGCCGAGCGTCCCGGACCTGCCGAGCACCGTCCCCAGCGGGCTCCCGTCCGGCATCCCTTCGCAGCTGCCCGGCTTCCCGACCGATCCCGCGGACCTCGAGTCCTGGTTCTCCGACTACCTCAAGCAGGTGAGCCCCTGATGAGCGACATCCCGCCGTACGGCGCCCCGCCGCCCCCGCCGCCCCCGCCTCCGACCGGCCCGCCGCCGAGTGGTCCGCCTCCGAGTGGTCCGCCGCCCAGCGGGCCTCCGCCGAGTGGCCCGCCGCCGTTCCCGCCGCCGGGTGTCCCCGGTGCTCCGGGCGCTCCGGGCAAGGGCACGGGGAAGGGCCTGTGGATCGTGCTCGGCGTGGTGGGCGTGGTCGTCCTGATCGGCGTGGTGGTCGGCCTGATCGTGGCGCTCACCGGTGACGACGACGGCGACGGCCGCGGCGACGATCCGGCTGCCGCCTCCCCCGAGGACGTCGTCGAGGACGTCATCGACGCCGCCGAGGACGGCGACTGCGCCGCCGCGGAGAAGCTGCTGACCGAGTCCGCCCGGGCCGCGAAGCCGTGCGAGTCCGAGGCGTTCCGGCTGCTCTCGACCGAGGACGTCGACGCGGAGGTCGGCGACGCCAGCATCGACGGCTCCACCGCGAGCGTGTCCGTCGACTTCACCAGCGCGCAGGGCACCTCGGAGTACACCTTCGTGCTCGAGCAGGTCGAGGGCCGGTGGCTGGTCGCGTCCTACGCCCCCGCGCGCAGGGCCAGCAGCGACGGCCCGAGCTCCTCGCCGACCGGCGGCGTCGTGACCGACCCGCCCACCTCCGGCGCGCCCAGCCCCTCGGCCGGCGGCACCAGCACCGCCGACGCCGTCCCCGACGAGCCGGCCGCCGTCGTCGCGTCGTTCCTCGACGCGGTGTTCGCGGGGGACTGCGCGACGGCCGAGGACCTCGTCACCGAGGCGTACATCCAGAAGGAGGGCGGCTGCTCCGACGAGCAGCTCCCGTCCGGCATCGGCGACAGCGTGAAGTACGACGTCGGCGAGCCCACCGTCGACCAGGCCGCCGGGACGGCGAGCGTCCCGGTCGAGATCACCGCCTACGGCTCCAGCGAGAGCTCGGTCGTCAAGCTGGTCCGGGTCGACGGTCGCTGGCGGATCGACGAGGCCGACTGACCGGCCCCCGCCGGCCCCGATGCGGCATTAGGCTGACCCCATGACGCAGCCGCCACCGTACGGCGCCCCGCCGCCGACCGGACCCCCGCCGCCGCCCTACCTCGGAGGGCCCGCCCCGCCTACGGCGGCCCTGCCCCCGCGTACGGCGGTCCTGCGCTGCCTCCCCCGCCGCCGAGCGCGAAGCGGACCATCGGCCTGACGATGGGCCTGCTCACCGCTGTCGTGCTCGTGCTGTTCGTGGTGGTCGTGGCGATCATCACCGCCAACAACTGAGGACCCCCGGGACGCACGCCGTACCTCGACCGGGTTGAACCCGGCGGCAGCGTGGCATGATGCCCGCCAGCCTGCCCAGCCCGCCGAGGAGAGTGCGATGTCCGACCCGAACCAGCCCGCCACCCCCGCTGGGTGGTACCCCGACGGCCAGGGCGGGCAGCGCTGGTGGGACGGCACCCAGTGGACCGAGCACACCCAGCCCCCGGCGGCGGGCCCGGGCGTGGACGCGACCGTGGTCGCGCCCCAGCAGCCCGCCCAGCACCAGCCGCCGGTCCAGCCGCAGCAGCCCGCTCCCCAGCAGCAGTTCCAGCAGCCGGCCCAGCAGGCCTACGGCCAGCAGCAGTACGGCCAGCCCCAGCAGTTCGGGGGCCAGCCGGTGTACGGCCAGCAGCCTCCGTACGGGCAGCAGTACGGCCAGCCCGCCTGGGGCGCCCCGCCGGCCGGCGGTGGCGGGGGCAACACGAAGCTGCTCGTCATCCTCGGCGGCGGTACGGCCGCCCTCCTGCTGGTCGTGCTGCTCGTCGTGATCCTGGTCAAGGCGGTCGGCGGGGGCAGCCCCGAGGACGTCGCGAAGGCCTACCTCCAGGCGGGCTTCGAGGGCGACTACGAGAAGGTCTGCGAGCTGACCGCCGAGGACCGCCGGGAGGAGCTGCTCGAGGAGGCGGACGCCGACGACTGCGGCGAGCTCGCCGACCAGCGGAAGGAGGAGGACGAGAAGGAGGAGGAGAAGTACGAGGAGGAGTACGGACTGTCCATCGACGACATCCGCGGCAACTTCGACCTCGACGTCGACATCAGGGATGTCGACGAGAAGGGCGACGACGAGGCGATCGTCGAGGTGCGGCAGACCCGCGAGTACACCAAGGACGACGACTTCCTCGACAAGGAGCTCGGCGGCGACCGGACCAACTCCGCGACCTTCAAGATGAAGCTCGTCAAGGAGGACGGCGACTGGAAGGTCGAGCAGCCCTTCATCGACGAGTGAGCGCATGCGCACCCTCGTCGCGGCCGCTGCCCTCCTCGTCGCCACCCTCGTCGCCCCGTTCGCGATCGCGGGGACCTGGCTGACCGCGCGGGTCGACGACCGCGACGAGTACGTCGACACGGTCGCCGGCCTCGCCGACGACCCGACCGTCCGCAGAGTATTGGCCGACGCGGCCGCCGACGGCGCGATCGACGCGCTGCAGGAGCACATCCCGGTCGGGCTGCCCGAGGCGGTGCGCGAGTGGGCCGGCACGGCCGCGACGGCGGTCGTCGAGAGCCCCGACTTCCCGTCCTTCTGGCGCTCGGCCAACGCCGACGTCCACGACCAGGTGCTCACGATCCTCGACGACCCCCGTGCGCCGGCCAACGGGACGGTCACGATCGACGCGAGCCCGCTGCTCGCCCAGGTGCTGCTGCAGCTCGAGGACCGCGGCATCCCGGTCGGGCTGCTGCCCGATCTCTCGCTCCCGGTGCCGGTGGTGCGGGAGGCGAAGGTCGCGGAGGCGGGCCCGTCGTACCGCACCGCCGAGGGCATCGCCCGCCTGCTGCCGGTGCTCTGGCTGGGCCTGGTCGCCGTGGCGCTCCTCGTGGCCCGCGGCTGGCGCGGCCGGGTGCGGGCGGCCGGCGCCGGCCTGCTGGGAGTGGCGCTCGCCGCGGTGGTGCTGCAGCTGGCCGCGGAGCCGCTGGCGTCCGCCGCGGTGGACCGGGTCCGGCTGGAGCGGCGCGGCCTCGCCGGCGTGCTGCTGGACGCCGTCGTCGGCTCGCTCGAGCCGTACGCCCGCGGCTTCCTCCTGGCCGCCCCGATCGGCCTGGTCCTCCTGGCGGTGACGCTGTGGCCGCGGCGTCGGGTCGAATCGCCCGTCCCGGGGGCCGACTACCACTAGTGTCGCGAGCGCGAAATCCGTGCCATAGGTCGTGCCCCGAGTGCGTGCATCGCAAGGCGGCGTCGCGACGGCAGACCGGGCGTCTTTCGAGCGATGCCAACGCGGCGAGGTGCGTGCTCGGGGTGCGAGTTATGGTGCGGACTTCAAGTTCGGGACACTAGGCTCACGCGCGTGAGCGACCAGTTCCCCCCACCTGGGCAGCCGGGCGAGCAGCCCCCGACCCAGGTCGCGCCGTCCTCGGGCGGCGCCCCCGTGCCTCCGCCGTACGGCGCTCCGGGCCAGCAGCCCGGCTACCCCCAGCAGCCGCCGGCTCCCGGCTACCCCCAGCAGCCCGCGGCGCCGGGCTACCCGCAGCCCCCGCAGCAGCCCCAGCAGCCCGTTCCCGGCGGATACCCCGGCGGCTACCCCGGCGGGGGCTACCCCGGCGGGCCGGGCGGCGGCTATCCCGGCGGTCCCGGCTATCCCGCCCCGCCGACCGGCGGCGGTGGCGGCAGGAAAGGCCTGATCATCGGCATCGTGGCCGGTGTCGTGGTCCTCGTCCTGGGCGTGGTGGCGGTGCTCGCGTTCACCGTCTTCAAGGACGACGATGACGAGCCCGCGGCCAAGGACGACAAGACCACCGCCTCCACCGAGTCCACCGAGCCGACCGAGGAGCCCACCGAGACCGACGAGCCCACGGAGGAGCCGACCGAGACCGACACCGGCGGCGCCGGCGCCGCGCCGGACCAGGACCCGAACATCACCGCCCGGGCGTTCCTCGACTCCCTGCTCGAGGGCGACTGCGTGGCGGTCGAGGGCCTGACGACGCCGGCGTACTTCGCCTCCGAGTTCACCGACCAGGCCGGGTGCCGCGCGGTGGCGGGCAACCTGGAGATGTCGAACGCCGAGTACACCTTCGAGGACCCGATCGTGCTGGGCACGTTCGCGACCGCCAGCGGCGACGTGTACGCCCCCAACACGGGCAAGACGCTGGTCTCGACCTGGATCCTCGACGGCACCACCGGGGACTGGCTGGTGAGCGGCTACAGCTACACGGAGAAGTGAGATGAGGGCGGCCCGGCTCCCCGGGCCGCCGTCCTGCCCTGGGGGACAGGGCGCCGGGAGCGGTCTCCTGCGCGTCGCGCCAGCCGCCGTACGGCGGAGGGAACCATCTGCCGATCATGGGGACGAGTATCGTGGCGATGAAGGTGTGCTCCGGCTCACACGTCACGCCACCCCTGTGACGGATCCCGGAACCACGGACCGACCCCGACCCGCGCCGCGGCGATCCCGCGGGCGGTTGCAAGGAGTGGCGACATGAGCGATCCCGTCTTCGGACCGGCTCCCGAGCACGCACCCGATCCCGAGCTCGTGCAGCTCCTCACCCCGAGGGCGAGCGGGTGCACCATCCCGGCTTCGACGCCGACTTCAGCGCCGACGAGCTGCGCGGCTTCTACCGCGACATGACGCTCGTGCGCCGCCTCGACATCGAGGCGACCGCGCTGCAGCGCCACGGCGAGCTCGGCCTGTGGGCCCAGCTGCTCGGCCAGGAGGCCGCCCAGATCGGCGCCGCGCGGGCGCTGGCGCCGCAGGACTACGTCTTCCCGACCTACCGGGAGCACGGCGTCGCGTGGGTCCGCGGCGTCGACCCGGTGAAGCTGCTCAGCATGTTCCGCGGCGTCGACCAGGGCAGCTGGGACCCGGCGGAGCACAGCTTCGGGCTCTACACGATCGTGATCGGCGCCCAGACCCTGCACGCCACCGGCTACGCGATGGGCGTCCAGCGCGACGGCCTCGTCGGCACCGGCGACCCCGAGCGCGGCATGGCGGTCGTCGCCCACTTCGGCGACGGCGCGTCGTCGCAGGGCGACGTCAACGAGGCGTTCGTCTTCGCCGCCTCCTACAACGCGCCGGTCGTCTTCTTCTGCCAGAACAACCAGTGGGCGATCTCCGAGCCGTTCGAGCGGCAGTCCCGCATCCCGCTCTACCGCCGGGCCCACGGCTTCGGCTTCCCGGGCATCCGCGTCGACGGCAACGACGTGCTGGCGACGTACGCCGTCACGAAGGCCGCGCTGCAGCGGGCCCGCGAGGGGCAGGGACCGATCCTGATCGAGGCCTACACCTACCGGATGGGCGCCCACACCACCACCGACGACCCCACCCGCTACCGGCTCAGCGACGACGTCGAGCACTGGAAGCTCAAGGACCCGATCGCCCGGCTCGAGGTCTACCTGCGCCGCAACGGGCTGGCCGACGACGCGTTCGTGGCCGAGGTCGCGGCGGAGGCGGACGCGCTCGGCGAGCGGATGCGCCGCGAGTGCCACGCCCTCCCCGATCCCCCGTCCACGGGCTGTGGGACCTCGTCCACGCGGAGAAGACCGCGGAGCTGGCCGCCCAGCAGGCCGAGTACGACGCGCACGCCGCGGCGTACGAGGAGGTGCGCTGAGATGGCGACGATGACCCTGGCCAAGGCCCTCAACGCCGGCCTCCGCAAGGCCATGGAGGACGACCCGAAGGTCGTGATCATGGGGGAGGACGTCGGCACGCTCGGCGGCGTCTTCCGGATCACCGACGGGCTGCAGAAGGACTTCGGCGACGCGCGGGTGATCGACACGCCGCTCGCCGAGTCCGGGATCGTCGGCACCGCCGTCGGCCTCGCGATGCGCGGCTACCGGCCGGTGGTCGAGATCCAGTTCGACGGCTTCGTCTACCCGGCGTACGACCAGATCGTGTGCCAGGTCGCCAAGCTGCACTTCCGCAGCCAGGGCCGGGTGCGGATCCCGATGGTCATCCGGATCCCGTTCGGCGGCGGCATCGGCGCGGTCGAGCACCACAGCGAGTCGCCCGAGGCGCAGTTCGTGCACACGCCCGGCCTCAAGGTGGTCGCCTGCTCCAACCCGGCCGACGCGTACGCCATGATCCAGCAGGCCGTCCACGCCGACGACCCGGTGGTCTTCCTCGAGCCGAAGCGGCTCTACCACTCCACGAAGGCCGAGGTCGACATCGAGGCCCCGGCCGCGCCGCTGTGGCAGTCGCGGGTCGTGCGCTCGGGCGGCGACGCCACCCTCGTCGCCTACGGCCCGACCGTCTCGACCTGCCTCGACGCCGCCACCGTCGCCGCCGAGGAGGGGCGCTCGCTCGAGGTCATCGACCTGCGCACCCTCTCGCCGCTGGACCTGGTCCCCGTCTACGAGTCGGTACGACGCACCGGCCGCCTGGTCGTCGTCCACGAGGCCCACGTGACCCTCGGCGTCGGCGCCGAGATCGCGGCCCGGGTCACCGAGGAGTGCTTCCACTCCCTCGAGGCGCCGGTGCTCCGCGTCGGCGGCTTCGACACGCCGTACCCGCCCGCCCGGATCGAGGAGGCGTTCCTGCCCGACCTCGACCGGGTCCTCGACGCCGTCGACCGGACCTTCGGGTTCTGAGGAGGAACGCCGCCATGACGAACGAGTTCAAGCTCCCCGACGTCGGCGAGGGCCTCACCGAGGCCGAGATCGTGGCCTGGCGGGTCAAGGTCGGCGACGTGATCGCCGTCAACGACGTCATCGTCGAGATCGAGACCGCCAAGTCCATCGTCGAGCTGCCCTCGCCCTACGGCGGGGAGGTGCTGGCGCTGCTCGTCGCCGAGGGCGCCACGGTCGAGGTCGGTACGCCGATCATCCAGATCGGCGAGCCCGGCGCCGCCACCGCCCCGGCCCCGGCCGCGTCCGGACCGGTCGTGATCGACACCAACGTGCCGCCGGAGGGGAACGCCACCCTGGTCGGCTACGGGCCCAAGCAGCGGGCGCTCAAGCGGCGGGCCCGCAAGGACGACCCCGCCCCCGCTGCCGGCTCGGCCCCCGCCCCGGCTCCGGCTCCGGAGGAGGCGGGGCGCCCGATCCGGGCGCTGGCCAAGCCCCTGGTCCGGCGGCTGGCCCGCGACCTCGGGGTCGACCTCGCCGCGCTGGTCCCCACCGGCCCGCGGGGGACGGTCAGCAAGGAGGACGTGCTCGCCGCGGCCCAGCCCGGCTCGGCCGCGGGCGGCGCCGCGCGTCCGGCGTCCGCCGTACCCGTCGCCGCCGACCCCGCCGGCCGCGAGACCCGCGAGCCGGTGAAGGGCGTGCGCAAGCAGATGGCCGGCGCGATGGTGGCCTCCGCCTTCTCCGCGCCCCACGCCGCCGAGTGGGTGACCATCGACGCGACCGCGACCGTCGAGCTGGTGGCCCGGCTCAAGGAGCGCCGCGAGCTCGAGGGGGTCAAGGTGAGCCCGCTGCTGGTGGTCGCCCGGGCCTGCCTGCTCGCGCTGCGTCGTACCCCGTTGGTCAACTCGGCCTGGGACGAGGCCGCCCAGGAGGTCGTGGTCAAGCACTACGTCAACCTCGGCATCGCCGCCGCCACCCCGCGCGGGCTGATCGTCCCCAACGTCAAGGACGCCCACGCGCTCTCGCTCGTCGAGCTCGCCCGGGCGCTCGAGGCGCTGACCGCCACCGCCCGCGAGGGCCGCACCCAGCCGGCCGACCTGGCCGGCGGGTCGTTCACGATCACCAACGTGGGCGTGTTCGGGATCGACGGCGGCATGCCGATCATCAACCCCGGCGAGTCCGCGATCCTCTGCCTCGGCGCGATCAAGCCGCAGCCGTGGGTCGTCGGCGACCAGGTCGTGCCCCGCCAGGTGATGACCCTCGCGCTGTCCTTCGACCACCGGCACATCGACGGCGCCACCGCCTCGCAGTTCCTCGCCGACGTCGCCGACCTGGTGGGCGATCCCGCGACGGCCCTGCTGTACTGACCCGGGCGGGGCGCTCGGACGTGTCGGCCGCTCAGCCGCAGGGCTCCTCGCCCCGGGTGAGCACCTCGCCGCCGAGGGTGGTCGTGATCCGGTAGCAGGTGCCGCTCGAGCGGTTGCCTGCGGAGACCACCACGGCGGCCCGGCCGTCGGTGCGCAGGATCGTCACGCCGAGGATGTCCACGGGGCCGGCGGCCGAGCGCCGCGCGGTGCGCACGTGCCCGAACATCGCGTCGACGTCGACCTCGGCGAAGGCGATCAGCCCGGGCTCGAGCGGCGCGCTCGGCGTCCGTGCGCCGTCGTCGAGGAAGGTGCTGCCCTGCAGGAACCAGCGGTGGATCTTGCCTCGCTCCGGGGAGGGGCGGTAGATCACGGCCTGGTGATCGGTGAAGCCGAAGGCCAGCGCGCGCGGCCCTTCGCCGAACTCCTCCTGGTAGAGGGCGGCGAAGCGGCGCACGCCGTCCGGGGTGAAGGAGTAGGCGGCCTCGTCCACTGGCGGCTCCGGCTCCGGCTCGGCCGGCTCGGCCGGCTCGGCCGGCTCGGCCGGCTCAGCGGCTGGTGCCCGGTCGGTCAGGCCGGTGGCGGTGGCCGGCTCGGGCTCGTCGCTCCGGACGACCACGTAGGCCGCTCCTCCCATGACCGCCAACGCGATCACGGCCCCGGCGATCGCGGCGCGGCGCGACCTCGTCGCGTGTCCGCCCGCGGGGTCGCCGCCCCGGAGGTCCTCGGTGAGGCCGGTGAGCTCGGCCAGGGTCTCCGCACGCAGCGCGAGCTCGCCCCGCCTCTCCCACTCGGGCGGGAGAGACGACCCTCGCCGTACGCCGACTCCAGGAGGCTCAGGGCCGCCATCCGGTCGGCCTCGCTCGCCCACCCGCCGCGCTCGGTCATGTCGCGACGCTACCGGGCCGCCGGCCGACCGCCCGGCCGGGATCGGGGGACGCGGGTGACCCGGATCCCCGATGAGTAGCCCTGTGTCAACGTCAGGCCGCGAGAACGGCTTGGAGCGCGTTGTGTTGGTCGGGCTGGTAGGTGGTGCCGTCTTGCCAGCAGCGCCAGATGACGCCGAGCCAGGCGCGGGCCAGGATGCGGGTGGCGTGGGGATGGTCCTTGCCGCGGGCGATGGCGTCGTTGTAGATCTTCGCGGCCCAGGGGTTGGCGCGTCGGGAGTCGCCGGCGAAGTCGCAGACCGCGTCGCGGAGCTCCTTGTTGACCGCCCACCTGTAGGTGACGGCCTTGTGCTTGCCGGACTGGCGGGTCGAGGGCGCGACGCCGGCCAGACAGGCCAGGGACGCGGCGTCGGGGAAGCGGCCGCGGACGTCGCCGATTTCGGCGAGCAGTCGCGCGGCGCGAACGGTGCCGCCACGGGGCAGGGACTGGAAGATGTGGGCGTCGGCGTGCAGGGCGAGTTGTTCGGCGATCTGGGCTTCCAGAGTGGCGATCTGCTCGACGATCTCGGTCAGGACGCTCAGCATGGCGCGGGTGACGTGGGCGCGGGCCGCGCCGTCGGGACCGACCGGTCCGCGGGGCGCATTCTGCAGGTGCGCGAACAGGTCGGCGGGGTCCTTGCGGCCGCAGTAGCCGACACTGCCAAGCCAGGCAGCCAGTCGCTTCACGCTGAGCCAGTCGGCTCGCTCCTGGCAGTCGAAGCGGGCCAGGAACTTCAGGCTGATCTGGGAGTCCAAGTCACTGAAGAGCCCGACCGCGCCGGGGAACGCGGCCTGCAGGTGCGCGCGGAGCTGGTTGCACAGCGCGACGCGGTGCTTGACCAGTTCGCGGCGGGCGCGGACGGTGGCGCGCAGGGTCTTGGTGGCCTCGCTGTTGTGGGTGAGCGGGCGGAGCCGGGTCCGGTCGGTGCGCAGGGTGTCGGCCAGGACGTAGGCGTCGAACCGGTCGTCCTTGTTGCCGGCCGAGCCGTAGCGGCTGCGCAGGTTCTTGAGCCGGTTCGGGCTGATCACGACCACGGTCATGTCCGCCTCGAGCAGGGCGTCGACGACCGGTCCGTCGCCGCGCTCGATGGCGACCTCGCCCACGCCGTGCTGGCCCAGGAACTTCACCAGGGCGCGGAGTCCGGGGCTGGTGTGATCGACGCTCTTGCGGGCGATCTCGAGGCCACGGTCGTTGACGATGCTGACCGCGTGGTCCTCGCTGGCCCAGTCCACACCGGCGGTGACACTGTTGACGGGCTCCTCAGGCAGCTCCTCAGGCAGCTCCTCAGGCAGCTCCTCAGGCAGCTCCTCAGGCAGCTCCCCAGGCAGCTCCCCAGGCAGCTCCTCAGGCAGCTGGTCGGGCAGTTTCCTACCTGTGGTGTTGTTCGGGGTGGTGCTGGCAGACTTCACGTCAGCCTCCTCGCTGCTAGACCCAGTGGGGAGGCACCCTCTTTTCGGTGCCGGGACGCATCTGTCAGTCAGCTCACTGATCGGCGCTCCCAGCCAGCCACGGGGTCGGCCTTGGCGCTCAGCCCTGTCGACGATCACGGCGTCCCGAGTGACCGCCGGGCCCTGCAGAACTCATCGTGGACCTCACTGGGTCGAGCGAGCAGGGCAGTGACCCGACGGCACCTGGGGTGCATCAGCGGCCCATCCAGGACCACCGACGCGAGGAAGGTAGTCCAGTGAGCCACGAGCCTGGGGACGACCGTTCGCCCGCTCCGCGACGAGCGGGTAGAACGGGGGGATGCCGACCCCGCCCCGCTCCGGTACGCCGGCGCCCGGCGACGAGCTCGGGCCGTACCGCATCGTGCGCTGGCTGGGCCGGGGCGGGATGGGGACGGTCTACGAGGCGGTCGACACCGTGCTGGGCCGCCGCGTCGCGCTCAAGCTGATCGCGGAGCCCCACGCCGGCGATCCCGGCTTCCGGGCCGGGTTCGTCCGCGAGGCCCGGCTGCAGGCGTCGCTGGACTCGCCGCACGTCGTCCAGGTCTTCGCGCACGGCGAGATCGACGGACGGCTCTACATCGCCGGCCAGCTGGTGCCCGACGGCGATCTCGGCACCGCGGTACGCCGGCACGGCCCGCTGCCCGCCCGCGATGCGGCCGAGCTCGTCGCCCAGGTCGCCGACGGGCTGGCCGAGGCGCACCGCGTGGGCCTGGTCCATCGCGACATCAAGGCGTCCAACGTGCTGCTGCGCCGCCGCGGCACCCACACGGTCGCCTACCTCGGGGACTTCGGCATCGCCGCCGCGGTCGGCGGCGACGGGATCGCGGACGACGTCCGGGCGCTGGTCCGCCTGCTCCGAGCCGTCCTCGCCGGTCCTCCCGGCAGCGCGCTCGAGCAGGTGCTGCGCGACCCGCCGGCCTCGGCGGCGGCCCTCCGCGACGCCCTCCGCGACGCTCTCCGCGACGACCTGCGGGCGGCCGCGACCAGGCCGTCCCGACGCCGGGCGGCGGGGACCGGAGCGGCCGCCGCCGTCCTGGCGCTGCTCGCCGGAGCGGCCGTCCTGGTCCCCGACCGCCCACCGGTGGCGGGCCGGGGGAGCCGGACGCCGCGGCCGCCCTCGTCCGCAGCCTCGAGCGGGACGCCGGCCTCGATCCGGCCACCGCGCGCTGCACCGCCCGTTCGCTGGTCGCCGCCCGCGGGGCCGGCCGGCTGCGCGACGTGCCCGTCGACGACGTGCTCGCGGCCGCCGCCGGCTGCCTGTGGCGACCCCGATCTAGTGTCCTGTCAGGCTGATTCGCCGCCATATTCGGCGGCCCTGGCACGCACCTCGCGGCGTTGGCCGCGCTCGACAGACGACCCGGTATGCCCTCGCACGGCCGCCTTGCGATGCACGCACCATGACCACCGACTATGTCAGCGCTCCAACCTGACAGGACACTAGCCGTCCGTGAGCCGGACCAACCCCACGATGGTGGCGATGTAGAGGGCGCCGTCCGGACCGAGGTAGATCGAGGCGTAGTGGTTGTTCCACTGGATGCCGGTGCCGGTGAGGCGGCTCCAGCGGGTCTGGCCGGTGCGGATGTCGATGGCGGTGACGTACCACGGGTCGACCAGGTTGCCGCCGGGCTTGGAGTAGACGTAGACGAGGCCGTTGCCGAGGGAGGCCTTCGGGACCGACGACGGCGCGACGGTCGGGTTGGTCCAGGCGACGTGGCAGCCGTCCGGGTCGATCATCACCCGGGAGACGCCGGGGGTGGTGGTCTTGCCGAGGGTCGTGGAGAGCACGCTGGAGTACCCGTAGTTGTTCTCGATGATCAGCGACTCGCCCGCGGCCACCAGGCTGTTCTCGGTCGTGCTGGCACCGCTCTGCAGCACGGGGATCGAGCAGTGCTCGCGGTCGGCGACCCCCGTGCGGCGGTCGTAGACGAGGACGTGGCTCTGCGGCTCGGCGTTGTCGGCGATCGCGATCCAGCGCTCGCCGATCAGCGTGGGCGACGTACCGGATCCCTGGGAGAGCATGCCCGGCTTCGTGCGGGTGCCGCGGTCGTAGGGGATCGCCCAGGTGATGGCCGGCGTGCCGTCGGCGGCGGCGTCGAGGCGGTAGGTCTGGTGGGTGGAGACGAAGTAGACGCCGCCGGTCTCGTCGGTGGAGACGGAGTTGAAGATCCCCTCGCCCGCCGGCAGCTGCAGCGCCCGCACCGCGCCCGTGGCGCGGTCGAGCGTCCCGACCGTGCCCTGCTGGCTGAACCACCAGACCCGGCCGTCCCAGTCGACGCCGGTCGCGACGAGGCAGTCGTCGGCGCCGAGGTGGGCGGCGAGCGGCCAGGTCCGGCCGCGGGTCAGCGTCCCGTCCGCGCCGACCGCCACCTCGGCGATCGAGGAGTCGGTCGTCGTGGCGTACGCGCGGTCCTGGCCGTCGAGGAAGAAGTACGTGCCGCCGCAGATGTCGGTGAACGGGTTCGCGGCCTTGCTGAGGTCGCGCGCGGAGAGCTGCAGCTGCGAGATCGCGCGCAGCGTGACCGGGTCGATCACCATCATGGTGAAGCCCTCCAGCCCGCCGCACAGCCCGACGATCCGGTCGCGGGAGTCGAACGCGATCGTGGCGCACTCCCGGATCCCGTACGACGCGGTGCGCACCTGCAGGTTGCGCCCGGTCGGCCCGGACCCGGCGTACGCGTCGGTGCTGTAGGGGTCGTTGTGCATGCTGCTGCGCCCGTTCGGCGCGAGGTACGGGTTCTGCGGGACCGGTGGCGCCGGGAGCGGCTGCGGGGTGACCGCCGCGCCGGTGAACCGCGGCGCGAGCAGGTCGGTGGGCAGCGACGGGATCGGCAGCCCCGGGACGGCCGGCAGCGCCGGGAGCCCGGGCAGCCCGGGCAGGCCGGGATCGGGGTCGGCCGCCGCGCGGGGCGCGGTGCCGAGCGACAGGGCGAGGACGGCGGCGATCCCCGAGGCCGCGACGCGGAGCAGGAGCATCCCCGGAGAGTAGAACGCGTTCCAGTTCTTGGGAAGGGCCGGCGTCAGGCGGGTGCGGCGTACCGCGTGTAGTCCCGGGCGCGGCGCACCAGCGCGGCGTGGAGGCCGCGGACGACCTCGGGCTGGGGGACCCCGCGACGGGTGCAGGCCACCAGGGTCACGGTGGGCGGCTCGCCGTCGATCGCGCGGTAGGTGATCATCCCGCTCTGCTCGAGCGGGTGGCCCATCACGGTGAAGTCGGGCAGCAGGGTGAAGCCGATGCCCTGCGCGACCAGCGCCTTGCCCAGCTCGGCGCCGTCGGCGGTGTAGCAGACCTCCGGCATCGCCGGCCCGAACCACCGGTGCGCGAAGCGGTTCATCAGGTAGCCCGGCCGCATCTCGACGAAGGGCTCGGGGCGCAGGTCGTCGGCGGTGAGCGTGTCCCGGGCCGCCAGCGGGTGGTCGGGGGTGAGCACCGCGACCGGGCGGCCGTGGATGAGGTCGGCGCGGGCGACGTCGGGTGGTACGTCGTCGCCCTCGAGCACGTTGACCAGGCCCAGGTCGAGGGAGCCGGCGGCGATCTCGGCGAAGATCTCGGACTGCTGCATGTTGCGCAGCTCGACGGTGACCTCGGGGCTGGCCGCGCGGAACCGTCGTACCGCGGGGATGAGCAGGGTGGAGCTGGCGGCCTGCACGGTCCCGACGTGGATCACCCGGGCGGCGGCGGCCTGCTCGCGGGCGGCCGCGCGGATCCGCTGCACCGCGTCGATCGCGTCGACGATGTGCGGGAGCAGGTCGCGGCCCCGCCTGCTGATCCGCGCGCCGGAGCGACGGCGGTCGAGGAGGGTGACGCCGAGCTCGCGCTCGAGCCGCATGATCGACTCCGAGAGCGCCGGCTGCGAGATGTGCAGGTGCTCGCTGGCGCGTCGCAGCGACCCGTGCCGGGTGATCGCGTCGATGTACTCGAGCTGCTCGATGCGCATGGCGGGACTCCTCCTGGACGGCGTGTTCCTCGGCTGCAAGCGATCGTGGAGCCCTATCGCCCCACCGTGAGATCCCATGGCGGAACCAGCGGGGAACCCTTGCATCGACCTAATCCTAGTAGTTCGATTGAATTAAGCACTTTGTGAGCGAGGAGTTCGATGTCCCTGAAGTTCAACTGGTTCCTGCCGACCAACGGCGGCGACGGTCGCCAGGTCGTCGGCGGCGGCCACGGCGTCGACGCCGGCCCGGCGGGCCGTCCGGTGACCGTGCCCTACCTCGGCCAGATCGCCCGCAGCGCCGAGCAACTCGGCTTCGAGTCGGCGCTGGTCCCCACGGGAGCGTGGTGCGAGGACGCCTGGGTGACCACCGCGATGCTGTCCCAGGTCTCCGACAGCCTCGGCTTCCTCGTCGCGCTCCGCCCGGGCCTGATGTCGCCGACGCTGGCGGCGCAGATGGCGACGAGCTTCCAGAACCTCTCGCGCGGCCGTCTGCTGCTCAACGTCGTCACCGGCGGCGAGAGCGCGGAGCAGCGCGCGTTCGGTGACTTCCTCGACAAGGAGGGGCGCTACGCCCGCTGCGACGAGTTCCTGACCGTCGTACGCCGGCTCTGGGACGGCGAGACCGTCGACTTCGCCGGCGAGCACGTCCGGGTCGAGGGCGCGCGACTCCACCAGGTCCCCCACAAGCGTCCCGAGATCCAGTTCGGCGGGTCCTCGCCGGCCGCGGGCCTGGTCGCCGCGCGGCACGCCGACGTCTACCTCACCTGGGGCGAGCCGCCGGCCGCCGTGGGCGAGAAGGTCCGCTGGATCCGCGAGCTCGCCGCGCAGGAGGGCCGCGAGCTGAGCTTCGGCCTCCGCGTCCACGTCATCAACCGCGACACCTCCGCGGAGGCCTGGGCCGAGGCCGACCGGCTGCTGTCCGGCATCGACGACGCCGCCATCGCCGAGGTGCGCGCCGGGCTGGCCCGCAGCGAGTCCGTCGGCCAGCAGCGGATGCTCGACCTCAGCGGCGGCACCCGCGACGACCTGGAGATCCACCCCGGCCTGTGGGCCGGGATCGGGCTGGTCCGCGGCGGCGCCGGCACGGCGCTGGTCGGCAGCCACGAGGAGGTCGCGAACCTGATCGAGGAGTACCACGCCGTGGGCATCGACCAGCTCGTCCTCTCGGCGTACCCCCACCTCGAGGGCGCCTACTGGTTCGGCGAGGGCGTGCTGCCCGTCCTGGAGCAGCGCGGCCTGTGGAAGCGGCCGGTGGCGGCATGAGCGTCGACACCGCACCCCGCGGTCTGGTCTCCGCCGGCGTCGGTACGCCGGCCGCGCGCGGCCCGGCGCGGCCCCGCCGGCGGAGCATCGCGCTGCCCTACCGGCTGCTGCGGCTGCTGAGCCCGCTCATCCTGGTCGGCCTGTGGCAGCTCGCCTCCTCGACCGGCGTACTGAAGGAGAGCACGTTCCCGGCGCCCGGCACCGTCGTCGAGACGACACGCTTCCTGTGGGAGAGCGGCCAGCTGCAGGACGCGATCCTGGTGTCCCTGCGCCGTGCGGCGCTCGGCTTCCTGCTCGGTGGCGGCCTCGCCGTCGTCCTCGGCGCCCTGGCGGGGCTGAGCCGGCTCGGCGACGCGC
This sequence comes from Nocardioides humi, assembly GCF_006494775.1. Taxonomy (NCBI): domain Bacteria; kingdom Bacillati; phylum Actinomycetota; class Actinomycetes; order Propionibacteriales; family Nocardioidaceae; genus Nocardioides; species Nocardioides humi. The sequence goes on along the minus strand of NZ_CP041146.1, from coordinate 2,330,445 downwards.
TCGTCGACCCGTACGTCCAGATGCTGCGCGTGCTGCCGCTCTTCGGGCTGGTGCCGCTGTTCATCATCTGGTTCGGCATCAAGGAGGAGCCGAAGATCTACCTGGTCGCCCTCTTCGCGCTGGTGCCGCTCTACCTCAACCTGGTGGCCGCCCTGCGCGGCGTCGACCGCGACCTCCAGGAGGTCGCGGTGTCGCTGCGGCTGAGCCGCTGGGAGCGGCTGCGCCACCTCTACGTCCCCGCGGTCCTCCCCGGCGCCCTCGTCGGCCTCCGGCAGTCGCTGGGTGCCGCGCTGGTCGCGCTGGTCGTCGCCGAGCAGGTCAACGCCGGCGCCGGCCTGGGCTACCTCATCAACAACGCCCGCGACTTCCTGCGCACCGACATCATCGTGGTCGCCCTGCTCTGCTACGCGATCCTCGGCCTGCTCACCGACGCCGTGGTGCGGGTCCTCGAGCGCGCGGCCGTGCGCTGGCGCGAGGAGGGGGTGTCGGCGTGAGCGAGATCGTCGCCGCCGCCCACGGCGTACGCCGCGCCTTCGGCGACCACGTCGTCCTGGAGGGCATCGACCTCGAGATCCGCACCGGCGAGTTCGTCGCGCTGCTCGGTCGCTCCGGCTGCGGCAAGTCCACCCTGCTGCGCATCCTCGCCGGCATCGACACCGGCGCCGAGGGCGAGGTCGTGGGCGGCCGGGAGCCCGCGGTGGTGTTCCAGGACCCCCGGCTGTTCCCCTGGCGACGCGTGCTCGACAACGTCAGCCTCGGCCTCCGCGGCGCCGATCCCCGCGGTCGCGCGGAGCGGGTGCTGGCCGAGGTCGGCCTCGCCGGCCGTGAGCGGGCCTGGCCGCGCCAGCTCTCCGGCGGCCAGCGCCAGCGCGTCGCCCTCGCCCGCGCGCTCGTCCGCGAGCCCGACCTGCTGCTCCTCGACGAGCCGTTCAGCGCCCTCGACGCGCTCACCCGGATCTCCGCCCAGGAGCTCGTGCAGACCCTGGTCGAGACCCACCAGCCCGCCGTCCTCATGGTCACCCACGACGTCGAGGAGGCGCTGCTGCTCGCCGACCGCGTCCTGGTGATGGACGCCGGCGGGCTGGTCCACGACGAGCGCATCGACCTGCCGCGGCCCCGCCGCCGCGACCACCCCGAGATCGTCCGCCGCCGCGCCGCCCTGCTGGGGCTGCTCGGCGTGGACCAGGGCGCCCCGGCCTCCGCCTGACCGGCCCGCGCCCGCCCACCCCTCCCGAGAAGGACAGAGATTCCATGCTGCACACCAACCGAACCCGCCTGCGCCGCGCCCTCGCCGGCACCGTCGCCGCGATCGCCGCCGTGGCCGGCCTCAGTGCCTGCGGCTCCGGCGACGCCGACGCCTCCGGCGACAAGCCCGTGCTCCGGGTCGGCGTCCAGAAGGACGGCGTCCGCGCCGTGCTCCAGGAGGCGGGTCTGCTCGACGACCTGCCCTACGAGATCGAGTGGGCGGAGTTCACCGCCGGACCGCCGATCGTCGAGGCCGCCTCCGCCGACCAGATCGACGTCGCGTGGGTGGGCTCGGCGCCGCCGATCTTCGGCGCCGCCGCCGACGCGAACTTCAAGATCGTGGCGCAGGTGCAGGAGCGCGACCAGAAGGAGAACTCCATCCTCGTGCCCTCCGGGTCCGACATCGCCGACGTCGCGGGCCTGAAGGGAAAGAAGGTCGCGGTCGGCAAGGGCACCTCCGCGCACGGGCTGCTCCTGCAGGCGCTCGAGCGCAACGGCCTGACCCTCGACGACATCGAGGCGAACTACCTCGCCCCGGCCGACGGACTGGCCGCGTTCACCTCCGGCGAGGTGGACGCCTGGGTGGTCTGGGACCCGTTCGTCACCCAGGCGATCGAGCAGAACGATGCCGTCGAGATCACCGGCGGGGCGCCCGACGAGCAGGGCGTGCAGTTCGAGATCGCCTCGTCGAAGTCGCTCGAGGAGCCCGAGACCCGCAAGAGCATCGAGCACTTCGTCAAGCTCCTCCAGGAGGCCTGGGTCTGGGCGATCGACAACGCCGACGCCTGGGGCGACGGCTGGGCCGCCGAGTCCGGCCTGGCTCCCGAGATCACCCGGGCGGTGGCGAGGAACAAGGCCGCCGACTTCGGCCCGGTCACCCCCGAGACCATCGCGGCCGAGCAGGCCCTGGCCGACGCCTTCTTCGAGGCCGGCGAGCTGCCCAAGCAGATCGACTTCGCCTCGATCGTGGAGCCCGGCCTGATCGACTGATCGTCAGCCCCGCTCCGGGGTGGTCCGGCCGAGCAGCCAGGCGTCGAAGAACGACGACAGCTCCTCGCCCGTCGTCTCCTCGATCCAGTCGACGTACTCCCGCCGGTCGGCGGTGTCGTTGGCCCGGCCGGCCGGCCACTCCCGGAGCACCTCGAAGAACCGCTCGTCCCCGATCCGCTCCCGCAGCTCCTGCCACATCAGGGCCGGGCCGTAGTAGATGTTGCCGTCGCCGAACTGCGCCGGGTCGTAGGCGCCCGGAGGGCCGGCGGCGGCGCGCAGGTCGGGCTCGAAGCCCGCCCAGTCGTCCATCTTCTGCGCGATGGGGATGCCCTCCTGCTCGGCCTCCCACATGCCTTGGAGGTACATCGCCATGCCCTCGTTCATCCACACGTCGGACCAGTCGGCGGGCGTGACCGTGTCGCCGTACCAGTGGTGGGCCGCCTCGTGCACGATCACCGCGGCGGAGAGGCTGTACGGCGTGTCGCCCAGGGTCACCATCGTCTGGGTCTCCATGCCGCTGTCGTTGTCGACGACGAGCAGGCCGAAGCTGTCGAACGGGTACGGCCCCAGGATCTGCTCGAGCCAGTCGATCGCCTCCGGCGCGTAGGCGGTCTGGCCGGGCGTCGCCTCGCCGTCGGCGTCGGTCCAGATCTGGATCGGCACGCCGCTCGACGACTCGAGGTCGGTGTGCTGGAAGTCGCCGAACGCCACCGTCACCAGGTACGACGACGCCGGCTCCGCGAGGTGCCAGCTGTTCACGCTGCGGCCGCCCTCGGTCGTCGAGGACGTCAGCACGCCGTTGGCGACGCCGGACCACGGCGCCGGGACGGAGAGGGTGAAGTCGTAGAGCGCCTTGTCGGACGGCTGGTCGTTGACGGCGTACCAGGTGAAGGCGCCGTAGGGCTCCTGCAGCGTCCACGTCTCGTGCTCGGGGTGATGCTCCACCCGACGCCCTGCGCGAAGTCCCGGCGGGCGCTCGGCGCGGGCGCGGTGGCCGGCGTGCCGGCGTACTCCAGGACCAGCTCGTACTGCTCATCGGCCGTGATCGGGTGCTCGACGGCGAGGTCGTTGCCCTCGACCTTGAACGTGGCGGGGGTGCCGTCGACGCTGACGTGGCTGATCGCGAGCTGCTCGTTGAAGTCGAGCGGGATCCGCTCGGCGTCGCCGGTGGCGCGGAAGGTCAGCGTCTCCTCGCCGGCGAGGTGGTCCTGCTCCGGGTCCCAGGTGAGCCGCAGGTCGTAGTGCAGGGCGTCGACGAGCGGGTTGCCGATGTCGGGGTAGACCGAGTCGGCGCGGGTGTCGTTGCGGGCGATCGCGAGGTCGCCCGCCGCCGCGGTGTTGCTGGGGGAGCTGGTCGGGGACGCCGGGCCGTCGGTCTCGCCCGGTCCGTCCGGGTCGTCGGTGTCGCCGCCGCCGCAGGCGGCGAGGACGAGGCAGAGCGCGAGGGAGAGGGCCGCCGTCGCGCCACGAGTCATGGCGCCATCATGCCCGGCGACGGAATCTGACACCGATTCACGTTAGCGGCGTCACCGAAGCGTCGGACCCTCGTTGGAGGGTGACCGGGGTCACTCGGTGTGCCTGGAAGGTGGAGGTGGAGCGGTGTCGGAGGAGCAGGTCGAGCCCACGAGCGCGTGGCGACGGGTCGGACTCGCGGCGCTGGTCGCGCTGTCCGTGGTCGGGGTCGCGCTCGCTGTCCCGACGGTCGGCCCCGGCGACGGCACGACCACGCTGGCCGCGGCCGCCGAGCAGCAGAAGTCCGACCTCGGCGTGCCCCACGACGACGCCCTGCTCGCGCCGCACGACCACAACGACCCCGCGACCAAGAACGACGTCTCGCGCGGCCTCGCCGTCGGCGCCGACGCGGCCGCCGCGGTCGACCCGACCACCGCGGCCGAGCGGAAGGCCGCCGCGTCGTACGTCGACCGCGAGCGCGCGCTCCCCGACCCGAAGCTCGTCCCGACCGCGGCCCACCCGCCGCGCACCGCCGTCCCCGCCGACCGGTTCGCGATGGCCGGCGGCTGCTACACCCTCAGTGCGTCCGGCGCGACCTTCGGGCCCTACTACTTCAAGGCGACCCGCCTCGGCGGCTACCTGCTGCACACGGCCACGGGCGAGCTCACCCGCAACCCCAACGGCTCGGTCGCGCTCGCCGCCCAGCCCGGCCCCCGCGCCGACTGGACCGTCTCCGGCGGCTCCGGCACCTTCACCTTCCAGATCGACGGCGCCGGCGCCCTCGTCGCGCAGGGCGGCGCGCTCGCCAGCGGCGCGACCGGGACGACCTTCCAGGTCCGCCTCGCCACCGGCTGCCCCGACTACCCCGAGGCCGACGTCAACGTGAGCGGCGCGCCCTTCGGTGGCACGACGCCCTACCAGGAGGTGCGCGGCTTCGTCGACGCCCACACCCACGGCATGGCCTTCGAGTTCCTCGGCGGCAGCCTCCACTGCGGCCGCCCCTGGCACGAGTACGGCGCGCCGTACGCGCTCCCCGACTGCTCGGCCAACCCCGTGGCCGGCGCCGGCACGATGGCCGTCGAGTCGGTGCTGTCGGGCGGGGTGGCGCTCGACCCGGTCGGCTGGCCGACGTTCAAGGACTGGCCGGCGCCCGACGCGCTGGTCCACGAGGGCACCTACTGGCGCTGGCTGGAGCGGGCGTGGCGCGGCGGACAGCGGCTGTTCGTCAACCTGCTGGTCGAGAACAACCAGCTCTGCCGGCTCTACCCGGTCAAGCGCAACTCCTGCGACGACATGGACTCCATCCGGCTCCAGGCCGAGGACATGTACCGGATGCAGGACTACATCGACGCCCAGTTCGGCGGCCCCGGCAAGGGCTTCTACCGGATCGTGAAGGACCCCTACGAGGCCCGCCGGGTGATCAACGCCGGCAAGCTGGCCGTCGTCATGGGCATCGAGACCTCGATCCCGTTCGGCTGCACGTTCAAGAGTCTCCTCGGCCGCGACCGGCCGGCCTGCACGACCGCGGAGATCGACAAGAGCCTCGACGAGATGCAGGCGCTCGGCGTCCGCCAGATGGAGCTGGTCAACAAGTTCGACAACGCGCTCGCGGGCGTGGCCGGCGACGCCGGCGAGACCGGCGTCCTGGTCAACACGGCCAACTTCCTCGAGACCGGCACGTTCTGGGCGATGGAGCACTGCGACCCCGTCGACGGCGAGTCCGCCGACAACCCGCAGCTCACGCTGCCCGACATCACCGCCGGCCAGCAGGACGCCCTGTTCGGCGCGCTCGGCAAGGTGCTCGGCCTGCTGCCGGCGCTGCCGCTCTACCCGCAGCCCGCGCACTGCAACAGGCGCGGCCTCACCGACCTCGGCGTCCACACCATCGCCGGGCTGGCGAAGCGGAAGATGGTCTTCGACCCCGACCACCTCTCCGTGAAGGCGCGGGCCGCGTCGATGGACGTGATCGAGGACCTGCGCTACCCGGGCGTCATCTCCAGCCACTCCTGGTCGACCCCGGACACCTACCCCCGGATCTACCGCGCGGGCGGGTTCGTCACGCCGTACGCCGGCGACTCCACCGGCTTCGTCGCGAAGTGGCGCCGCCACCTCGGCTGGGCCGACTCGCGCTACTACTTCGGGTTCGGCTTCGGCGCCGACATCAACGGGCTCGGTGCCCAGGGCAACCCGCGCGGGGCGAACGTCGCCAACCCGGTCCGCTACCCCTTCACCGGTCTCGGCGGCGTCACCGTCGACCGGCAGCGCGCCGGCCAGCGGGTGTGGGACATCAACACCGACGGCGTCGCCCAGTACGGCCTCTACCCCGACTGGGTCGAGGACCTGCGGCAGGTCGCCGAGGCGCAGCGCCGCGGCGACGGCGCGAAGATCGTCGACGACATGGCGCGCGGCGCCGAGGCCTACCTGCAGATGTGGGAGCGCGCGTACGGCGTACGACCGGACTCCTGCCGCAACCCCGGCCTGCGGATGTCGCTGAAGAAGGCGAAGCGGCTCGCCCAGCAGATGAAGCGCAAGCACCTGACGACCGCGCAGGTGATGGCGAAGGTCGGCCAGCCCTACCAGCGGCTCGGGAAGAAGTACGTCTTCTGCGTGAAGGCGAAGAAGGCGAAGGGCGCGAAGGCGAAGGGTGCGAAGAGCGGGCTGACGAAGGCCGGGAACGCGACCGTCGTGGTCAAGTTCAACGCCCGGGGCACGGTGAAGAAGGTCAAGATCCGCCGGTGAGGTGCGGATCACGGCAGCGACAAGTTACTTGCCGGTAGTATCCCTGGTGGCCCTGCTGCCGGGCGTGCGCGGGTAAGGCATACCTATCATGATCGGCCCCGCTCGTCGGCACTAGGCTCGTCGGGCGCACTCCCATGCGCCCCCTGACTCCGTGGCCGATGAGGAGCTGTTGGACACCATGCAGATCGTTGCGATCGTCGTCTCCCTGGCCGTCTCGGTCGTCGCCGTGGCGCTGACCGCACGGGCCGTCGGTGCGATGCTCGGCGTGATCCGGCGCGGCCAGCCGGCGCCCGGGCGCACCGGCAACCCGCTCGGTCGCACGATGACGATGGTCAAGGAGACGATCCTCCACACGAGGATGCTGCAGTGGACCTGGGTCGGCGTCCTGCACTGGTTCGCGTTCGCGGCGTTCCTGTTCCTCTCCACCGCCGTCGCGGCGGCCTTCCCGCAGCTGTTCTCCCCGGAGTGGACGATCCCGGTCATCGGCAAGTGGGTCGTCTACGAGTGGACCGCGGAGCTGCTCGGCCTGCTCGGCACCCTCGCGATCATCCCGCTGATCGTCTACCGGCTCACCCACCGGCCCTCGGAGATGGGGCGCAAGAGCCGGTTCTTCGGCTCCACGATGTGGCAGGCGTACTTCGTCGAGGCGATGGTCCTCCTCGAGAGCTCGGCGATCCTGTTCATCCGCGGCGCGGAGTACAACCTCGCTCAGGCCCACGGCGGCGAGCACGCCGAGCACGCCACCGGCGCGCACTTCCCGATCTCCCAGGCCTTCGGCAACCTCTACCCGACCGGCCACGACGCGATCGGCTCGCTCGAGAACATCGTCTACGTCATCGCGATGATCAAGATCGTCTCCGCGATGGTCTGGCTCATCGTCATCTCGACGAACCTCACCATGGGCGTGGCCTGGCACCGGTTCACCGCCTGGTTCAACATCTGGCTCAAGCGCGACGACAGCGGCCGGACGGCGCTCGGCGCGGTCAAGCCGCTCACCTCGGCCGGCAAGCCGATCACCCTCGACGACGTCGACGACCTCGACGAGGACGCCGTCCTCGGCGCCGGCTCCATCTGGGACTTCTCCTGGAAGGACATCCTCGACTTCACGACCTGCACCGAGTGCGGTCGCTGCCAGTCGCAGTGCCCCGCCTGGAACACCGAGAAGCCGCTGTCGCCCAAGCTGATGATGATGGCGATGCGGGAGGAGGCGTACGCCGTCGCGGGCGGCGCCGAGCAGCGCGCCCTCGTCGGGTCCGCCGGGCGCGACCAGAGCGAGGGTGTCGACGACTGGTTCTACATGCCCGAGGGCGGCGACTTCGTCGTCGACGAGGACGCCCTGTGGGCCTGCACCAACTGCGGTGCCTGCGTCCAGCAGTGCCCCGTCGACATCGAGCACGTCGACCACTTCGTCGACATGCGCCGCTACCAGGTGCTCGTCGAGTCCAACTTCCCCTCCGAGCTCAACGGCCTCTTCAAGGGCCTGGAGAACAAGGGCAACCCGTGGAACATGTCCGCCACGGCGCGCCTCGACTGGGCCAAGGACCTGCCCTTCGACGTCAAGGTCGTCGGCGACTCGATCGAGTCGCTGGACGAGGTCGACTGGCTGTTCTGGGTCGGCTGCGCCGGTGCGTACGAGGACCGTGCGAAGAAGACGACCCGCGCCGTGGCCGAGCTCCTCGACCTCGCAGGCGTGTCGTTCGGCGTACTCGGCAACGGGGAGACCTGCACCGGCGACTCCGCCCGCCGGGCCGGCAACGAGTTCGTGTTCCAGGGCCTGGCCCAGCAGAACATCGAGGTGCTCACCGACGCCAAGGCGAAGAAGGTCGTCTCGACCTGCCCGCACTGCATGAACACCCTCAAGAACGAGTACCGCCAGCTCGGTCTCGAGCTCGAGGTCATCCACCACACCCAGCTGCTCAACCGCCTCGTCCGCGAGGGCAGGCTGACCCCGGTGGCGACCGGTGCCGGCGCGCACGAGCGCAAGGTCACCTACCACGACCCCTGCTTCCTCGGCCGCCACAACCAGGTCTACACGCCCCCGCGCGACCTGCTCCAGATCCTCCCCGGCGCCGAGCTCGCCGAGATGGAGCGCAACTCCGAGCGGTCCTTCTGCTGCGGCGCCGGCGGTGCCCGCATGTGGATGGAGGAGACCATCGGCGAGCGGATCAACCTGAACCGCACCGCCGAGGCGGTCGGCACCGGTGCCGACCAGGTCGCCGTCGGCTGCCCCTTCTGCCGCGTGATGCTCTCCGACGGCCTCACCAAGATGCAGGCCGACGGCGAGGCCCGCGAGGAGGTCGAGGTCCTCGACGTCGCGCAGATGCTGCTCGCCTCGGTGAAGGGCGAGATGGCCACCAAGCTCGCCCCGGGTGCCGGTGCCCCGCTGCAGCCGAAGAAGGCCGCCGCTCCGGCCGAGGCCAAGCAGTCGGTCGCGACCAAGGCGGATGCGAAGCAGGCGGGGAGCGCAGCGACCGACGCCAAGCCCGAGGCCGGCGACGTGACCCTCACCGAGGACACCGTCGTCGCCACCGAGGACGTCGGCCCGGCGGCCAAGGCCTCCGGCGGGTCGTCGATGTTCGACGACCCCGGCTCCATGTTCGACGACCCGGCGCCTGCTGCGTCCGCTGCTCCTGCTGCTCCTGCTGCTCCGGTCGAGGAGAAGTCGGCCGCGCCCGCCGACGGTGGCTCGCTGTTCGACGACCCGGGCTCGCTGTTCGACACGCCCGCTCCGGCTGCCGAGAAGTCGGCGGCCCCGTCCGCTCCGGCGGCTTCGGCGACGCCGGCGGCCGAGGAGAAGCCGGTGTCCGGAGGCTCGCTGTTCGATGAGGGCGGCTCGCTCTTCGACACCCCGGCCCCCGCTCCTGACCCGGCCGCACCGGCTGAGGAGAAGCCGGAGGAGAAGCCGGCGGAGACGAAGCCGGTCGCGGACCTCGGCGCCGGCGGCTCGCTCTTCGACATCGCCGCCCCCGCGCAGGAGGCCCCTGCGCCCTCCGAGCCCGCCGCTCCGGAGCCCGCCGCTCCGGCACCGGCTGAGGCGTCCGCTGAGGCGCCCGCCGCGGCGCCGAAGCCCGAGGCCCCGGCGGAGCCGACCCCCTCGGTCGACCTGAACGCCGGCGGCTCCCTGTTCGACATCGCCGCCCCCGAGCCAGCCCCGGCCGCCGCGACCCCCGCTCCTGCCCCGGCTCCGACGCCCGAGGCGGAGCCGGTCGAGGCCGAGGCCCGCGCCGAGGAGGCGGAGGTCGTCGCCGACCCGCCGGCCCCCGAGCCCACTCCGGCCGCGACCTCGTCGGCCACGGCGAACGCGCCGAAGACGGACGTCGACATCAACGCCATGGGCTCGCTGTTCGACATCGCCGCTCCCGAGCCGACCGCCGCCAAGGCCGCAGCTGCCCCGACGCCGTCCCCCGCCCCGGTCGCCGAGCCGACCGCCGAGCCGGTCGCCGAGCCGACCCCGGAACCAGAGCCCGAGGCAGCCCCCGAGCCGGAGCCAGAGCCCGAGCCCGAGAAGCCGGCCGTCCCCGCCCCGAAGCCGGCGTCCTCCGGCGAGGCCCACCAGCCCCGCACCGACACCGACATCAACGCCGCGGACTCTCTCTTCGACCTCTGAGCCGGCACCACCCGCCACATCCGTCACAGCCGGAGGGCGTTCCATGCGCTTGTCAGGCGTTGCAACCCCTGACAAGCGCATGGATCCCCGGACATCCGGGATCCATGCAGGCCCACCGCAACCACCCCCTTTCGAGGGGTGTGACCCGGGTCACCGGCGGGTCACCATGGAGCCATGACGGAGCTGTCGTACGCCGCTGGCGAGACCACCACGCCCCTGCTCGACGAGACCATCGGGGCGAACCTCGAGCGCACGGTCGCCCGGTGGCCGGACGGTGAGGCGCTGGTGGAGGTCGCGAGCGGGCGCCGGTGGACGTGGCGGGAGTTCGACCATGCGGTCGACGAGGCGGCGCGCGGCCTGATCGGGCTGGGCATCGCGAAGGGCGACCGGGTGGGGATGTGGGCGCCGAACTGCGCGGAGTGGACGATCGTGCAGTTCGCGGCGGCCAAGGCGGGGGCGGTGCTGGTCAACGTCAACCCGTCGTACCGCACCCATGAGCTGGCGTACGCCGTCAACCAGTCGGGCCTGCGCCTGCTGCTGGCCGCGACCCGCTTCAAGACCAGCGACTACAGGGGCATGGTGGAGGAGGTCGTCGCCGCCGGCGAGGTCGAGGGCCTCGAGCAGACCCTGTACGTCGACTCCGACGACTGGCAGCGCCTGGTCGCCGCCGGCAAGGACCTCCCGGCGGAGGCTCTCACCCGGCGCCAAGCGGAGCTGCGCCCCGACGACCCGATCAACATCCAGTACACGAGCGGCACGACCGGGTTCCCCAAGGGTGCGACCCTGAGCCATCGCAACATCCTCAACAACGGCTACTTCGTCACCGAGCTGATCGGGTTCGGCGAGCAGGACCGGCTCTGCATCCCGGTGCCCTTCTATCACTGCTTCGGCATGGTGATGGCCAACCTCGGCTGCGTCACCCACGGCGCGACGATGGTGATCCCGGCGCCCGGCTTCGACCCCGCGATCACCCTGCGCACGATCCAGGACGAGCGCTGCACCGCGGTCTACGGCGTCCCCACCATGTTCATCGCCATGCAGAGCGCCCCCGACTTCGCCCAGTACGACCTCGAGACCCTCCGCACCGGCATCATGGCCGGCTCGATCTGCCCGGTCGAGGTGATGAAGCGCTGCATCAACGACATGCACATGGCCGAGGTGTCGATCGCCTACGGCATGACCGAGACCAGCCCGGTGTCCTGCCAGACCCGTGCGGACGACGACCTGGACCGTCGTACGTCGACCATCGGCCGCGCCGCGCCCCACGTGGAGATCAAGATCGTCGACCCGGCCACGGGGGAGACCGTGCCGCGCGGCGAGCCCGGCGAGTTCTGCACCAAGGGCTACTCCGTGATGCTCGGCTACTGGAACGACCCCGACAAGACCGCCGAGGCCATCGACGCCGACGGCTGGATGCACACCGGCGACCTCGCCGTCATGCGCGAGGACGGCTACTGCAATATCGTCGGCCGGATCAAGGACATGGTCATCCGTGGCGGCGAGAACATCTACCCGCGCGAGATCGAGGAGTTCCTCTACACCCACCCCGACGTCGAGGACGTCCAGGTCGTCGGTGTCCCCGACGAGAGGTACGGCGAGGAGCTCTGCGCCTGGATCCGGCTGCGGGCCGGTGCGGATCCGCTCGACGCCGACGCCGTCCGCGCCTTCGCCACCGGCCGGCTCGCGCACTACAAGATCCCGCGCTACGTCCTGCTCGTCGAGGAGTTCCCGATGACCGTCACCGGCAAGATCCGCAAGGTCGAGATGCGCGAGCGGTCCGCCGAGCTGCTGGGTCTGACGTCATCCTGACTTGATTTGACGCCATCTTGACGTCATAGTGGCGTCATGGACCTCGCGCCGTACGTCGACAGCCTCCGCCGCGACCTGCTCGCGGCCGCCGACGGCGCCGGTCCGCAGGCGCGCGAGGTGGCGGAGCGGCTCGGCTACGCGCTGGACCCGGCGGTCCGGCTCGCGGTGATGGAGGCGCTCAGCCAGGCCGCGGCGGAGATCACGGCGGCGATGCCGAGCGGCAGCGTCGACGTCCGGCTCGACGGGCGCGACCTCGACTTCGTGGTCGACCCCGGCGCCCCCGAGCCGCCGACGCTCCCGCCGACGCTCCCGCCGGCCGCCAGGCCGCCGAGCCCGGACGCCGGCCCGGGCCCGGCCGACGTCCCCGCCGAGGACGAGAGCCAGGCCCGGGTCAGCCTCCGGCTCCCCGAGTCGCTCAAGGCGCGCGCCGACGACGCCGCGGCGCAGGCCGGCCAGTCGCTCAACACCTGGCTGGTCACCCTCATCCGCGCCGCGACGAGCGAGCGCGCCAGCCACATCGACGTCGACCTGTCCAGCGTGCCCTTCGGCACCGACTTCCCGTTCGGCTCCCCGCCCGGATCCCCGTCCGGCAACCGCCGGCTCACCGGCTGGCTCTGAGCCCACCACCCCAGGAGAGCGCCCATGTCCACCGAACCCCTCCGCCAGGTCCTCGACACCCCGGGCCCGGTCCGGCTGCACGTCGAGAGCGGCCGCGGCCGGATCGTCGTCCACGCCGCCGAGCAGCAGACCACCGACATCACCCTCACCGGCCCCCGTGCGGACGAGGTGCGGGTCACCCAGGACGGCCGCCGGGTCACCGTCCTCGCGCCCAAGCCCCGCAACGGGATCTTCGGCCGCGGCGACGAGCTGCTCATCGAGGTCGTCGTGCCCGTCGACAGCGACCTGGTCGCCCGCAGCGGCAGCGCCGCCATCACCGCCAGCGGCCGGCTGATGACGACCCGCGTGAAGAGCGGGTCGGGCGCGGTCGCGCTCGACCAGGCCACGACCGTCGTGGTGGCCACCGGCTCCGGCGACGTCACCGTCGCCGAGGTGGACGGCGACGCACGTGTCCGCACCGGCTCCGGGGCCGTCGACCTCGGCCGGATCGCGCGCTCCGCCTCGGTCTCCACCGGATCGGGCGACGTCTGCCTCGGGCAGGCGCTGGGCACCGCCGTGGTCAAGACCGGCTCCGGCGACCTCGAGGTCGGCGAGAGCCGGGGCGACCTCACCAGCAAGACCGGCTCCGGCGACGTCGTCGTCCGGACGGCGCGCCGCGGCCGGATCTTCGTCAAGGGCGCGTCGACGCGGGTCCACGTGGGCGTGCCCGTCGGTACGCCGGTCTGGACCGACGTCACCAGTGTCACCGGCCGGGTCACCTCCACCCTGCCGCCGGTCGGCCGGCCCGAGCCCGGCGCCGACCACGTCGAGCTCCGCGCCACCACGGTCTCGGGGGACATCGCGCTCGTTCCTGCGTGATCCGCGCAGACAGGGCGTGACCGACGCCACGTCCCGGTCGTTACCCGTGAGTACCACCACGGGAGGGACTCCGGATGATCGACCCCAGCACGCCTCGCCGCCGCCTGGTCGCGGCCCTGCTCAGCACCGGCCTCGCCGCCGCCCTGGTGCTCCCCGTCGCCGGTGACGCCGCCGGTACGACGGGAGCCACCGCCGCCCAGCACGCCTCCGCCGCGCAGCGGGCCGGTGGTGCGGGCGAGGCGGTCGCCCAGAAGCCGAAGAAGCCGAAGAAGTGCAAGAAGCCCGCCAAGGCGACCAAGCAGGGCACGAGCAAGCAGGGCAAGAAGAAGTACAAGAAGTGCAAGGCCGCGAAGGCCGCGGCCGCCGCCACGCCGGCGCCCACCCCGTCGGGCGGCGCCGGAGCGGCGCCCGCGCCGTCGGCGACCGCTCCCTGGACGCCGCGCGCCGCCGAGTACGACGCGACCGTGACCACCCGGGACATCCCGATCACCATGGACGACGGCGTGATCCTGCGCGGCGACCTCCAGCAGCCCGCAGGGCCGGACGGGAAGCCGGTCACCACGCCGCTGCCGGTCATCGTCACCATCACCGCCTACAACAAGACCGTCCTGTCGGCCGGCGCCGGCGCCACGCTGGCCGGCGCGGACCCGGCGTACCTCGTCAAGCGCGGCTACGCCCAGCTCACCGTCGACGCCCGCGGCACCGGCACCTCCCAGGGCCAGTGGGCCGCGTTCAGCGCCCGCGAGGGCCAGGACGCCGGCGCGATCGTCGAGTGGGCGGCCTCCCAGCCGTGGAGCAACGGCAAGGTCGGCATGACCGGCGCGTCGTACATGGGCATCTCGCAGCTCTTCGCCGCCGCCCGCCAGCCGAAGGGGCTCAAGGCGATCTTCCCGCAGGTCCCGGCCGCCGACGTCTACCGCGACGTGGTCGCGTCCGGCGGGCAGATCGACGTCGGCTTCATCCCGCTCTGGCTGGGCCTGGTCACGGCGACCGGCGTGATCCCGCCGGCGTACGGCCTGCAGGAGCCGCAGGCCGGCCTCGAGATGGCGCTCGACCACCTGATGGGCGGGCTGACCTTCACCCTGCCGCTCGCGGTCCAGGCAGTGCTCGGCGGCGACCCGGCGTACGACGGCCCGTTCTACCGCGAGCGCTCGCCCATCGAGGTCCTCGACAACGTCACCGTCCCGACCTTCCTCGTCGGCGGCGAGTTCGACCTGTTCCAGCGCGGCACCCCGCTGGTCTTCGAGCGGCTCCAGCAGCGCGGCGTCCCGGCCAAGCTGATCTTCGGTCCGTGGGACCACCTGCAGGGCTCCGCCGGCGCCGAGGTCGGCAAGGCGGGCTACGGCTCGCTCGCCGAGCTCCAGCTGCGCTGGTTCGACCAGTACCTGGGCGGCATCGACGGGCAGCTCGACCAGATCGCGCCGCTCACCTACTACGAGCAGGGCTCGGGCGCGTGGGTGCGGAAGTCGAAGTGGATCGACGGCGACCTCTCCGCCCGCACCTACCGGCTCTCCGGCGACGCGTCGATCGGTGGGCGCGCCGGCCTCCTGACCACCGGTACGCCGAGCGCCGGCTCGGCCGTCGTACCCCCCATTCCGGTCACCGGCCTCTGCACCCGCTCGGCCAACCAGTGGACCGCGGGCCTGCCCAACATGCTGCTGAGCGACCTGCCCTGCTTCAAGGACAACCGGCTCAACGACCTCGGCGGCGTCACCTTCGACACCGCTCCCCAGGAGGCGGACGTCCGGTTCCAGGGGCCGCTCAACGCCCGGCTGTACGTCTCGACGCCCTCGGGCGACGGGATGCTCTCGGTCGCGGTCGAGGACGTCGCGCCCGACGGCACGGTGAGCCGGATCAGCGGCGGCTGGCAGACCATCGCCCACCGCGCCCTCGACGAGGGCCGCTCGCGCTACCTCGACGGCCAGCTGCTGCAGCCGTACCACCCGTTCACCCGTGAGGCGAAGGCCAAACTGCCCGCCGGCCAGGTCGCGCCGGTCGACGTCGAGATCTTCCCGACCGGCGCGGTGATCGCGAAGGGCCACCGGCTGCGGATCTCGGTGCAGGCCTTCGACGTCCCGCACCTGCTCTCCCCGGTGACCGACCTGGTCACCCAGCTGGTGCCGGTCACGGTGCACACGGGGCCGCAGTACCCGTCGGCGCTGACCCTGGCGGTGCGCTGAGAGTAGGTCGAGCCGACCGTCTGGCCGCCAGGCGGCCTGGTACTGAGCGAACGTCAACCGCGTGCGCGGCAGTGCGGCGCGACGAAGGAGCGACGCGCTCGCGCCATCAGATAGTGCGGCGGGCCAGGGTGCTGGCGAGCGCCGTGGCCGCCGCCCGGACGGCGTTCTGGTGCGCGTCGGGCCGGAACCGGCCGACCGGCCCGGTCACGCTGATGGCGGCGACGGCGGTCGCGCCGTCGGTGTCGAGCACGGGTGCGGCGACGCACAGCAGGCCGGGCGTCGACTCCTCCCGCTCGAAGGCGAGCCCGGTCTCGAGGGCCCGGTCCAGCTGCTGCTCCAGCAGGCCGGGGGCCACCACCGTGTGCGGGGTACGACGGGCGAGCGGGCCTGACAGCACCGCCGAGCGGATCGCGGGGTCGGCGTGGGCGAGCAGCACCTTGCCGAGGGCGGTGCAGTGCATCGGCATCCGGCCGCCGGTGCGCGAGGGGCTGGGGGCCTGCCGGTGGCCGCCGATCTTGGCGACGTAGACGACCTCGGTGCCGTCGCGGACGCCGAGGTGCACGGTCTCGTGGGTGCGCTCGTAGAGATCCTGCAGGAAGGGCATCGCCACCTCCAGCAGGGTGCGCTCGGTGGCCGCGCGCATGCCGAGCTCGAACAGCCCGCCGGCGAGGCGGTACCCGTGCTCGGTCTTCTCCAGCAGCCGGTGGTGGACCAGGTCGCGGGCGACCCGGTGCACGGTGGGCTTGGGCAGCCCGGTCCGTCGTACCAGCTCCGCGAGCGGGAGCAGCCGGTCCTCGGGCCCGAACGCCCGGAGCAGGGCGACCGCCTTGCCGAGCACGGTGTCGAGGTCGTCCGTCACCCACACAGCGTATCGGTGAGTGGAACGCCGCGATGGTGGTCGGCCGCGCGGGGCCCGAGAGTAGGGACATGACCCCACCCGTCCTCGGCACCGACACCGACGCCGACACCGACGCCGCGGTCGCCGCGGCCGCCGCCCGGCTGCGGACCGCCCTCGAGACCGGCGTCCCCTGTGCCCCGATCCGGGAGCTCGTCGGCGCCACCGACATCCGGCTCGCCTACGCCGTCCAGCAGCAGCTCAACCGGGCCCGGCTCGACGCCGGCGCCCGGATCGTCGGCCGCAAGGCCGGCCTGACCTCCAAGGCCGTGCAGGAGCAGCTCGGCGTCGACCAGCCCGACCTCGGCGTCCTCTTCGCGGACATGGCGTACGACGCCGGGTCGGCCGTCCCGGTCGGCGACCTGCTGCAGCCCAAGGTCGAGGGCGAGATCGCGTTCGTGCTGAAGGAGGACCTCGCCGAGGGCGACCTCGACCCGGACCAGGTCGCGGCCGCGATCGAGTACGCCGTGGCCGCGATCGAGATCTGCGACAGCCGGATCGCGGACTGGGACATCTCCTTCGCCGACACGGTCGCCGACAACGCCTCCTCCGGCGCCTACGTGCTGGGGACCGACCGCAGGACGCTCGCCGAGTTCACCCCGCGCGACGTCGAGATGCGGATGACGGTCACCGGCCAGGACGACTCCACCGGCACCGGCGCCGGCTGCCTCGGCGACCCGCTCCTCGCCGTGCAGTGGCTGGCCCGCCAGGCCCGCGACCTCGGCGAGCCGCTCCGCGCCGGCCAGGTCATCCTGTCCGGCGCCCTCGGACCGATGCGCCCGGCCGCGCCGGGCGCCGACGTCCACGTGACCATCACCGGCCTCGGTGAGGTCTCCGTCCACTTCGCTGACCAGGAGGACCGATGAGCAAGACCAAGGTGGCCATCATCGGGTCGGGCAATATCGGCACCGACCTGATGATCAAGGTCATGCAGACCGCGCAGCACGTCGAGATGGGCGCCCTCGTCGGGATCGACCCGGACTCCGACGGCCTCGCGCGGGCCCGCGACCTCGGCGTACCCACGACGCACGAAGGGGTCGACGGACTGATCGCGCTGCCCGGGTTCGACGAGATCGACATCGTCTTCGACGCCACCTCGGCCAAGGCACACGTCGTGAACGCCGAGAGGCTGCGGCCCCTCGGCAAGCGGCTGATCGACCTCACGCCGGCGGCGATCGGCCCGTACGTCATCCCGGCCGTCAACATCGACGAGCACCTCGACGCGCCCAACCTCAACATGGTCACCTGCGGCGGCCAGGCGACGATCCCGATCGTCGCCGCGATCTCCCGCGTCGTGCCGGTGGAGTACGCCGAGATCGTCGCCTCGATCTCCTCGAAGTCCGCCGGGCCCGGCACCCGCGCCAACATCGACGAGTTCACCGAGACCACGTCCGGCGCGATCACCGCGGTGGGCGGGGCGAAGCGCGGCAAGGCGATCATCATCCTCAACCCTGCCGAGCCGCCGCTGATGATGCGCGACACCGTCTTCGCGCTCGTCCACGCGCCCGACCCGGCGGTGCACGACGAGATCCGCGCGAGCGTGGAGAAGATGGTGGCCGACGTGGCGGCGTACGTCCCCGGCTATCAGCTGGTGCAGAAGGTCCAGATCGCCGAGGTCCCCGCCGACCAGCCGGTCGAGACCCTGCTGGTCGACGGCGCGGAGCGCCCGACGCACCAGGTGTCGGTGTTCCTCCAGGTCACCGGCGCCGGGCACTACCTCCCGGCGTACGCCGGCAACCTCGACATCATGACCTCGGCCGGCCTGCAGGTCGCCGAGCGGATCGCCGCGGCGAAGGAGAGCGCACTGTGAGCACGCCGGCCGAGAAGACCAGGATCTTCGTCCAGGACGTCACGCTGCGCGACGGGATGCACGCGATCCGGCACCGGATCTCGCCCGCCGACGTGAAGCGGATCGTCGTCGCCCTCGACGAGGCCGGCGTCGACGCGCTCGAGGTCGCCCACGGCGACGGCCTGGCCGGCGGCTCGGTCAACTACGGACCCGGCTCGCACACCGACTGGGCGTGGCTCGAGGCCGCCGCGTCGGTGCTGAAGAACGCCCGGCTCACCTCGCTGCTGCTGCCCGGCGTCGGCACCGTCCACGAGCTGAAGCGCGCCTACGACCTGGGCGTCCGCTCGGTCCGCGTCGCCACGCACTGCACCGAGGCCGACGTCTCCGCGCAGCACATCGCCGCCGCCCGCGAGCTCGGCATGGACGTCTCCGGCTTCCTGATGCTCTCCCACATGGCGCCGCCGGAGGAGCTGGCCCGCCAGGCCAAGCTGATGGAGTCGTACGGCGCCCACTGTGTCTACGTCACCGACTCCGGCGGCCGGCTGACCATGGACGACGTCGCCGCGCGCGTCCAGGCCTACCGCCGGGTGCTGGACCCGGAGACCGAGATCGGCATCCACGCCCACGAGAACCTCTCGCTCTCGGTCGCCAACTCCGTGGTCGCCGTCCAGAACGGCGTCTACCGCGTCGACGCCTCCCTCGCCGGCCACGGCGCCGGCGCCGGCAACTGCCCGATCGAGCCGTTCATCGCGGTCGCCGACCTGATGGGCTTCGAGCACCGCTGCGACGTCTTCAAGCTCCAGGACGCCGCCGACGACATCGTCCGCCCGCTCCAGGACCGCCCGGTGCGTGTCGACCGGGAGACCCTCACCCTCGGGTACGCCGGCGTGTACTCCTCGTTCCTCCGGCACGCCGAGCGCGCCGCCGAGCAGTACGACGTCGACGTCCGCGACATCCTGATGGAGTGCGGCCGCCGCAACCTGGTCGGCGGCCAGGAGGACATGATCGTCGACATCGCGCTCACCATCGTGGCCGAGCGCGAGGCGGCTCTCGTCTAGCCGCGACCCGGCGCATCCTGACCTCGCAATTGCGGTGACCCGGCGCATCCTTACCTCCCTGCTAGGTAAGGACGCGCCGGGTCAGCGTCTGATGCAGGCCAGTTTGCGCCGGGTCGGCGTCGTGCGAGATCTTTCAGGAGCGCATGGCGACGCCCTCGCGCCAGTAGCCCATGAAGGCGACCTGGCCGCGGTCCAGTCCGAGGTCGTTGACCAGCTTGCGGCGCAGACCGGTCACGACCTTGGACTCGCCGGCGATCCAGGCGTACAGGCCGGCGTACGGGCTGTCGTCGGTCGGGACGGTGGTCGCCTCGGCGACCTGCTCGCCGGAGGAGGAGTAGACCGGGGTCTCCCACAGGTCCGGGTCGACCTCGTCCTCGGCGACGGCGAGCGCCTCCGTGGGGGTGTCACCGGTGAGGTGCGCGAGGACGGCGGCGTGCAGGTCCTCGCCGCGGGCGGCGCCGTTGCGCGGCAGCCAGGTCACCGTGACGCCCGCGGGCGCGGTGACGTCCTGGACGTCCGCGTCGACCGGAACCTCGACGAACGCCGCGCCGCTCGCGTCGGCCGGCAGGTCGCGGAGCACCCCGCGGATCGCGGGTACGGCGGTCTCGTCGCCCACGATCAGCAGCCGGCTCGCCTCGCCCGGCGCCCACTCGATGCCGCCGAAGTCGTGGCCCCTGCGCGGGGCCAGCGTGATCAGCCGCTGGCCCGACTGCGCCTGCAGCGCCCAGCGGTTGCCGGCGCCGTCGAGCGGGTCGCCGTGCTCTCCGTCCTCGCTCTCGTGGACCACGATGTCGACGACCAGCCGGGTGTCCGCGCCCTCGCCGACGACGTCGCGGATCGTGTAGGTCCGCATCGACCCCCGCTCGTCCTCCGGGATCTCCATCCACGTCGTCCACCACGACTCGTCGGCGGCCGCGAACGACGGCAGGCTCCCCGCCGCGTTGGGGAAGATCAGCTTGATCCGCTGGTCGTACACCGGCCCGTCCGGACCCAGCTCCGCCAGCTCCGCACCCCCGAGCTCGACCCGCACGAACGACGGCGACACCCGCTCGGCCCGCACCACCTCGACCTCGGTGAGGATCAGGGGCAGGCTGGCGACGTACTCGTTCTGGTCGGTGGTCATGCAGGCAAGGCTAACCTGACTGCATGAATCCCCGGATGTCCGGGGATTCATGCGCTTGTCAGGCGTTGCAACCCCTGACAAGCGCATGAAACACCTGACAAGTCAGATGCTCGTGCGATGGAAGTTCTGGAACGACCGCGACGGAGTGGGCCCGCGCTGGCCCTGGTAGCGCGACCCGTACTTCTCCGATCCGTACGGGTGCTCGCTGGGCGAGGTCAGCCGGAAGAAGCAGAACTGCCCGATCTTCATGCCGGGGTAGAGCTTGATCGGCAGCGTCGCGACATTGGCCAGCTCGAGCGTCACGTGCCCGGAGAACCCGGGGTCGACGAAGCCGGCGGTGGCGTGGGTCAGCAGCCCGAGCCGGCCCAGCGACGACTTTCCCTCCACCCGGGCCGCGATGTCGTCGGGCAGCGTGACGACCTCGTACGTCGACCCGAGCACGAACTCGCCCGGGTGCAGGATGAACGGCTCCTCGCCCTCGGGCTCCACCACCCGGGTGAGGTCGGACTGGTCGGCGGCCGGGTCGATCGACGGGTACTTGTGGTTGTCGAAGACCCGGAAGAACCGGTCCAGCCGGAAGTCCACCGACGACGGCTGCATCAGGCCCGGGTCGTAGGGGTCCAGGCCGATCCGGCCTGCGTCGATCTCGGCGGTGATGTCGCGGTCGCTGAGCAGCACGTCCCGCACCCTACCGGCCGGCGGGACCGCCGTTCGGAAGGTCGCCGAGATCGTCCAGATCGCCGATCGGCGGCGGCGCCACCACGTCCTGCGCCACCACGACCACGCGGACGCCGGCGAGGTCGCTCAGCGTCCGTTCCAGCTCCGGCGCGCGTCCCCCTAGCGTCTCGGGGTGATGCCGAGCGTCACCCCCACGCCGTTGGAGCACTGGGCCAGGAACGTCAGCCGTCCCGCGAGCCCATCCTCCCCGAACGCCGCCATCACCTGATCGCCCGCCCGTGCCAGCTCGGCGGCGGAGTACGGCACGCCGACCACGACCACCCGGATGCCGTGGTCGAGAGGCAAATCCTCCAGGGCGCGCACCTCGGCGGGCACCGGCTCCTTCCAGTGCACGATGACGGCGTTCTCGGTCGTCGAGGCGTCGACGGTGCCGGCGCCCTCGATCCCGCGGGTACGACGACGCACGTCCTCCATCGCGTTCTCGAGCGGCGCGCCCGGCGGATCCCCGAGCCAGCGGGAGTACAGCTCCTCGGGCGGCATGCCCACTCCCGCCTCCTCCAGGCAGTCGGCGACGTCCGCGTCGACCCCGCCGGCGGCCGTCCCGTTCGGGTCGGTGGCGATCGCACGGCTTCCGGCATCGTCCGCACCGAGGACCAGTGTCGCGACGACAGTCACGGCCGCTCCCGCGACCGCGCCCGCCGCGGCCCCCCGGCGGAGGCGTCGACGTCGTCGAACCTCACCTTGGATGCGCGCCAAGCCCTCCTCCGTCGCACGCAGCTCGCCGCCGCGCAGCGCCTCCATCCACTCGTCCATCAGCCGTCCTCCTGCTCGCCGGTCATCGACGGGGCCAGCTCGCGCAGGCGAGCCAGGCCCCGGGACAGGTGGGAGCGCGCGGTGCCCGCCGAGCAGCCGAGCCTGGTGGCGATGGCCGCGTGGTCGAGGTCGTCCAGCACCCGGAGTACGACGGCCGCCCGCTGCTGCGGCGTCAGCGTGTCGAGAGCGTCGAGCAGCCACGAGGGCAGCTCCTCGACGACCTCCACTGGCGCCGCATGGTCCGGGGCGCGCTCGGTCAGCAGCTCGCGCCGCCCGCGCCGGGCCCGGTCGATGTTGAGCCGGACGAGGACCGTGCGGGCGTACCCGCCGGGGGACTGCGTGGCCAGCCGCCGCCAGCGCACCGCCACCCGCACGAGCGCCTCCTGGGTCAGGTCCCAGGCGTCGTGCGGGTTGCCGGTCAGGGCGTACGCCAGGCCCAGTAGCCGAGGCGTCTCGGCCCGCGCGAACTCCGTGAACTCCACCTGTCTCCCTCCTGTCACGACCTCAACGGAGGACGGTGCCGGAACGTTGAGACGGCTGCTGGGTCATCATGGCGTCATGACCTTCAGCAAGTACGTCGCCCTGGGCGACTCGTTCACCGAAGGGGTCGGTGACCCCGATCCGGCGCGTCCCAACGGCCTGCGGGGATGGGCCGACCGGACGGCGGAGGCGCTCGCGGCGCATGCGGCGGCCGCCGGGTCCGACTTCGGCTACGCCAACCTCGCGATCCGGGGCCGCAAGCTGCCGGCGATCATCGACGAGCAGGTCGAGGCCGCGCTCGCGCTCGGGCCGGACCTGATCAGCATCCACGGCGGCGGCAACGACGTGCTGCGGCCGAAGGTCGACATCGACGCCCTCGCGGCGACGTACGACGAGGCGATCGGCCGGCTCGCGGCCAGCGGCGCCCAGGTCGTCATGTTCACCATCGCCGACCCGGGCCTCAACGGGGTGATCAAGGTGATCCGGGGGCGGACCGCGATCTTCAACGAGTGGGTCCGCGAGATCGCGGAGAAGCACGGCGCGACCGTCGTCGACATGTGGCGGATGCGGGGCTGGAAGGTCGCCGAGGTGATGGACGAGGACCGGCTCCACCTCAACGCCGTCGGCCACCAGGCGATCGCCATCGCGGCGCTCGACGCGCTCGGCGTGCCGCACGACCTGGCGCCGCTCGACCCGGTCCCGGCGCCGGTCCTCACGTCCCGCGAGCAGCGCGCCGCGAACGTCGCCTGGGCCCGCACCCACCTCGCGCCGTGGGTGCAGCGCCGGGTCACCGGCCGCTCCTCGGGCGACGGGGTGGAGCCGAAGCGACCGACCTTCCTCCCCATCGGGTAGCATCCTCATCGCTCGGTTCGCCGGGCGCTGCGGATGTAGCTCAGTTGGTAGAGCGTCAGCTTCCCAAGCTGAATGTCGCGAGTTCGAACCTCGTCATCCGCTCCGATGGTTCGCCGGGGCGAAGCCGGGTTGAATGAGGCCATGGTGCACTCGGAGCCACAGCCGTTCACGTTCGCCCCGCGCGCTCGGCGTCGGACGGGGCTGGTCGTCGCGGCTGTGTTTATGGCCGCCGGCAGCGCCTGGGCCGGGTACGGCCTGGGCTGCACGATCATCGACGCCAACGACGACGCGCCGGCGGCGTACGTCGCCCAGGGCGCCGCCGGGGCCGGCACCGTGGGCGGGCTGCTGCTCGCCGTGATCGGCGCGGTCGGCTGGCTGGTGATGATGGACCGGTTCCCGCTCGCCCTCAGCGGCTGGCACGGCGCGGGCCTGCTGCTCCTGTGCTCCGTCCCGGGCCTGGTGGTCGCGACCCGGGAGCTCGGCGCCGGTGGCTGGTACGACGTCGCCGCGGCCGGCCTGGCCACGGCGGGGCTCCTCGCCCTCCTCGGCGGCTCGCTGCTGGCCGCCCGGCGCCGGCTGCGCTGGCTCGAGGAGCTGCGGCTGATCGCCGAGGGGACGCCGACGGTGGCGACCGTTGTCGACTCGGGGATCGCCCCGAACGACTTCGAGGAGGCGTCCAACCTGATCACCATCGCCACCTTCCGGTTCTGGGGCGCCGACGGGACGCCCTACCTGCTGCACCAGCGGGTCACCATCCCGGCCGCCGCGCCGATCGCGGAGGGCCAGCGCACCACCGTCTGGTACGACCCGGCGAACCCGCTCGACGAGCGGCGCATCGTGGTCGCGATGGTGCACGCGCTGCGCTGGAACGTGCCGATCCCGCGGGTGTCGGTCGACGGGCCCGCCGTACCCTCCTGACGTGGACTTCACCGGATTCCCCGTCGCCGCGCTCGACTTCTACGACGACCTCGAGGTCGACAACACCAAGTCGTTCTGGGACGAGCACAAGCCGGTCTACCTCGAGAGTGTGCGCGCGCCGATGGTGGCGCTCACCGACGCCCTCGCCCGGGAGTTCGGCGACGCCAAGGTGTTCCGCCCCTACCGCGATGTCAGGTTCGCCAAGGACAAGACCCCCTACAAGACCCACCAGGGCGCCTTCGTCGGCGTCGGGCCCGCCACGGGCTGGTACGTCGAGGTCGCCGCACCCGGCGTTCGCGTCGGCGGCGGGATCTACGAGGCGTCCGGTCCGCGGCTGGCCGGGCTGCGCGAGGCGATGGCGGAGGAGAAGACCGGCAAGCTGCTGCAGCGGATCCTGCGCGACCTCGAGCGGGGCGGCTTCGAGGTCGCCGGCGAGCGGCTGAAGACCGTGCCGCGCGGCTACGACAAGGAGCACCCGCGCATCGAGCTGCTCAAGATGAAGACCGTGCTCGGGATGCGCTCCTACGGCTTCGAGCCCTTCGTCCACACCGCCGAGCTGCTCGACCGGGTGCGCGAGGACTGGCGCCGGCTGCGGCCCCTCGTCAGCTGGATCGCCGACGCGGTCGCGGAGTGATCAGCCGCGGACCCGCCGCAGGAAGGCGGCCAGGTTGTCGGTCAGCCGCGCGACCTGCTGCTCGAGGGTGAGCGACTCCGCCATCCGGCCCTGGTCGCTGACCCGCTTGCCGCGCACGTAGAGCGAGCACTGCAGGTCGGCGCAGATGTAGGTGCCGACCGAGTCGCCGTTCTGCCCGGCCTTCCCTGCCCGCGGCGCGACCATCAGCACCACCCCGCCCGAGCCGTGCGGCGTCAGGCACAGCGAGCAGAGGTTCTTGCGGGGTACGCCGGCGCTGCCGTCGGTCGACCGGAGCACGATGCCGTACGGCGACCCGTCGACCTCCGCGACGACGTACCCGCGCACGCGTGACTGCGGGTCGCGCCAACCGAGGAAGTCGAGGTGCTCCCACGGCTGGTCGGCGAGGGCGCGCGGGACGTTGAGGCGCTTGGCCTCGCCCTTCGAGCAGTTGACGAAGGAGGCGCGGATCTGTTGCTCGGTCAGGGGCTCCACGTCGATCCACCCTACGAACCGGCGCTACCCATTTACCGCGTCTACCGCGTCAGGCGGGGGTGAAGCTCGCCATCGTGCGGTCCGGCTCCCAGAACGCCTTCATCGACTTCACCCGCCCGTCGTCGTCGACGACGTACACCATGATCAGGTCGGTCGTCGTGTGCGAGCCGTCCGGGAAGGAGGTCCTGATCCGCCCGATGTTGGCGCAGGTGTTGCTGCCGGGGTTGGCGAAGGAGTCGTCGATCTGGAACTCGAAGGTCGCGATCGGCGCGATCGCCTTCTCCCAGAACGCCGAGATGCCGGCGTGCCCGTGGTGGCCCCTGCCCTCGGGGTCGAACATCGACGGGCCGACCGGGTCCTCGAGCACGGCGTCCTCGGCGTACACCGTCAGCCACTCGGCGAGGTCGCCCTTGGCGACGGCGGAGTAGGAGCGCTGGGACGCGGCGCGGGCCGGGTGCGGGTCGTTGGGGGCGTTCCAGACGATCGCGTCGGAGGTGATCATGCGGCCATCGTAGGGCGAATCTAGAACGTGTTCTACCCTGTGTCCTTCGGCGACCCGTCGCCCCGCGTTCACGGACCGCTCATCGGGGCCTGTCACCGTGCGGGTATGGCGAAGAAGCACAAGGCCTGGATCCACGTGGGCGTGCCCGGTGCGGGCGACGTCATCGAGCCGGCGCTGGCCCACCACCACGCGGCGCTCGTCGAGCTCGGGGTCGCCTCGCTCGCCGAGTCCACCGCCGAGAGCTTCCGGGCCGCGGTCGAGATGACCCGCTCGCACAAGGACTGGGGCCTCAAGCGCAGCGACGTCGAGGGTCAGTGGACGCGGCTGGTCCGCCGCGCCGCCAGGGCGAAGGCCGATCTCGTCTTCAGCCAGTCGCTGCTCGCGTCCGCGACCGCCGACCAGGTCGCGCTGCTGGTCGATGCCCTCGCCGGCCACCAGGTGCACGTCGTACTCACCACGGGTCTCGACGACGAGACCCTCGCGACCGCCACCTGGCAGGCGGCCTGCCGCAAGCCCGAGCGCCTCCACGTCCTCGAGACCGACGGCCTCGAGCCCGCCCAGGTCTGGAAGGCCTTCGGCAAGCTCGTCGGGTTCGGTACGGCGTCGCTGCGGCTCGAGGACGTCCCCTGCGCCTCGGCCACCCTCCAGACCCTCCCCGAGGCGCTGCGCGAGGTCGAGCGCCTGGCCCGACGCAACGCCTCGCTCGAGGTCCGCCTCGAGGAGCTCGACCGCAAGCGCCGCAAGCTCAAGCGCAAGCTCGACCGCGTCGCCTGACGCCACCGACGCAGGCCCCAGCACTCAGCAAGCCGCGACGCGCGCTCGTGTCATCAACCAGGAACGAGCGACCGGAGCCGACGAGGGCGGTGCTTTTCGCCGCGCCGGCGTCTGGCCGCCATGCGACCTTGCACTGCGTCTACGTCAACTGCGCGCGCGGCAGCGTGGCGCGAGGAACGAGGGACACGCTCGCGCCATCCAAGCTAGTGCGGCGCCCAGGCGTCGTCGTCCGCGGTGCGCGAGGTGACGGCGTCGGGGAGCTCGCCGTCGGCGAGCTGCTGGATCGAGACGTCCTCGAAGACCTCGCGCAGGGCCCGGCGGGCGGCGATCCAGACGTGCTGGAGGACCTCGGCGGCGTCGTTGTAGTTGACCGCCTCGGGGCGCAGTCCGTAGACGGAGACGAGGGGCCGTCGACGGCGCGGATGACGTCGGCGACCGAGACCGAGGTGGCCTCGCGGGCCATCCGCCAGCCACCGGACTGGCCGCGCTGGGACATCACGATGCCGGCGCGGCGCAGGTCGGCGAGGATCGCCTGGAGGAAGCCGTGGGGGATGTCCTGGAGCCGGCCCAGCTCCTCGGCGCTCACGGCCCGACCGTCGGACCTGCTCGCCATCGCGATCAGGGCCCGCAGTGCGTAGTCGGACTTGGCGGAGACGCGCATGAGCACAGTCTGTCAGATTGCTCGATCGATTCACTCGACCTACACGCCCTGGCGCGCGCCCGGATGCCCCCCAGCATCACCCGGGCGCGACCAGGACGCTGAACATGATCGCCGCGTTCCCGTCGCTGTCGGCGGTGGCGGTGAGCCCGCCCTGCGGCCCCGCCGGAACGGGCCCGGCGCTGTCGGCGAGGGCCGCGGAGATGTGGCCGGCGCCGGTGCCGAAGGCGGTCGACCGGCCGGTGACGCCCGGCGGCAGCGTCCATGCCTCGGTCGCCGCGCTCTTGTCGGCCCAGTAGCTCACCAGCCAGTGCGATCCGTCGGGTGCGGTCACGTCGGGGGTGACGTGCGTGGCGCTGCCGCTGGTCTGCACCGCCACGGCGCTGCGGGCCACGGCCGCGGTCGGCGACACGCCGCGGAAGGCGACGATGGTCAGCACGCTCTTGGCGTAGTCGCTCGACGTGACCGTCACGGCACTGCCCGCGTCGCCGGCGGTCGCGACCCGGCTGTAGAGCCGGCCGACGGCCTTCGAGCCCGCGCTGACGGTCTCGACCTGCGTCCACCCCGGTGGTCCCGTGTACGACGGCCCGGTGGTGTTGGCGACGAAGAACGCCAGCAGCAGGTCGCCGGGCTGCACCGACCCGGGGACGGTGGTGCGGTGGTTGATCCGGTTCCCGCTCGTGGTGTCGGCGGCGACGTACGTCACCGCGGACGTGCCGCCCTGCGACGGCTGGGCGGTGCGGGTCGTCGTGTTCGTGGCGCCGCCGTTGTCGGTGACGGTCAGGGTGACCGTCACCGCGCCGCCGGTGGCGTAGGTGTGGGTGGTGGTCGGTCCGCCCGTGCCGTTCTGGCCGTCGCCGAACGCCCAGGCGTAGCCGGTGATGGTGCCGTCGCTGTCGCTGGAGCCGCTGGCGTCGAAGGTGCAGGTGAGCCCGGTGCAGGAGGCGGTGAAGGCCGCGGTCGGCGGCTCGTTGACCGGCGGCGCGATGGGCTGGCCCTGGTAGAGGAACATCGCGCGGGAGGACCAGCCGGTCCCGGCGGCGGTGATCGTGGTGGCCGTGCCGCCCACGGCGCCGTGGGCACCCCAGTCGGCCCGGTTGAGGGAGCCGCCGGTGGTGGCGAACCACAGCTTGCCGTCCGCGACGAACGCGCCGCGCATCGTGCTGTAGCTGACCCCCGCCACCGACGGGACCGAGAAGAGCTGCTGCCCGACCACGCCCGACTCCGGCTCGAACCCGCGCCGGAAGAGCTGGCTGGAGCCCGACTTGGTGAAGTACATCCAGCCGCGGTCGTAGAACAGGCTGGTGATCGTGGGGATGTCGCCGTTGTGCCAGTCGCCCTGGTAGACGAGCTGGTCGGCCGCGTCCACCGGGACCTCCGGCCCGTAGGTCGTCCCGTCGAAGGTGCGACGCGTCAGCGTGCGGTTCGAGTACGCCGTGTAGAGGTCGCCGTTCACCATGAAGGCGCCGACGCTGGTGCCCCAGCCGGAGCCGTTGGGCGCGTTGGCGGACGAGGTCACCTGGGTGCCGTCGAAGCCGCGCCGCAGCAGCTGCGACTGCCCGCTGTTGACCCGGAAGATGTCCCCGGGCAGGGTCCCGTCCTGCTGCGGGGGCAGGGTCTTCCCCGACGCCAGCGGCAGGAACGCGATCTTGCGGTGGGTCTCGCCGGCGAACACGTCGGTGTCGGAGCCGACGAAGAGGCCCTCGGGGTGGCGATCATGTCGCGCACCCCGGCGCCGAGGGTGCGCGTCGGGTTCCAGGAGTACGGCATCCCGGTCCGGGTGCTGAGCGCGGCGATGCCCGGCCGGGACACCGCGCCCTGGCCGGCGGCGTCGCCGCGGCCGGGGTTGTTCTGCCAGCGCTGGTGCCCGCCGGCGTACACGACGTCGTCGGTGACCTCGACGGCCCAGGTGGTGTCGCCGCCGGGGTACGCCGTCCAGGTCGGCCGGACGTTCGTGCCGGTGGCGCCGGACTCGAAGCGCGCCACCACGTCGCAGCCGCTGGTGCCGGCCATGCTGGCGGAGAGGCCGCCGTACGCACCGGTGGTGGAGACGACGAAGAAGCTGCCGTCGGGGGAGAAGTCCACGTCGGTCATGTAGGTCTCGAAGGATGCGCTGCAGCCCGACTCGTACTGGGTCGTGTAGTAGTTCGCGAGGGCGAGGCTGCTGCCGGAGATGTCGAAGACCGCGAACTGGTGGCGCTTGGTGCCGTTGACGGTGTCGAAGTTGCCGATCGCCACCAGCAACTTGTTGGTCGGGTCGGTGGCGATCTTCTGCACGTTGGTCGTCGCCCCGCGGTGGACGCCGGCGAGCACGGCGTTGTAGTAGGGGTCGCGGGCGCCGGTGGTGGCGTTGAGCGTGCCGAGGGCGCGGCTGGCGGAGCCCTGCAGGTGCGTGAACTTGCCCGCGACCCACAGCCGGTTGCCCGTCACGGAGACGTCGCGCACCTGGCCGTTGATGGTGCCGGGCTGGAAGGCCGTGATCCGGTCGCCGGTCGTGACGTTCGCCTTGTACAGCCGGCTGACCGCGACCGTCGAGCCGCCGGAGGTGGCGCTGTCGAAGGCGCCGCCGATGTAGACCGAGCTGCCGTCGGCGGCGGGCTCGAGGGTGTACACGAGGCCGTTCGGGTTGGGCGCGAAGGCGGTGCTGACCTGGCCGGTGGTGGCGTTGAACGCGAACAGGTTGCGGCGCGCGATGTCGGTCGAGCTGCCGGCGTTGCGGACCCGGGTGAAGCTCCCGCCCACCACGACGGTGTTCCCGACCCGTGCCATCGAGTACACGGCGCCGTCCATCACGTGCGGCGTGAAGCCCGCCGGGTCGTCGTCGACGATCCGGCCGGTCTGGGGTGCCGCGTTGCCGGTGTCCGCGGCGGGCGCGGGTGGCGAGGCCAGGACGACGAGGAGGCCGGCGACGAGGGCACCGGTGGCCAGCAGGGCTCGGGTTGTTCTGCGCGCGGTCACGGGGTCCATCCGACCCCAACGGCTGCGGTGGCGAATGCCCCGTTTTGGGTGAATTCGCGGCTTTCCGCGGGCCGCCGGCGGGCAGGTGTGAGCGATCCCGCGACCCCCGTGCTTGCCCGCTGCTAGCACCCCCCGTATCATGAAGTTACTGGCGAGTAGCAGCCAATTGGGAAACCCTCTCCGACCCCTGGAAATGGTGGGAACTGTGAGCCACTACAAGAGCAACCTGCGCGACATCGAGTTCAACCTCTTCGAGCTCTTCACCGTGCAGGACTACCTCGGCACCGGCCTCTACGAGGAGATGGACGCCGACACCGCGCGCGAGATCCTCTCCGAGGTCGAGCGCATCGCCCGCGAGGACCTCGCGGCCTCCTACGTCGACGCCGACCGCAACCCGCCGGTGTTCGACCCCACGACCAACACCGCGCCGCTCCCGGCGTCCTTCAAGAAGTCGTACGACACCTGGATGGAGTCCGGCTTCTGGGGCCTGGGCCTGCCCGAGGAGATCGGCGGCACCACCGCGCCGCCGTCGCTGGTGTGGGCCTCCGGCGAGATGGTGCTCGGCTCGCACGCCCCGATCTGGATGTACTGCACCGGCCCGTCGATGGGCTCGGTCGTCTTCAAGAACGCCAACGGCGTCGCCCGCGACG
Source organism: Nocardioides humi (assembly GCF_006494775.1). Taxonomy (NCBI): domain Bacteria; kingdom Bacillati; phylum Actinomycetota; class Actinomycetes; order Propionibacteriales; family Nocardioidaceae; genus Nocardioides; species Nocardioides humi. The sequence goes on along the minus strand of NZ_CP041146.1, from coordinate 2,299,673 downwards.
TCCGCATCGCCGAGATCATGGTCGAGCGCCTGTGGGGCGCCACCATGGTGCTCACCGAGCCCGACGCGGGCTCCGACGTGGGTGCCGGCAAGACCTTCGCCACCCCCAACGAGGACGGCTCCTGGAACATCTCCGGCGTCAAGCGCTTCATCACCAGCGCCGAGTCGGACCTGCAGGAGAACATCATGCACCTCGTCCTCGCCCGCCCGAAGGGCGTCGAGGGAGCCGGCGGTCCCGGCACCAAGGGCCTCTCGCTCTTCCTGGTGCCGAAGTACCACTTCGACCACGAGACCGGCGAGCTGACCGGCGAGCGCAACGGCGTCTACGTCACCAACGTCGAGCACAAGATGGGCATCAAGGTGTCCAACACCTGCGAGCTCACCTTCGGCGACCCCCAGGTCGGCGGCGGCGAGCCTGCCAAGGGCTGGCTGCTCGGCGAGGTCCACGACGGCATCCGCCAGATGTTCGACGTCATCGAGAACGCCCGGATGATGGTCGGCACGAAGGCCATCGCCACGCTGTCCAGCGGCTACCTCAACGCGCTGGAGTACGCCAAGGAGCGCGTGCAGGGCGCCGACCTCACCCAGTCCGCCGACAAGGCGGCCCCCCGGGTGACGATCACCCACCACCCCGACGTACGCCGCTCGTTGATGACGCAGAAGTCGTTCGCCGAGGCGATGCGCTCGCTGGTCGTCTACACCGCCACCTGGCAGGACAAGGTCCAGCTGGCCAAGGCCGCCGGCGAGAAGGACGAGCTGGCCGAGGCGGTCAACGACCTGCTGCTCCCGATCGTCAAGGGCTACGGCTCGGAGCGCTCGTGGGTGCTGCTCGGCACCGAGTCGCTGCAGACCTTCGGCGGCTCGGGCTTCCTGCAGGAGTACCCGATCGAGCAGTACGTCCGCGACGCCAAGATCGACACCCTGTACGAGGGCACCACCGCGATCCAGGGCCAGGACTTCTTCTTCCGCAAGATCGTCAAGGACCAGGGCAAGGCGCTGGGCCACCTCGCCGCGGAGATCAAGTCGTTCGTTGAGAGGGGAGTGTCCGGTGCCGACGGTGTTGGAGATGCCCGCCTCAAGAACGAGCGCGAGCTGCTCGCCACCGCGCTCGCCGACGCCGAGGCCATGGTCGGCCTGATGATCAACGACCTCATGTCCGCCCAGGACGAGATCAAGAACATCTACAAGGTCGGCCTCAACACCACCCGCCTGCTGATGGCGCTCGGCGACGTCGTCTGCGCCTGGCTGCTGCTCCGCGGCGCCGAGGTCGCGCTGGCGCGGCTCGACGGCGACGCCGGCAACGAGCAGGCCTACTACGAGGGCAAGGTCGCCGCCGCCCAGTGGTTCGCGCAGCTCAACCTGCCGCGGGTCTCCGCCGAGCTCAAGATCGCCCAGGCCACCGGCCTGGACGTGATGGAGCTCGACGAGGCGGCGTTCTGATGGGATGGGTCGAGCGCGTCTCCGGCGACGCGAAAGCCAGCAAGCTGCCGGAGGTCGCCTCCCGCCGCGCTGCCGACCTGGTCGCGCCGATCCGCTGACCCGGTCCGTACGACGGCCGCTCCGGACACCCGGGGCGGCCGTCGTCGTACGTCGAGGGCGCGGCGTGGCTTAGGGTCTGCGGGTGCGCCGACCTGCTCCCCGCCTCGCCTGCGTCCTCGCCGTCCTCGCCGCGCTGGTGCTCGCGCTGTGCGGCACGCCGGCGCGGGCCGAGGAGCGCTACCCGGAGCCGTACTTCAACGGCAATGTCGGCGACCCCAGCGTCGTGATGGTCGGCAAGCGGATGGTCGTGGTCGCCACCGGGCCGCAGATCAACCGCGCCTACAAGGACCCGGGCAAGAAGTGGAAGTGGGCGCAGCCGGTCCTCACCCACCGGCCCAAGTGGGCGCTGAAGGAGGGCGGCATCTGGGCCGCGGACATCGCCAAGGTCCGCGGGAAGTGGCTGCTCTTCTATGCGATCCCCGTCGCCGGCCTCGGGGACTACGGCCGGTGCATCGGCGTCGCGGTCGCCAAGCGGGCCCTCGACCGGTTCCGGCCGGTGGGCAAGCGGCCGCTGGTGTGCCCGTCGCGGGCGCTGGTGCCGACGGCGCAGGACCCGGTCGCGACGCCCGACCTGCCGAGCCGCGGCGTCATCGACCCGTCCTTCTACGAGGAGGGCAACCAGCGCTACCTGCTCTACAAGACCGACGGCCGGCCGTCGTCGATCCGGCTGCTGCCGCTGAGCAAGAGCGGTCGCAAGGTCCGCGCCGGCCAGGATCCCGCGAACCCGAGCGTCGAGCTGGTCCGCACCGCCGAGGTGATCGAGAACCCGGTGCTGATGCGCAATCCGTGGGGCTACTACCTCTTCGCGTCGGAGGGCGACTTCGCGCGGTGCAGCTACCACGAGACGTGGCGGCACTCGCCGAGCCTGACCGACTGGAGCGCCGCGCAGCCGAGCGTCCTGCTCGACAGCACCAGCACCGGCGGCCTCTGCGGCCCGGGCGGCGGCGACATCATCAAGCGCAAGGGCCGCACCACGCTGTACTTCCACTCCTGGGTCCGGCTCAAGTCCACCAAGCCCAAGGGCCCGAACTACTGGGCGTGGAACGGCGGCGAGAAGTACGGCCGGCGGGTGATGTACGCCGCCCGGCTGAGGTTCCCCGGCGGCGTGCCGACGGTCAAGAAGTACGTGACGCGCAAGGGCGTCGCGGCGCGGGTTCCCACGCCGTATTGATGCCGGCTCGGTAGGGTCGGCGCCATGAGCGACCGCGCGCTGCTGGCCGGCTACGTCGAGAACTGGTGGAGCGCGGTCGGTGACTTCGTCGCCCTGCTCGAGGAGCTCGGTCCCGACGACTGGGCGACCCCGACCGACCTCGCCGGCTGGGACGTGAAGGCGGTCGCGTCGCACACCGCGCACCTGGAGTCGATCCTGGCCGGCGGGCCGGAGGAGAGCGCCGACATCGGTGAGCCCGCGCACGTGACCGGGCCGATGGGGCAGTTCACCGAGATCGGTGTCGTCACCCGCCGTGACCGCGACCCGGCCTCGATCATCGAGGAGATCCGGAAGGCCACCGGTGCCCGCTACGCGGCGCTCACCGCCGCTCCGCCGGAGGACCCGGACGCCCCCGCCGACGGCCTCTTCGGCCTGATCGGCTGGAACCAGCGCACCCTGCTGCGCAACCGACCGCTCGACGTGTGGATGCACGAGCAGGACATCCGCCGCGCGGTCGGCCGGCCCGGCGGCCTCGACACCCCGGGCGCGCAGCACACCGCCGACTACCTCGTCGAGGCCTTCGGGTTCGTCGTCGGCAAGCGCGTCGCCCCGCCCGCCGGTACGACGGCCGTGCTGGCCGTCGAGGGCAGCGCGCCCATCGCCGTGCAGGTGGGCGACGACGGTCGGGCGCAGCGGCTGGCCGTCGTACCGGACGAGTCGACGGTGTCGCTCGCCATGGACCGGGAGAGCTTCATCGTGCTCGCCGGCGGGCGTCGCGCCGCCCCGCCCGGCGCCGTCAGGATCTCGGGCGAGAAGGAGCTGGGGGAGCGGATCGTCGCCCGGCTCGCGACCACTCCGTAGAAGCTCCCGAGGGGAACCGATGACCGACACCTGGAACGTCGCCGACCTGCCCGACCAGACCGGCCGGACGATCGTGGTGACCGGGCCGACGCTCGGCGGGCTCGGCCACCACACCGCGCTGGAGCTGGCCCGTCGCGGCGGCCGGGTGGTCCTCGCCGGCCGCAATCCGGCCAAGGTCGAGGAGACCGCCGCCGCGATCCGCGAGGAGGTGCCCGACGCCCAGCTGGAGGCGCTGCACCTCGACCTGGCGAGCCTCAGCTCGGTCCGCACCGCCGCGGCCGCGGTCGCGCAGGTCGGGCCGATCGACGTACTCGTCAACAACGCCGGCGTGATGGGCACGAAGTACGCCCGCACCGCCGACGGGCTCGAGCTGCAGATGGCTACCAATCACTTCGGGCCGTTCCTGCTCACCGGCCTGCTGCTGCCGCAGCTCGTGCAGAGCGCCGACGGGCGGGTGGTCACGGTGTCCTCGCGGTTCCACAGCTTCGCCGGCAAGGCGCCGCTCGGCGACCCGCGTGAGCAGATCGGGCGCTACCACACGTGGCGGGTCTACGGGCAGTCCAAGCTCGCGAACCTCTACTTCACCGCCGAGCTCGACCGCCGCCTCCGCGCCGCGGACCTCCCGGTCCGCGCGCTCGCCGCCCACCCCGGCTTCGCCGGCACCCACCTCGCCGCCAACGGCCAGTACGGCCGCTCCGCCGGCGGCATCGCCACCATCCTCGACGCCGGCGTCAAGGCGATCTCCCAGTCGGCCGCGGCCGGCGCCTGGCCGTCGCTGATGGCCGCCACCGCCGACCTGCCCGGCAACACCTTCGTCGGCCCCAGCGGCCTCCAGCAGCTCTCGGGCAGGCCACGCGAGGTGGGGCGCAGCAAGCTCGCCCGCAACGCCGACAAGGCGCGGCGGCTGTGGGAGATCAGCGAGGAGACCGTGGACCTGAGGTACCCGTAGCGGCTCAGGCGGCGTAGGGAACTGAGCCGGGCATCACCGTCGGCGCACAGTCGCAGCTGTCGCTGCACGCGAGGAAGGTGTGCACGGCGTGGCCGCACGCGGGGCACGGCAGGTCGTGGCTGAGGTGCTTCTCGGTGGTGGGGGTGGTGGTCCACATGGCCGTGTCTCCTGTCGTCTCGTGGCGGCCTTCACTCTCTCCACGAATGACTCGGGGCAGATACGACACTCATCGGACGACGACCCGTGTCCGTGAGGAATCGGGCTTGCCGTCAGCGCCCCCGCGGACCGTAAACCGCCTCGGCCTTCTTGAACGCGGCCTCGCGGGCGGCCTTCGTGTTGCGGGCGGCGAGGAGGAAGGCCTGCTCGATCCGCTCGCGGGCGAAGGTACGGCGGGGCGAGGCGGTCCAGGTGTCGTTGAAGAGCCGCTTGGCGGCGGCGAGGGCGTCGGGGGAGCGGTGGGAGAGCTCGTTCGCGAGGCGGAGGGCGCCGGAGAGCGGGTCGTTGTCCAGGCGGGTGACGAGGCCGAGGTCGTGGGCGCGGGTGCCGTCGAAGACCTCGGCGGTCATGGTGAGCAGCTTGGCCTGGTCGATGCCGACGAGCTCCTTGAGGGCCTGGATGCCGGACATGTCGGGGATCAGGCCCCACTTGCCCTCGAGCACGGACCAGCGGGAGTCGGGGGTCGCGATCCGGAAGTCGGCGGCGAGCGCGATCTGCAGGCCGCCGCCGAGGCAGTGGCCGTGGACGGCCGCGATCACGGGGACGGGGATCCGGCGGAAGGCCCAGGGCGCCTCCTGGAAGGTGTTGGTGCCGCGCAGCGGACGCGGGACGAACGCCCGGGCGACCCCGGCCGGGTTGCGCAGCACGGAGGCGAAGTCGAGGCCGGCGCAGAAGGCGTCGCCGTCGCCGCTGACGATCACGGCGCGCAGCGTCCGGTCGCGGCGCAGGGCGTGCGCGGTCGACACCAGGTCGTCGAGGATGTCGAGGGTCAGCGCGTTGAGCTTCTCGGGCCGGCTCAGCCGGACGTGGGCGATGCCGTCGGTGACGGTGCAGGTGACCGGGCCGCTGTCGGTGCGCATGACCCGATACTACTCGCAGGTAACTTGCCGTGCGGAGCCGCCGCCAAGAGGCCCGGTCAGTACGCCCCGCGGCCGCCGAGGACCGCGCCGGCGGTGCGCAGCAGGATCCGGGCGTCCAGGAACAGCGACCAGTTGTCGACGTACTGCTGGTCGAGCCGCACCGACTCCTCCCAGGACAGGTCCGCGCGCCCGGAGACCTGCCACAGGCCGGTCATGCCCGGGCGCACGACCAGCCGGTGCCGGACGTCGGGGTGGTAGTCCTCGACCTCGGTCGGCAGCGCGGGCCGGGGGCCGACCAGCGACATCTGGCCGAGGGCGACGTTGACCAGCTGAGGCAGCTCGTCGAGGGAGGTACGCCGCAGCCAGCGGCCCACCCGGGTGACCCGCGGGTCCCGCTGGATCTTGAACAGGGGGCCGTCGGCCTCGTTGAGGTCGGCCAGCGTGACGGCGGTGGTGTCGGCGTCCTGGCGCATCGTGCGCAGCTTCCACATCGTGAACGGCGCGTCGCCGCGGCCGACGCGGGTCTGGCGGAAGAACGCCGGGCCGGGCGAGTCGAGGCGCACGGCCACCGCGAGCGCGAGCAGGATCGGAGCCAGGACGACGAGCGCCAGCGCGGCCACGGCGCGGTCGAGGACGTGCTTCACCGCGTGGGAGGGCCCGAGGCGGCGGGGCGCGCCGAGGTGCAGCAGGGGGACGTCGTCCCAGAGGTCGAGGCGGGTGCGCCCGACCGGGGAGGTGGCCAGGCCGGGCCAGACGAAGATCCCGACGCCGTCCTCCTCCAGCGCCCAGCGCAGCCGTCGTACCGCGTCGTCGGGGATGGCGTGATCGGGCGCCAGGATGACCGCGTCGGCGCCGTTGGCCCGGGCGGCCGAGGCGCAGGTCGCGAGGCCGGAGACGGTCGGGACGGCGTCCAGGTCGGCGGCCAGGATCGGGTCGCCGGCCGCGACGCACGCGCCCACGACCGAGAACCGGCGGTTGCGCGCGGCGCGGATCCGGGCGAGCAGGTCCGGCAGGGTGGTGGAGCTGCCGACGACGACCACCCGGTGCGGCACGGCGGCGGCACGGCGGGCGAGCGCGCCCAGCGCGGCGCTGCCGACGCACACCGCGGTCACGGTGCTGGCCGAGAGCGGGTAGGACAGCGCCTCGGTGGTCAGCAGCGTGGCGGTGGGCACCACCAGGGCGACGGCAGCCAGGCGCCGCACGTGCGCCACGAACCCGCCGGTGAGGCGGTACTCGCCGGTGACGGCGACGGCGAGCACCCACAGCGGCACGAAGAGGTACCCCGTGGCGCCCCGCTCGACCCCGCCGGGGACCTGGCTCGCGACGAGCACGGCGAGCGCCGCGGCGACCGCGTCCGCGGCGACGAACAGGCGGCCGGTGCGCTGCAGGGGCGCCAGGACGTCGACCGCGGTCCGGCGGCCGGTCGCGGCACGGGTCGTCGGGCGTGCGGAGATGACGGTCATCGGCGCACGAGACCGTCGACGAGCGCCTCGAAGCGGGCGAGGGTCGGGAGGGGGCGGTCCGGGCCGGCCGTGGAGTGCCCGACGAGGACGGCCAGCGACAGCCGGGCGCCCAGCTCCTCCTCGCTGTGCGCGGTGACGACCAGACCGGTCCGCGCCACGAACCGCGCGAAGCGCTGCTGGTGGTCGTCGACGTGCTCGCCGAGGCCCGGGTTGCGGGGGACGACGACGGGCACGTGCCCGTGCTCGCGGGCGTCCATGATCGAGCCGGGCCCGCCGTGGGTCACGACCGCGCTGGCCCGGTCGAGCAGGCCGGCCATCGAGGCGGGGTCCATCAGCCGGGTACCGGCCAGCCCCGGCGCCAGCGGGGTCGCGCCGTGCTGCACGTGGAACCGGAACAGCCCCCGTGCCTGCAGGCCGGCGGCCCAGGCGACCAGTCGGTCGAACCGGTGGTGGTCGGTGCCGAGGAAGACCGCCACGAGGGGCGGCGGCGCCGCGCTCACCACAGCTCCCCGACCAGGACGGAGGAGCGGTAGAGGCGCTGCTGCTCGGGCCACTGGACCAGGAAGAGGTCGGTGGCCGGACGGCACAGCCGGCCGGTCAGTGTCGCGGTCTCGACCCGGTCGTACACCTCGAGGTAGATCGTGGAGGCGTGCTTGCGGCGCCGCAGCCAGAAGTACGGCACGGCCACCGCCGCGCCGGTGGACACGATGAGGTCGGGGTCGTAGTGGCCGAGCACGCGGCGCGCCTGGACCGAGTTCCGGGCCAGGTTGCGCAGGTTCCGCGTCGTCGGGTGGTGCGCCCAGGTCACGTCCTCGCCCTCGAGCTTCGCGACGGCGTCGGCGGTGTCGAAGGTGACCCAGTGCCGGTCGTGCTTCTCCCACCACGGGCGCAGGCACATCAGCTGGGCGAGATGACCTCCGGACGAGGAGACGAGCAGCACCCGCACGAGGCACCTCCTGGATCGCTGGCCTGATGGGCGATCCCCCGACCCTAGGGACGGGTGGAGGCGCGGGCATGCCCCAAATACGGCAAAGCGGAGGCCGTGGGGGTCCCGCGGGATCAGTCCCGCGGAGGGTGCCAGCCGACCTTGTAGGCGGCCCCGACGGCGGCCAGCTGCGAGCTCATCTCGAGCTTGGCGAGGATCGACTTCACCTGGGTGCGGACGGTCGCCTCGGAGACCACGCTGGCGCGGGCGATCTCGCGCACCTGCTCGCCCTGCATCAGCGCGCCGAGCACCTCCATCTCCCGGCGGGTGAGGCGCTCCAGCCGGGCCCGGATCTCGCGGATCTCGTCGCGCTCGTGCAGGGCGAGGTCGATCAGCGCCCCGCGCTCCTCCGAGCCCATCAGCGGAAGCCCGTCGCGGGCGCGGCGGATGGTGGCCACGACCTCGTTGAGCGGGCAGGTCTTGACCAGGACCGCCTTCGCGCCGCGCCGCAGGCAGTCGCCCTGCCGGGCCTGGTCGGCGCTGCCGGTCACCACGACGACCGCCGCGCCGGCAGCCGCGAGAGGCGAGATGAGGCGCATCCCGTCGCCGACCCGGCCGAGGTCGAGATCGAGCAGCACGACCCGCGGCGCGCTGCGCAGGGTGGTGGACAGCACGGTCGCCAGGGTCGTGTGCCTCTCGCCGAGGTCGATCCGGCGGACCGTGTGCCCCTCCGACTCGAGGGTGAGCGCGACCGACTCGGCGAAGAGGGCGTGGTCGTCGATGATGGTGACGCGCATCGGGCGCGCGGGCGCGGTCGTCATCGCGTCGTGCGGGCCGGGATCGAGGCGGGGAGGGGGAACGGTACGACGCGCGGCGGTTCCGCGGCCTCGCCGGTGCCGGGCAGGGTGACCACGAAAACCGCGCCGCCGCTGCGGGCCGCGTCGTCGTCGTGGTGGAGCGAGCCGCCCAGCTCGAGCATCAGCCGGTGGGCGCGTTGCAGCCCGATGCCCTGGCCGGTCGACCTCGTCCCGCGGGCGCCCCACTGGAAGAGGCGGTCCTTCAGGTCGGGGTCGAGGCCCGGGCCCCGGTCGGAGACGCGGATCTCGACCGACCCGCCGACAGGCCGGCAGCTCACGGTGGTGGCGTGGCCGTGGGCGTGACGGTGGGCGTTGGTGAGCAACACGTTGAGCACCTCCGAGAGGGCGTCGCGCCGGCTGGTGACGTGGTGCCCGCCCGGCCGCCAGATCACCCGGTGGCCGAGGGCCTCGTGGGCGACGACGAGCGGCTCGACGATGTCGTCGACGGCGAGGTCGTGCAGGTCGTCGGGCGAGTCGGAGAAGCTCCGGCCCAGGCGGGCCGCCTCCACGTCCACCATGTGCCGCAGGGCGAGCCGGCGCGGCCCCGGCGGCACCCGGCCGCTGGCCAGCAGGTGCACGCCGGCGACGATGCCGGCCGTCGCCGCGCGCATCTCGTGGACCACCTCGCGGTCGTGCTGCACGGTCGCCTCGGCCTCGGCCGCCCGCAGCAGGAGCTTCGCCTCGCGGGTGATGGATGCCTGCAGCGTCGCGAGGAGGAGGCCGACGACGCTCGTGGCGAGCAGGGCGCTGCACACCAGCACGGCGGCGACGGCTGCCGGGGGCGGCGAGGTCGCCTCCACCAGCGTGGACCAGGCCCGCGCCGCGAACACCGCGCAGATGCCGCAGCTGATCCGGATCGCGGCCCAGCGGGGCAGCGGCGAGCGCAGCAGCGTGGCGACGACGGCCGCGGTCACCGCGGCGATCGTCGCGATCAGCAGGAGGTCCGTCCCGCGGTGCGTCGAGAGGAACGGCGTGGGATCGCTGACGAGGAGGGTCAGCCGGGCCGCGAGCACGAGGCTGCCGAGGACCAGTCCGCCGAGGAGTGCGCTGAACCGTGGCGGATGCTGGTCGCGGGTCCCGACGGTGAGCACCAGGAGCACCACCACGACGGTGACGAGGTGCCCGGCGGTGAGGCGGTAGCTGTGTCCGCTGTGGCCGGGGTCGGCCACAGCGATCACGACGAGGGGCAGGTCCTGCACGGCGACGAGCGTGGCGACGGTGGCCAACCTGGCCCGGATCAGGCTGCGCCGGAGGTGGGCGTCGAAGGACAGGATCAGGGCGCTGCCGAGCAGGGCGAGATCGGCGAGGATCATGCAGATGTGCCCGGCCGTGATGGTCGGGTCGAGGGCAGGATCCTCCAGCAGGAGGACGACATAGGGATGTGCCATCAGGCACGCCAGGAGCAGGGCCCACCATAAGGGCGCGCGGTCGACGTACTCCGGTCGGAGTGGATTGCGCCGGGCGACCGCCCGAGAGACGCCCCCGGAGGGGTGACGGGGCTGACGGCCCGGTTGTGGACGCGTCATGTCGAGATTATGCGCGGCCCGCCGGATCCTGTTCACGGAAGCCGGGAACGTACCCAATTTTTGACTGTTCAAGATAGGTGTTGGTGATGCCTCACCCCCTCACGGTGTGGTAACGGTCACTTGCCGGGTGGTCGTGGTGGCCGCGCCCCACCCGTCGGTCACCGTCAGCGCGACGGTGTAGGTCCCGGCGGCCGGGAAGCTGTGCGAGGTGGCCGACGCCGTCGAGTTCGGGCGGCCGTCGCCCCAGACCCAGCGGTAGGTGATGGTGTCGCCGGTGTCGGGGTCGGTCGAGCCGACCGCGGAGAAGTTGCAGGTCAGCCCGGAGCAGGCCGGCGGGTTGAGGACGGCGACCGGCGGCCGGTTCCCCGGAGGCGCGGTGATGGTGACCGTCCGGGTCGCGGTGGCGGTGAGGCCCCACTCGTCCCGCGCGGTGAGCGTCACGGTGTAGGTGCCCGGCGCCGCGTAGGTCCGGGTCGGCGCCGGTCCGGATCCGCTGCCGTTGCCGAAGTTCCACGCGTAGGTGAGCGTGGTCGCGTTCTCGTCGGTCGAGCCGCGCGCGTCGAAGCTGCAGGCGTTCGCCGTGCAGGTGGCGGTGAAGCTCGCGACCGGCGGGTCGTTCGGCGGGTGGACGACGCTCGCGCGCCGCTCGTAGATCGCGCTGATGAAGTTGTGGTGGTCGATGGCGCGCACCCGCACGGTGTAGGCGCCGGGCGGGATCACCGGCGTCGTGTAGGAGAAGTTCGAGCCGGGCGTCCCGGGGCTGTTGAGGAAGGCCGTGCGCCAGCTCGCGGCGGTGCTGGTGAAGGTGCCCGTCGAGCTCATGTACTGCCCGGCGGCGTTGACGATCGCGACCTGGACCTCCTGCATCGCCTGGTCGTCCTCGGCGCGCCCGCTGACGAAGATCTTGCCGTCGGGGAAGGTGGTGCCCTCGGTCGGGCTGAGCAGCGCCTCGTTCAGCACCGGCGGCCGGTCGCCCGGGTAGATCGGGTACCGCGCCGTCGCCCCGGTCGTCGTCGGGTCCTGCTGGCCGGCCGTGTCGATGGCGAACGCCGTGACGTTCCAGTCGCCCTGCGTCGGCAGCGCGACGTTGAGCGACCAGGTCGTGTTCGTCGCGCCGGGGTTGGCCAGGGTCGCGTAGAGCATCGCCATCGACGCGGACATGGTCCCGTTGGGCTGCAGGTAGCGACTGGTGTCGGCGTCGCGGATCGTGACCCCCACCTGGGCGACGCCCTTGTCGTCGGTCGCCCTCCCGGTCAGGTTGAGCAGCAGCACCTGCTGCCCGGTGACGGTGCCGGTCACGTCGAGCAGCCCGTTCGGCGGGCTGTCGCCGGGGATCTGGGCGTTGAGCGTGAGCCGGCCCTGGTTCGCCGACGAGGTGCTCAGCCCGATCCGGTCGCTGGCGCTGACGGTGAAGGTGTAGCTGCCCGGCGTGAGGTTGAACGGTGTCGTGTAGGACCAGTTGTAGCTGGGCTGGTTGAGGTTGACCGGCGAGATCCGGTACGACCCGGCCACGACGCCGGTGCCCCACGACCCGTCGGCGGCGAGCCGCTCCCCGGTGGAGTTGTTGCGGAGCGTGATCGTCACCGCGGCGAGGGCCTCGTCGTCGTTCGCCGATCCCGCGAAGGTGAGCGGACTGCCGGGGGTGACGTTCACCGTCTGGGCCGCCGTGGGCGGCACCATGGTCGCCGGCTGGGTGATGGACACCGTCGGCGGCTGGCCGTTCTCGCTCACGATCCAGCGCCGGTCGGAGGTGTCGAGCGAGGACTGCCCGGTGGTGTCGGTGGCCCGCGCCTGTGCCCACCACGTGTCCTCGTAGGGCACGGTGATCTCGTACGACCAGGTCGTGCTCGTGGCGCCGAGGACGTCCGGCGTCACCCGGAAGCTGCGGTAGGTGCCCGAGACGGTGCCGTCCTCCTGCAGGTAGCGGTTCTGGCTGTCGCGCAGCGTGAAGCTGACCCCGTCGACGCCGAAGTCGTCGGCCGCGGTCCCGGTGATCGTGAAGGTCAGCGCGTTGACCGGGCTCGCCGGGCCCGTGATGCTCGTGGTCGGCGGCCGGTCGCTGGTGCCGAACGTCTCGAACTTCTTGGTGGCCTTCGTGTTGTCGCCGGTGCCGTTGCCCGCCACGGCCCGTGCCCGCAGCAGCAGCTCCCGGTTGGCGGTCATCGTGAGCGGGAGCCGCCAGGTGCGGGAGGACCCGCTGCCGGGATCGAGCGTCGCGTTGATCGTGTTGCTCGTCGTCGTGCCCCAGGTGGTCAGGTCGTCGTTGAGGTAGCGCCCGGTCTTGCGGTCCATCACCTCGATCTCGACCCGCTGGATGCCGCTGGCCGCGGTCGCCGTGCCGGTGATCTCGAACTGCTCGTTCACCGGCTCGATCCGGCCCTCGATCGGCGAGGTGATGACGGTCTGGGTGCCGTTCTGCGCGGGGACGTTGTTGAAGTCGAAGAACGCCACCCGGCCCACGTTGTAGCTGCCCTTGGTGTTGCCGTCGCCGCCGACGAAGAGACCGCGCGGCGTGGCCTCGATGTGCTTGTCGCCCTCGTAGGAGTTGGAGGGCGCGAACCATTCCAGGGCGTGGCCGTCGGCGGGGTCGAGGGCGGCGAGGTGGAAGCGCTTGACGACCGCGTCGCCGAGGGCGTACGCCGACAGGCCCTGCCCGGTGCCGTACCCGACGTCGTCCAGGCCCGGCCACGGGATCGGCGCGCTCGCCGACTCGGCCCACTGGAAGTGCCCGCCGATGTAGATGCCGGCCTCGGTGGCGGCGACCGAGTAGACGGAGTCGAAGTGCCGCGAGATCCACAGCGGCTCGGCGTCGCTGTCGTCGTCGAGGGCGTAGGCGATCACCGTGTCGTTGATCGGCGGGCGGTCGCCGCCGGAGCCGCTGGTGACGACGAAGTACGAGTCGTCCGGCCCGATGTCGCCGCCGTACGCGCGCTGGATGCCGCCCACGAACTGCAGGTTGTCCTCCCACAGGCTGGTCTTCCAGGGCGTGAGCTTGTTCGTGCGGGTGTTGATGATCGCGACGCCGTACCGGTCCTTGCCGTTGACCTGCCGCCCGGTGTGCACGACCAGGAGCCGGCCCTCGTCGTGGGTGAGCTTGAGCCGCTGCACGGCGAGGTCGCCGTTGGTGCCGATGCCGCCGGTGAGGTTGTTGACGAAATCGGCGCGCACCGCGCCGGTCCGGCCGTCCAGGGCGGCGAGGGCCCCGCGCGGCACGTTGTTGATCGTCGTGAACCGGCCGCCGGCGTACACCGTCGAGTTCGTCACGGCCAGCTCGTTGACCTTCCCGTTGGCGTTGGCCGTGAAGGCCTCCACGGGCGCGCCGGTGGCCGGGTCGATCTGCGCGATCGCCTTGCGGCTCAGGCCGTTGACGGTGCCGAAGTTGCCCCCGATGTAGAGCCTGCTGCCGTCGGGGGAGGCCTCGACGGCGACGACCTGGCCGTTGGTGAAGGTCGGCCGGAAGGACGTGTCGACCTGCCCGGTGCTCCAGTTGTACGCCGCCAGGTAGGCCTGGTTGACGACCGCCCCGTTGTTCGGCTGGCGGATCGAGGTGAACGTGCCCGCGACGTACACGCGGTTGCCGACGACCTCGATGTCCCAGATCTCGCCGCTGGTGATCGTGGGCTGGTTGGTGCGCGGCGTGTCCGGCACCAGGCCGGTGTGGCCCGGCGGCGCCACCGGCAGCACGGCGGTCGCGCTGCTCGTGGCCTGGTCGGTGTGGCCGTGGCCGTCGTCCACGGTCAGGGTGACCGTGCGGGTCCCGGGGGTCGCGTACCTGTGCTCGGGGTTGACGCCGGTGCCGGTCTGTCCGTCGCCGAACTGCCAGTGGTAGGTCAGCGGGTCCTTGTCGACGTCGAAGGAGTGGGCGGCGTCGAACTCGCAGGTGAGGCCCGCGCAGCCGGTCGTGAACTCCGCGACGGGCGGCACGTTCGTGCCGGTGGTGTCGACGCCGGGGTCGAGCACGATCGAGAACATCGTCGACCGGCTGGCCGAGGTGCTCGTGGTGGCGGTGCGGCCCGCGACCGGCCCGACGGGTACGGCGCCGCCGGAGTCGGCGAGCACGCCGCTCACCTTCCCCGAGCCGGTCGCCGCCGCCTGGCTGCGGGTGGTGGTGCCGGCGGGCAGCGTCCAGGTGGTGTCCGTCGCGGACTTCTCGGTCCACAGGTTGACCAGCCACGAGTTCGCGTGCACCGCGGTGCTGGCCGGCGTGGTGTGGCTGGTGGCCGGGGCGTCCGCACCCCCCGCGGCGGACGCCCCGACCACGGCCGGTCCGGTGGAGCGGTAGGCGGCGACGGACATCACGGACTTCACGTAGGCGCTGTCCGTCACCGTGATCGTCCGGCCCGCGTCGATCGCCGTGGCGCTGCGGGTCCACGCGCGGCCGCGGATGCCGTTGCCGTCGCGCGACTGCAGCAGCTCCCAGCCCGGGAGCGCGTCGTCCAGGGTGGTGCCGGTGGAGTTCGTGACGAGGAAGAGGACCAGCCGGTCCCCGGGCTCGACGGCGGACGGGATCGTGACCGAGTGGCCGGCCCGGTTGCCGGCCGTGCTGGCCGCGCCGACGAAGCCGATCTGCCCGGCCACGACGGCGACGTCGGGGCTGACCTGGCGGGTGGCGGTCGCCTGGTTGCTGCCGTCGCTCACGGTCAGGGTCACGGTCCGCGGTCCCGGCGCGGCGTACGTGCGGCTGGCCGTGCGCCCGGTGCCGAAGCTGCCGTCGCCGAAGCTCCATGCGTAGGTCAGGTCGTCGCCGTCGGGGTCGCTCGACGCGGAGGCGTCGAAGGAGCAGACCAGGCCGCTGCAGCTCGCCGTGAACGAGGCCTCCGGCGGGTTGTCGGGCACGTCGCCGGGACTGATCACGACCGAGTACGTCGCCGTGCGGGACGCGGTCGTGCTCGTGGTCGCCGTACGCGCGACCGCGGTCCCGGAGGCCACGGCGCCGTCGGAGTCGCCCCAGACCGCGCTGATCTTGCCGGCGCCGGTCGCGGCGGCCGTGTCGCGCTGGGTCACGCCGGCGGGCAGCGTCCACGTGGTGTCGTCGGTCGACGACTTCTCCGCCCACACGCCGACCAGCCACGAGCCGGAGCCGGGCACCGCGACGGCCGGTGCGTCGTGGCTGGTGCCGGGGGTGTCGCTGCCGCCGGCGACCGCGGTGACCGACGGCGTCGCGCCGGTGCTGCGGTAGGCCGCGACGGACAGCACGGACTTCGCGGCCGCGCTCGTGGTCGCGGTGACATTGGCGCCGGAGTCGGCGCCGGTGGCGGTGCGCCGCCAGAGCCGGCTGCGCAGGCCGTTGCCCTCCCGGCCCTCCACCAGGGTCCATCCGGCCAGGGCGTCGGGGATCGTGGCGGTCGCGGAGTTCGTGGTGAGCGCCAGCAGCAGCACGTCGCCGGCACGCACCGCGGCCGGGACCCGCACCGTGTGGGCGGTCCGGTTGCCGGCCGTGCTGGTTGCGGCGACGAAGGACACCTCTCCCGGCGCGGCCTGGGCCGGCGGCGTGAGTGGCGCGAGCGCGGGGACGATCAGGAATGCCGCGACGATGGGGACGGCGGCGAACCTGGCGATATGTCTCCTCAGTCGGCCTGGGACCGGGTGGCATCGACTGTTGGCTGGAGACATGAGCTTCACCGACCCCGCACTCGCAAGGCCCTCGGTCCTGAGGGCGTTGCGATCGTGCCAACCCTTCGGCACCCGTGGCATGACCGATATTGGGCAGGTGACGGCGGCCACGAGGGCTTCCGCGACCGGTGCGCGGCCGCCCATCCCACAAATTGGGGGTATCCGCCCATCCGCCCGCCCGGAGCCGGCCGGCGTGCCCATCATGGGTCGGTCGTCGACCGGGAGGTGCCATGGGACAGCGCCGGATAGCCTGGATCCGCGGCAGGACCCCTGCTGCGCGATCCCACAGCGGCGCGCTGGCTGCGTTGCCGACGCTCGACGGTGCAACCAGACCGCCCTCGCGCCGGCGCCTTGCCATCACGCCCCTGTGGAACCGCTCGCGACGGCGTCCTCCCACGGATCCAGGCTTCGTCACCCCGCGACTGGTGCTCGCGGCGGTGCTCACGGCTGCCCTGTGCGCGGGCGCGGCCGTGGCTTGGGCCCTGCACCGCGAGGACGAGCACGTCGCCACCGCGGTGATCATGCTGCACCCGCTCGAGGGCAACGCCTACAGCCCCGGCGGCCGCGGCGACGACCTGGTGAACCTCGCGACCGAGGCCCAGGTGCTCCGCTCGGACGCCGTGGCCCGGGCCGTGCTGACCGAGCTCGGCCTGGACGGTGAGCCGGCCGACCTGCTCGCGACGGTGAGCGTGAGCGTCCCGCCCAACACCCAGCTGCTCGAGATCACGACCCGCGGCCCGGACGACAGCACGGCGGTCGAGCGGGCCTCCGCGTTCGCCGACGTCTATCTCCGGTTCCGCCGGTCCCGCACCGAGTCGGCGATCTTCGAGCGGACCTCCCGCCTCGACGAGCTGGTCGGGCTGCGCGAGGGCGAGCGCAACGCCGCGCTGGCCCGGCTGGACAAGCTGGCGCCGGACGCGCCCAAGCGCACGCTGATCGAGCAGCAGGTGCAGGAGGTGGTCGTGCAGATCAGCTCCCTGCGCGCCCAGCTCGCGGCGGCGCAGGCCGTCAGCCTGGACCCGGGGCAGCTGGTGACCCCCGGGAAGGTCGACCGGGGCGGGCCGTGGGCGGACCCGATGCGGGCCGGGCCCGCCGCCGGCGTCCTCGGGCTGCTGCTGGTGCTCGCCGTGGCGGTGGTCCGCGCCGGACGGCCGGTGCCGGACGTCGTCCGGGGTCTCGAGGACCTCGCCGACGGCGGTCCCGCGCCCCTCGGCGTGCTCCGGACCCCGGTCCGGGCCGACGACGACGTGATCGCCCACGTGCGGTCCGCGGTGCTCGCCGTCGGCTCGGACCGGCCCGCCGTGGTGACGGTCGCGGCGGCCGGCCGGGAGGACGAGGCGGCGTCCTTCGCCGCGCTGGTCGACTCCCTCGCCAGGGCGCGGTTCGAGGTGATCGCCGTCGACCTCACCCGGGACGACGACGCGGCCGCGATGGCCGAGCTGGTGCAGCTGCGGGCCGTCGTGGACGACGTCCTGCTCGAGGACGGGGACTTCCGCAGCCGGCTGGTGCCGTCGGACGACCCGGCGGGCGAGCCCTCGGACGAGCCGGGGGTGGATCTCGCGGACCTGGTCGCCTCGGCGGAGATGCAGCGCAGCCTGGCGCAGCTGGCCAAGCACGCGGACGTGGTCGTGGTCGGCTCACCCGGGTTCGCCACCGCCGTGGGCCGGGGGCTGCTCGCGGCCTCGAGCGCGGTGGTGGTCGAGCTGCGGCCGCGAGCGTGCACCCTGCCGGAGATCGACGTCCTGCTCACCGAGGCCGAGCGCAGCGGCACCGAGGTCGTCGGCTTCGTGGAGGTGCGTCCGTGACCGACGAGCGCGGACACCTGCGCGCGGTCGCACGGGGGAGCGCCGCCACCCTGGCCGGAGCGGTGCTGAGCACCGTGGCCGGGTTCGGTCTGGTGCTCGTGGTGACCCGCAGCGTGCCCCCGGACGCGGCGGGCCGCTTCTTCGCGGCCTCCGCGGTCTTCCTGGTCGCGCTCGCGGCCGCCGGGCTGGGCACCGACACCGGGCTGGCCCGGTTCGTGCTGCGCGACGACCGGCCCGACGCCGTACGGGCCCTCGTGCGGATCGCGGCCGTGCCCGTGCTGCTGACCGCCTGCGGCCTGGCCCTCGCCCTCGCGGTGTGGTGGCCGGACACCCGCGGCCTGGTGTGGGCGCTGCCCCTGGCCGCCGGCTCGGACCTGTGCCTGGCCGCACTCCGCGCGCACGCCCGCTTCCGGGACACCGTGCTCGTCGACCGGATCGTGCGCCCCGGGATGCAGATCGTGCTGGTCGTGGGGGTGATCGCCGCCGGCATCCCGGCGGGCATCGCCGCGGCGTGGGCGGCCGGGTACGTCGTCAGCGCGCTGCTCGCGCTCCGCTCGCTGCGCCGGCTCCTCGGGCGCCGGCCCCGGTCCGGGACCGCCGCCGCCACGGAGGCGGTCGGCGCCCGGGAGTACTGGACCTTCACCTGGCCTCGTGCCGTCGCCCGGATCGCCCAGGTCGGCGTGCAGCGGCTCGACATCGTGCTCGTCGCCGTCCTGCTGTCCCCGGGGGAGGCGGCGCTCTACACGGTCGCGACCCGGTTCGTCGTGTTCGGGCAGCTGGCCAACCAGGCGGTGTCCTCGGTGGTGCAGCCGCGGTTCACCCTGATCCTGGCCGGCCCGGCGGACACCGCACCGGCGCTGGTCACCCGGGTCTTCGGGGTGAGCACGTGCTGGAGCATGCTGCTGGCCTGGCCGGTCTACCTCGCGGTCGCCGCCGCCCCGATGGCCTATCTCGGCTGGTTCGGGGCGTCGTACACGACCGGGGAGGCCGCCACCGTCGCCCTCGTCATGGCCGCCGGGATGCTCGTCGCCGTCGCGTCCGGGCCGGTCGACACGCTGCTGCTGATGATCGGCCGCAGCGGCCGGAGCCTGGTCAACACCCTGGTCGCGCTGGCGCTCGACCTCGTGCTGTGCCTGGTGCTGGTCCCGCGGATCGGCATCGCCGGCGCCGCCGTGGCCTGGGTGGTCGCCGTGGTGGTGCGCTGCGTCCTCGCCATCGTCCAGCTGCGCGCCGACATCGGGCTCGCGCCCGCGATGGGCGAGCTGCTGCTCGCCGCGGCGCTTCCGGTGGCGTGCATCGGCGTCCCGGTCGCGCTGCTCGCCGTCGTCGTCGGGCTCTCGCCGCTCGGCTGGCTGCTGGCCTGCGCCGGCTCCGGGATCGGGTACGGCGTCGTGGTGTGGCGGCTGCGCATCCGGCTCTCCGTCGACGTCTTCACCGCCGGGCTGCGGTCGCGGCGGCGGATGGCGGTGGCGGCATGATCCGCCGGCTGGCCGGCCGCCTGCGCCGCCGGCTGCCGCGCCCGCTGCGTCGTACCGCACGGGCGGTGCTGCTCGCCTGGGGCTGGCTCACCGCGGACCTGCGCCAGGAGCCGGGGATCGTCGTCGTCGGCGCGCAGCGCGCCGGCACCACGACGCTGTTCCGGCTGCTCAGCGAGCACCCCGCGCTGTGCCGGCCGACGGTCGACAAGGGGACCGGCTACTTCGACGACGGCTACCGGCACGGCCGGCGCTGGTACCGCGCGCACTTCCCGCTGCGCTCGAGCGCCCGGGGGAGGGTGGCGTTCGAGTGCAGCGGCTACTACCTCTTCCACCCGCTCGCCGCCGAGCGGATCGCCCGCGACCTGCCCGGCTGCCAGGTCGTCGTCATGGTGCGCGACCCGGTCGCCCGCGCCCACTCCGCCCACCGGCACGAGACGGCGCGTGGCTTCGACACGCTGCCCTTCGCCGACGCCGTCGCGCAGGAGGCGGAGCGCACCGCCGGGCTGACGGACCTGCTCGCCGGCTCCCCGGGCGCGACCAGCTTCGCCCACCGCCACCACGCCTACCTCCAGCGCGGGGAGTACGCGTCGCAGGTGCAGCGGTACGTCGACGCCCTCGGCCGGGGCCGTGTGCACGTCGTCGACGCCGACGCCCTCTTCGCCGACCCGGTCTCCGGGTACGTCGAGCTGCAGCGCCGGCTCGGCCTGCCCCTGCACCGGCCCGCCGAGGTCGGGCGCTGGAACGAGCGACCCGGCGCCCCGCTCCCCCCTGACCTGGAGGCCGCCCTGCGCCGCCACTTCGACCGATCCGACGCGGCCCTCGCCGAGTACCTCGGCAGGGCGCCCACCTGGCGAGAGGAATCCCTATCGTGACCACCCTGCTCAACGCCCCCGCCCGCCATCGCCTGGCGCGGCTCACCCGCTGGCATCCCGGCCTGCGCGAGGTCCCCGTCGGCCAGCTGCTCCTGGGCGGGCAGAACGGGATGACCGCCGCGCAGTTCGCGACGGCGCTGGGCGACCCGCTGTGGCCCTCGCGCCGGGTGGCGGACGGCCCGCACGCCGCCCTGCTCGCCCTCGGCGGGACGGGCGCGGAGCCGACGGACGAGGAGATCCTCGCGTCGTCGTACGCCCGGATGGGGCGGGTGTGCATCCGGCACACCGGCCGGTACTTCGGCGCCACCGATGATGCGGGGATCCTCGCGCAGGCGCGGCGGTTCCTCGACGACGCCGACCACGCCGAGGCGCCCGCCGAGGACCTGCACTCCCCGCCGGGACAGCCGGTGCTCGCCGTGCCGGTGGCGGACTCGCACTGCTACCAGGTCGTCGACGGCCACCACCGGGTCGCCGCGGCGGCGGCCGCGGGGGAGACGACGGTGCCGGTGCGGGTACGACGCGGCGCGGTCAGCACGCCGCTGCAGGACCTGCTGCGGAAGATGTCGTGGCTCCACGGCGGCCGCGAGCTCTACCAGCCCGTCGACGCGCCCGAGCTCGACGCGCACTGGCCGACCGTGCGCTGCTGCACCGACCGGCTCGAGGCCATGGACGCCTTCCTGCGCCGGGTCATCGGGCCCACGCTGTCGGGGAGCTATCTGGACGTGGCCAGCTGCTACGGCTGGTTCGTCGCCCAGATGGCCGAGCGCGGGCTCGACGCGGAGGGCATGGAGCGTGACCCGCTGGGCGCCACGCTCGGGCGCCTCGTCTACGGGCTCGACCCGGAGCGGATCCGGATCGGCGACGCGGTCGGCCTGCTGCGGGGCACCCGCGAGACGTGGGACGTCGTGTCCTGCTTCAGCCTGCTCCACCACTTCGTGCTCGGCCGCGGCAGCTGCGACGAGGTCGAGCTGGTGCGGCTGCTGGACCGGGCGACCGGGCGGGTCCTGTTCCTCGACACCGGGCAGGAGCACGAGCGCTGGTTCCGCTCCTCGCTGCGCGGCTGGAACCCGGACCACATCCGCCGGTTCCTGCTCGAGAACACCACCTTCTCCCAGGTGCTCGACCTCGGACCCGACCGGGACGCCGTCGGGCCCTACGCCGACAACTACGGCCGCCACCTGTTCGCGTGCGTCCGATGAGTGCCGACCTCCTGGAGACCGCCGCCGAGCTGTGGCCCGGCGCCGACGTCGTACCCGCCGGCACGGCCGGCGACGGACGCCCCGTGCGCGCCCGGTACGCGGTCGTCAGCCGCGGCAGCACGCCGACGGTGCTCGTCCCCGTCGACTCCTCCGTCGCGGCGGGCGCGTCGCTGCGGCGGATCAGCACCGCGTCGAGCTGGTGGGACTCCACCGCCCGGGTCGCGGCCGGCGCCGCAGTGCGCGCCGTACCCGGTCTGCTGCGGCACCGGGTGGAGGTGCGCGGCGGCGACGACGGCCTGGCCGAGCACCTCTCGTCGGTGCTCGGCACGCCCGTCAGCTTCAGCATCACGATCGGCACCGCGCGGGTGAACCGCAAGCCGGTGCTCCAGGTGTTCGACGAGCAGGGGCGCTGCCGGGCCTTCGCCAAGGTGGGCTGGTCCGATCACACCTGCGCGGACGTCGCCGCCGAGGGGCGGGCACTCGCCGCCGTGACGTCGCAGGAGTACCGGTATGTCGTCCCGCCGCCGCTGATCGCGCGCACCTCCTGGCGCGGCCGGCCGGTGCTCCTCGCCGGTCCGCTCGCGCCGTCGCCGTGGCAGCGGCACCGGAGCTCGTGGACGCCGCCCGTGGCCGCGATGGACGAGCTCGCCGGGAGCTTCAGCATCCCGGACGGGCCGCTGGCCGAGTCCGCCTGGTGGCGGCAGCAGTGGCAGGTCGCCGGGAGCCTCGCCGACCCGGTGAGCCGGGGCCGCCTCGGCCGGGCGATGGAGCGGGTCGCCGCCATCACCGGCAGCCGTCCCCTCTCGTGGGGCGCCTGGCACGGCGACTGGACGCCGTGGAACATGGCGGTCTCCGGCGAGCGGGTGCTGCTGTGGGACTGGGAGCGGTTCGAGACCGGCGTCCCCACCGGCCTCGACCCGCTCCACTACGTCGTCAACGCGCTCAACGCGGGCTTCCCCTCCTCGCCGGAGGGGGTGCTCCGGGCGCTCGCGTTCGCGTCGTACCCGGACCGCAGCCTCGGCGGCGAGCCGCACGTGCGCAGCCTGCTGTACCTCGTCGCGATCCTGACCCGGTACCTCAGCCTGGTCGAGGCGCCCGGTGGCGAGCACATCTCGCCCCGGGCGACCCTCTCCCTGATCGCGCTGGAGCGGCTACTTGAGTGACGGCGCCCCCGCCAGTGCCTGCGCGAAGGCGTTGCGCTTGACCGCGGTGTTCAGCGTCCACGGCGCGATGCTGTTCAGCGCGCTGTCGAAGTAGCTGTAGGCGATACCGCCGTAGTTCTCCATCAGGTCCACCGCGTCGACGATCTCCGAGGGATGCGCGGCGGCGGCCGTGTCGGTCACGCCGGTCTCGCCGAGCGCCCAGTCGACGTCCATCGTGCGGGCCCAGGCGGCGATCTGCCGGTAATACTGCTCGAAGTCGGTCCACTTCGTGGTGGTGCTGCCGTTCTTGACCACGCCGTACTGCTGGTAGATGTCGAAGCCGGCCACGTCGATCTTCACGCCGCGGGGCCAGATCTGCGCGAGGCTGTACTGCGCCTCGCCGTAGAACTGGTGCCAGCCGGTCATCACCACGGTGAAGGCAACATTGGGCGAGGCGCCCCGCACCAGCGGCGCGAGGTGCTCCTGCATCCGGCGCCACTCCTGGATGTCACCGTCGCCCTCCGGCTCGTGATGGAACGCCACCCACACCGGGCCGCCGAGCGCCCCGAGCCGCTGGGCGAGGTCGACCGCCCACGCGTCGCCCTTGCCGTCGGCCATCTCGGTCCACGAGTGCGGCAGCTTGAAGCTCACCCACGGCAGCCGGCCGGCCGCCAGGTCGGCCTGCGCGATCCGCACGGCCCCCGCCACGCCCGTGGCGTTGAAGTAGGTACGACGGACGCCGAGCCGGTCGCCGAGCTGCTGCTCGAGCGCGCTCGGGTCGGTGTTGGAGCCGTGCGCGGCCCCGACGTAGGTCCCGCACGACGGGATGCCGCGGGCGGTGCGACCGCAGCCGTTCGTCAGCTTCCCGACGACGCCCTCGCTCTCGGACTCCTCGACGATCCGCAGGTCGTCCACGAGGATCCGCTCGTTCGCCGCCACCCGCGGGGAGCGGACGCGCAGCTTCAGCGCGGAGTTGCGCTTCTTCGTCGTGATCCGGGTCTTGATCCGGGTCCAGGTCCCCGCCTTGGCGGCCACCCGGACCGTCCTGGTCTGGACGCGCTTGCCGCCCGCGACCTCGCGCACCCGCAGCGCCACCGTGCGCTTCGTGTCGGTGCGCACCCACATCCGGACGACGTACGACGTCCCGGCCTGGTGCGCCCCGGCGAACCGGTGCCGGCTGATCGCGCCGACCGGCCCGCGCTGCGCCGTACGCACGACCATGGCGCGGCTGTGGTTGCGGCCCGCACCGCTGCGCGACAGCTTGACCCTGCTGCCCTTGACCCCCGCGAACCCGTCCAGGTGCGTTTCGAAGCTTCCCGTGGGGTACGCCTGGGCCGGCGCGGTGCGCGACTGTGCCGGCGGGACGGCCGCGACCGCCCCGATCATCACGGCCACCAGCGCAGCTGACAGCCAGGTCCAACGTCTGTAGGCGTTCTGCACGACGCCACCTCCCCGCATCTGGGCCGTGGGGGAGCATCGCGCACGGCCGCGTACTTCGTCACTCGTTCTGTCGGTCGATCGGCTCGATTCGACCCGGTACGAGGGGTCGGGGCCAATCTCGTCCCCCATATGGGGGACGAGTGAGCGGGGCGTGGGTGGGTCCGACGGGGCTGGTCTGAGCGGCTGGACGTGCCTGCATCCCCGCAACCATGGGGTGTGCGGGGTGCGGGGCGGGGTGGCTATTGGTCTGGTGGGGCTGGGTCGCCGGCGGGGTCGGTCGCGTGGTGGATGGGGTGGGTGCCTCGGTGGTCGACACGGAAGGTGAAACCGTTGGGGCTGGTCCAGACGTAGGTGGCTGGTGCCGTGGTCTGGTAGCGCCAGCGGCTGTGGGTTTTCGCCCGGTGATGGCGTCTGCACAGGGCCACCTCGTTGCACGGACAGGTAGGCCCGCCCTCGCCGTAGGGTCGGGCGTGGTCGAGGTCGCAGCGGGTGGCTGGTCTGGTGCAGTGGGGGAACCGGCACGCATGGTCGCGCAGAGCGACCTGGACGCGGTGGCGGTCGGGGATCTCGTAGGAGTCGATCGGGACGTGGTCGGCCAGGTCGATCACCGGGCGGACGATCACGGTCGAGGCGGTGCCGAGCCACTCGCGGATCTGCTCGCTCGACACGGGGACCTGCTGGTCTTCCCATCTGCCGACGGGGTTCACGCCGGTCAGGGTGGTGTCGGTGATGTGGACGTTCACGATCGCTTTGCGGCCCGGCGAACCCTCCAGATCGAGCGTGAGGTCGGCCCGGGCCAACTCGCCGAGCGCGACCGAGCGGCGCACATCGAGCGGAGCGTCGTTGCCGAGGTCCCCGAGGAGGTGGGCGCGGCGGGCGATCGCAACATCCAGATCACGCCCATCAGCAGCGTCGAGCACGGCATCGAGGTGCACGATCCCGTTCGTGTTGCCGTGGGTGTCGGGGTCCCCGACCTCCACATAGCGCTGGTCCGCAGCCGTCGCGCGTTCGGCTTCGGCGCGTTCGGGGTCGAACCGGAGGATCGCTTCGGCGATCAGCCGGTCCAACTGCGCCCACCCGACCCCGGAGGCATCGAAGAGCTGCCGGTCCACGAACCCAGCCGCCTCAGCACTCAGCCCGTGGGTGAGGTCCGCGATCCGCTCGGCCCGCCACGGCGTCAACCGACCCGCGACCACGGCGGCATAGACCTGAGGCAGCCGCCAGGCGCACTCGATGACCCGCCCCACATAGGCACGCCCACCGTCCGGCGAGCGTCCCAACACGGCGACCAGCTCCATCAACCCGAACTCCGACACCAACGGCGCCCCGTCCCCGGCGATCGGGACCCCGGTGTCGAGGTATCCGTCGGTGATCGTCGCCGCACCCTCCGGCCCGACGACGACGTGGTCGCTGGCCCAGGTGACGATGTCCTGCCATTCCTCGATCAGCAGGGTGTCACGGGCCTGGATCCGCGCACCGACCCGCGACAGCAGTGCTGCCGTCGAACGGGGCTGGGTTCCGAGATCCATGACTGGATTCTCCCACCCACCCCGACACCACGAAACGAGCAGACCCCGCCTGTGGACAGGCGAAAGTCCCTTCCGGCGGTGTGCACGAACGGCTCAGATCCCGTGCCCCCGCCGGTGCGCGAAATCGAGCAGCCGGTCCGCGCTCACGACCCGCAGCGCGACCAGCGCGGCGAGGTACGCCCGCGGCTCCCGGGGGAGGTCCAGGCGGTCCGGCCGGCCCAGCGCAGCGCGTCCCGGCGGCCGAGGGCGGCGAGGGCGAAGGCCTTGCGGCCGAGGAGGCGGGCGAGGGCGCGGCGGTCCTCGTGGAAGACGGCGTGCTTGGCGAGGCCGTAGTCGATCGCGTCGGCGATCGTCCCCCACTGCCGGGAGAACTGGGACCCGCCCCAGCGGACCCGCACCAGCGGCGCGGGTACGACGTGGAACCCGCCGGCGCCGGCGGCCCGGATCATCCAGTCGAAGTCCTCGCCGTAGCTGCCGGGGATGTCCTCGTCGACGAGCCCGATGTCCTTCAGCAGCTCGCGTCGTCGTACCAGCACGGTCGAGGGGTGCGCCTCCATCACCCGCCGCCGTACCAGGTGCCGCAGCTCGAGCGAGGCGGGCGTGGGCACCCGGGTGGTCGTGGTGCCGTCGTAGTCGACCTCGATCCCGGTGACGCAGGTGGGCGGACCGCCGGCGACCAGGGCCCGGACCTGGCGCTCGAGCTTGCCGGGGAGCCAGAGGTCGTCGTCGTCGCAGAAGGCGACCAGCGCGCCGTCGCCGGCGAGGATGCCGGTGTTGCGGGCGCCGGCGAGGCCGGGGCTGCGGTCGTTGGCGACGACGTCGACGGTACGACGGTCCCCGTCGCCGTAGGCGCACAGGTCGGGGTCGGGGGTGGAGCGGTCGAACACGACGATGCACCGGACCCGGCCGGGATACGCCTGCCCGACGACGGCCGCGATGGCCTCGCGCACGAGCACGGGACGGTCGTGGGTGGCGATCACCACGTCGACGTCGGGAAGGTCGGGGAGGCTCATGGCGGACCTGCTTCGAGGGAGGGGACACGGTCGAGCCGGCGGGCGATGCGCCACATCCGGCGAAGGTTGACGACGGTGGCGATGACATAGAAGGCGAGGGCGACCAGCAGGCCGCCGGCCGCCGCCCGAGCACCGGCGAGCGGCAGCAGGCCGAGCACGAGCGTCTCGGCCTCGACCGCCCACGGCACCGGGCTCATCCCGAGCCGGCGGCACACGCGCAGCCAGGGGTCGAGCAACGGCAGGTCGGTGCGGCGCAGCAGGGCTGGGCCCGACCCCCGTCGCCGAGGCCCGCCTGCTCGGCCAGGTGCTTGCGGTGGGCGAGGGCCCACCCGTAGCAGCTGAGCGCGGCGAGCAGCGCGGCCGCGACCGCGGGGTCGGCGTGGTCGTGGCGGACCGCCCACACCGCGAGCCCGGCGTACGCCGCCGTCACGCAGACGACGTCGGTCGCGACGTCGAGCAGGGCGCCCCGGTGCGAGCCGGAGCCCTGCAGCCGGGCGACCTTGCCGTCCACGCAGTCGGCGAAGAAGCGGAGCAGGAAGAGGATCCCGCCGAGGCGGAGCCGGCCGGTGGCCAGGCAGCCGGCGGCGGCGACGCCGAGCAGGCCCGAGACCACGGTCACCCGGTTGGGCGTCACCCACGCCAGCCGGGCGAGGGCGCGGGCGAGCGGGTCGGCCAGCGGGTCGATCGCCAGCCGGGTCCAGATGTCGCGCGGCCGGGCGGTCACGGACGCCTCCTCGCGAGCACGCGGGCCGCCGCCAGGCCGAGGAGCGCCCCGAGGGCGAGGCCGCTGGCGATCGGGACGCCGCGCTCGACGCCGACGGCGTGCGCGGGGCCGACCCGGATCACGCTCCCGACCGCCGGCCGGTGCGTCGTGAGGTGGTCGACCGCGGCCCGCAGGTAGGTCCGGGTCCGCGCCCAGTCCGGGTCCGCGGGGTCGATGGCGGCGAGCCGCTCCCCGAGCCGCGCGACCATGTCGGCGCGACGCCCCTCGAGGACGCGGCCGCGCTCGGCGAGATACTCGTCGACCACGGCGCGGGCGGCCGCCGCCGGATCCCGGTCCGAACCGGTCGTCACGCTCACCTGCAGCACCGTCGACAGCGGGGGCGCGACCACCCGGATGTCGGAGCGCAGGTCCGCGGGTGTCATGTGGACCCGCTGCCCGGCGCGCTCCAGCGCAGGCTCGGAGCGCAGCAGCGCCGCCTCGGTGTCGACCGTCGCCGGGTCCGGCGGCCGGACCACGGCGTCGCTGTCCGCCGCGCGGGCGACGTCGCCGACGTCGAGGTACGTCGGGGACGGGGTGAGCTCCACCGTCACCGTGCTGGTGACCTGGCGATCCGCCCCGACCGTCGTCGCGGCGCCGACCGCCGCGCCCAGGATCCCGGCCACCCCGGCCAGCGCCAGGGCGCGCGCCGGCGGCCGGTGCAGCGTCGGTGGGCGGGCCGTGGGGGACCGCTCCTCGCGCCAGGCGAGCCCCACCGCGGTCATCACGATCAACATCGGCAGCCCGAGGGTGTCGTACACCGTCAGCTGCAGCAGGAAGACGCCGAGGACGAAGGTCGCCACCGTCTGGTTGACGGTCCGACATCGCCAGGTGCGGCGCAGCGCCAGCACGAAGAAGGTCAGGAAGAACAGCGCCCCGATCCAGCCCTGCGAGAACAGCACCAGCCAGAGCTGTCCCTGGGTCCCGAGCGGAGGTACGCCGCACGCCGGGCAGCTCGGCGTGGCGCCGCCCGCGATCGAGGCGAAGCTGCCCTCGACGTCGCGGGTGCTGCCGTACCCCACGACCGGGGAGCCCCGGGTCATCGAGTCGACGGTCGCGACCAGGAGCTGCGAGCGGCGGTCGTTGCTGTGCGGGTGGTCGAGGCGCTCCGAGACCGTGTCCCCCAGGGGCGTGGTCGTCAGCACGACCCCGCCGAGGAGCACGACGGCGGCGAGGCCGGCGAGCGCGGCGTGGTTGCGGCGGGACGCCAGCAGGACCAGCAGGCCCACGGCACCGGCGCCGAGCGCCAGCCACAGGCCGCGGTTGAGGCTCAGCACGACCGGGACGGCGGCCGCCGCCAGCAGGGGACCGGCCAGCCAGCGCCATCGCGACCGGCTCGCGACCACCGTGGCGACGAAGAACACCAGGCTCAGCGAGATCACGCTGCCCCAGGTGTTGGTGAACGGGAACGGCGCCTTCGGCCGCGGCTGGTCGTCGCCGAGGACCCGCTGCACGTCGGCCGCCTCCGCCGACACCAGGGTGCTGACGAAGCCGTTGCCGCGCAGCCCGCCGGGCAGCAGCCGCTCCGCCAGCGTGGTGAAGGTGAGGTCCGGGCTGAGCAGGCCCAGCAGCCCGCCGGCCACGGCGACCACGAAGACCGAGGCCAGCACCCGGCGGACCAGCTGGTCGGGGAGCCGGGAGGCGGGGGTGTTGCCGAGCCAGACCAGCAGCACGGTGCACGACAGGTACCAGCCCAGCCGGTACCCGAAGACCATCAGCCGGCCCGCGCCGCCGTCGTCCACCGCGCCGGGCGCCGCCGCCCACAGTGTGCCCACGCCGAGGAGCACCCACGCCAGGAACAGCAGCCACCACCCGATGTGGGGCGGCAGCGCGATCCGGCGCCGGGTCCACAGGTCCCAGCCCAGGGGTACGGCGAGCAGCAGCGGCACCAACGACGCCACACCCAGCAGCCACCACACGGGCAGGCCGGCGACGCCGACGACGAAGCATCGCTCGGCAACACCCCCGGGCCGGTCCCCCGGTGACGTGGTGGACGCCATGGACGAAGCCAACCCGCCGGCCGTGCTGCATGGCTCACCAAATTTGGGTGACTATCGACGCACGGCCGCTCCGGCACCCCGGACCGTCCTACTGTCACCTCGTCCCGGGCCGGCACCGGGCGGGAAGGGAGACGCCTGATGCGCAGGAGGGCGCTCGTTCTCCTCGTGCTCGCCGCGGCGAGCGGCTGCGGCGTGAGCGACGGGGCGACCCTCCAGCCCCGGGCCGAGCGGACCCCCGACCTGAGCGACGTCGACCTCGGACTCGGCTTCGCCGGCGTGGTCGTCCCGGGCGACGTCGTACCCGGCGCCGCGAACGAGGGCACGGCCACCGTGAGCATCGTCGTGGCCACCGCCGGCGGGGGCCGGCTGACCTGGGCGCCGGGGCGCGACGGCGGTACGGCGATCCGGACGCCGGCGTACGCCCCCGACGGACCGGTGCCCGCCGCCGCGCTGGTGGTCTGGCCCGATCCGTCGGTCCCGGACCCGCTGGACCCGGGCACCGGCGACTTCGAGGTGAGCGTGGACTTCCGGGCCGACCCGGCGACCGCCGGGCGCCCCGGGGACGACGGCGACAACCTGGTCCAGCGCGGCCGGTTCGGGGAGCCGGCACAGCTCAAGATCCAGGTCGACCACGGCCTGCCGTCATGCCGGCTCGCCGGCACCCTCGGCGAGGCCCTGGTGAAGGCGGACGGACCCGTGGAGCCCGACCGCTGGTACCGCCTCACCTGCCTGCGGAGCGGCCCGTCGGTCCGCCTGCGGCTCGAGGACCTCGACGCCGCCGGCGCGCCGCGGGAGTGGGTCGTGGACAGCGACCCCGGCGCGATCACGTTCGCGCACATCCCCCTGTCGATCGGGGCGAAGGTGACGGCCGGTGGCCGGATCGCCACGGACTCCGTCGACCAGTTCCACGGGACGATCGACCGTGTCCTCGTCGATGTCCGTTGACGAGCCGGTGCGGCGGATCGCGCTGGTGGCCGAGCGTCGCCTGGTCGGCCAGGCGATCGCGGCCGCGCTGCGGGGACGCGGGCTGGCACCCGTGCTGTTCGACTGGCCCGAGCGGGGCGGCCGGCTCTCCTTCCGCCAGGCGCTGGCGCGCAGCGGCGCATCGGTCGGCGTCATCCTCTGCGACCTGCGCACGCCGGACCTGCTGCACGACGTGGAGATCCTTGTCAGCCGGGGTCCGCTGCGCTGGCTGGTGCTGACCGACAGCGACTTCGGGCCGCGCTGGGGGACGGTGCTCGCCGGCGGCGCGACGGGGGTGCTGCCGACCACCACGACGACCGCCGGGCTCGCGAAGGCGATCCGCGAGACGATCGCCGGCGGCTCGCCCACGCCGGAGGTGCTGCGCGAGCGCGCCATCCGCGAGTGGGAGAGCGTCGCCGAGGAGCAGCGCACCCTGGTCCGCCGGATGGAGCTGCTCACCCACCGTGAGTACGAGGTCCTCGGCTCCCTGTACGACGGCCAGTCGGTGCGCCGCATCGCCGAGCTCTCCGGCGTCGCGGAGGCCACGGTGCGCAGCCAGGTGAAGTCGCTGCGCCGCAAGCTGGGCGTGGACTCCCAGCTCGCGGCGGTGGCGATGTACCGCAGGTCGCTCGAGGTGTTCCCGCGGTCGCGGGCCTGATCAGGCGGCCTGCGCCAGCTTCCGGGACTCCAGCTTGCGGGCCTCGCGCTCCAGGCGGAGCTGGATCACCCGGCGGGTACGACGGTCCGCGGTCGCGAGCGCGTAGAGCAGCTTGAGCTGCGTGGGCAGGTTCTTCGCGTTGGTCGTCGCCAGCCAGCCGTTGGGGAAGGACAGCCGGACCACGCGGTGCCAGGCGCTGCCGACCTGCTGGGGGAGCGGCGCGGAGTGGTAGTTGAGGCCGTACTTGTCGAAGACGGCGCGCACCTTGGGGGCCACCTCGGCGTACCGGCTGC
Source organism: Nocardioides humi (assembly GCF_006494775.1). Taxonomy (NCBI): domain Bacteria; kingdom Bacillati; phylum Actinomycetota; class Actinomycetes; order Propionibacteriales; family Nocardioidaceae; genus Nocardioides; species Nocardioides humi. The sequence continues at coordinate 2,268,563 of NZ_CP041146.1, read as the reverse complement.
TCGGCAGGTCCGGGAACAGGTGGTGCTCGATCTGGTGCGACAGGTTGCCGGTCATGATGTGCATCAGCTTGGAGCCGGAGATGTTGGCGGAGCCGAGCATCTGCCGCAGGTACCACTCGCCGCGGGTCTCCTTCTCCGGGATCGACTTCAGCTCGAAGGTCTCCACGCCCTCGGGGAAGTGGCCGCACATGATCACCGAGTGCGACCACAGGTTGCGGATCACGTTGGCGGTGAAGTTCGCGGCCAGCGCGGGCAGGAAGGAGCCGGTCGGCGCGGCGAGGACCGGGTTGACGACGTAGTCCTTGGTGGCCTGCTTGCGGATCTTCTTCAGCGTGTTCGACAGGTTGCGCTTGAACTCCGCGCTGCGCTTCTCCTTCGGGGTGCGCAGGTTGCGGCCGAGCTCGAGGTCGTAGGCCGCGATGCCGTACTCGAAGAAGCAGGCGTTGATGAAGTTCCACAGCGGCTGGGCGAGGTACATGGGGTACCAGCGCTGCTCCTCGTCGACGCGCATGATGCCGTAGCCGAGGTCGTTGTCCTTGCCCACGATGTTCGTGTACGTGTGGTGGATCTCGTTGTGCGAGTGCTTCCAGCCCTCGGCGGTCGAGGCGTTGTCCCACTCCCAGGTGGTCGAGTGGATCTTCGGGTCGCGCATCCAGTCCCACTGGCCGTGCATGACGTTGTGCCCGATCTCCATGTTCTCGAGGATCTTGGCGACCGCGAGGCCGGCGGTGCCGAGCAGCCAGGCCGGCGGGAAGGCGCTCACCAGCAGCACGGCGCGGGAGCCGAGCTCGAGCTTGCGCTGCACGTCGACGACCTTGCGGATGTACGCCGCGTCCTGCTCGCCGCGCGCGTCGAGGACCTCCTGGCGGATCGCGTCGAGCTCGGCGCCGAGCGCCTCGACGTCCTCGGGGCTGAGGTGGGCGGTGGGGTTCTCGGACTTGTTGGTGATCGTGGTCATGGGGTGTCCTCCGTGGCTTCGGTCAGGGGGATCAGTGGTCGATGACGCAGTCGCCGGCGGCGGCGCTGATGCAGGTCTGGATCTTCACGCCGTCGGGGTGGGTCTCCCCGGGGACGGCGACGGTGAGCTCGCCGTTGCGCAGGTCGCGCACGGCGCCGGATCTCATGGGCAGCACGCAGCCCATGCAGATGCCCATCCGGCAGCCGCTCGGCATGAGGACGCCGGCGGACTCGGCGGCGTCGAGGATCGGGACGGAGCCGTCGGTCTCCACGGTGGTCGCCGCGCTGCCCGCGAAGGTGAGGGTGCCGCCCTCGGCGTCGACGTCGACGACGGTCGGGCGGAACCGCTCGGTGTGGAGCGTCAGCCGGCGCTCGTCGTAGAACTCCTCGAGCGTGTCGAGGAGGCCGGCGGGGCCGCAGGCGTACGCCGTGCGCTCGGCCAGGTCGGGGACCTCGGCCTCGAGGTCGGCGGTGGTGAGCAGCCCGTCGGTGTCGGTGTGCCGCTCGATCAGGCGCAGCCGCCCGGCGTCGGCGTGGGCGCGGAGCTCGGCGCCGAAGATGACCTCGTCGCGCTTCATGGCGGAGTGCACGAGCACGATGTCGTACGCCGCCCGGGCCGCCTCCTCGTTGCGCGAGTAGAGGTTGCGCAGCATGCCGATCACCGGCGTGATGCCCGAGCCGGCGGTGACCAGCAGCAGCCGGTGGCGGCGGCCGGACTCCGGCGGGCTCAGCACGAAGTCGCCCTCGGCCTGCGCGAGCTGGAGCATCTGGCCGGCGCGCGCCTCGCGGACGAGGTACTGCGAGACGGCGCCGTCGGGGATCGCCTTGACGGTGATCGAGATGTGGCCGTCGGGGCGGGGGCCGTGGGTCAGCGAGTAGGTGCGCCACAGGCGGACGCCGTCGACGTCGACGCCGACCCGGACGTACTGCCCGGGGATGTGGCCGGCCCAGTCCCTGCCGGGCTTGATCACCAGGGTCGCGGCGTCGGCGGTCTCCTGCTGCACCGCGACGATCCGGCCCTGGAGGCCGGTGGCGGCGCCGGGGCGCAGCGGGGCGAAGTGGTCGAGGAGGTCGTCGACGCTGAGCGGCGTGACGGCCGCGTCGAGGAGCGAGCGGAGGCCGGTGCGGAGGCGTCCGGTCCGGGCGGCCGCGGGTGGGGCGGCGGTCGTCGTACTCACACCACTAGAGTCCCAGCCGGGAGCGCTAAACTCATGACCTCAGCCGGTGAATCCGGTCCACGGTTTTGTTCGTCCGAGACAAAGAAGGCCGTAATGTCCCGTCGAGTGTTGCGCCGGCCACGTCCCGACGACGCCGTCCTGCTCCCGCGGGGCACGGTCGCGGCGATCCGGGCGGACCTCGCCACGGTCGCCGACGACGTCGTCGACCAGATCATCCGGGAGGTCCCCGCCTACGAGGACGCCTTCGGCGGGCCGATGGGCGAGACCATCCGCGGAGCCGTCCAGGTCGCCCTCGGCGGCTTCCTGTCGCTGATCAGCGACCGGCGCGGCCCCGATGCCCTCGCCCCGCGCTCCTCGGCCGTCGACGGCGCCTACCAGCTCGGCCGCGGCGAGGTCCGCAGCGGGCGCAGCACCGACGCCCTCCTGTCGGCGTACCGGATCGGGGCCCGGGTCTCCTGGCAGCACCTCGCCGCCAAGGCGGTCGAGCAGGGCATCGAGCCCGCCACGATGGCGTCCTTCGCCGAGCTGGTCTTCGCCTACATCGACGAGCTCTCCGCGGCGAGCGTCGCCGGGCACCAGGACGAGGCCGCCACCGAGGGCCGGATGCGCCAGCGGATGATGGAGCGGCTCGCCCGGCAGCTGCTGACCGGCGCGCCCGAGGCGAGCGTCCTCGCGGCCGCCGAGCGGGCGGAGTGGCCGCCGCCGACCACGCTGACCGCGGTGATCGCGCCGGAGTCCCGGGCCGGCGCGCTGCAGCAGTCGCTGCGCCGCGGGACCGTCCAGGCCAGCGACCTCCCCGAGCTCGACGGCGCCGCGCTGCTGCTCGTGCCCGACGCCGACGGCCGGCGGCGCGACGCGCTGCTGCGGGCCGTGGGCCGCCGGGACTGCCTGGTCGGGCCGGCGCGTCCGTGGCTGGACGTGCGGTCGTCGTACGACCGGGTGGTGCGGGCCCGCTCCCTCGGCCTCGCCGGCGACACCGAGGCGCACCTGCCGCGACTGGTCCTCACCGCCGACCCCACGGCGCTCGAGGACCTGCGCAGCCAGGTGCTCGCGCCCCTCGACGGGCTGCGCCCGGCCGCCGCCGCCAAGCTCCGCGAGACCCTGCGCGCGTGGCTGCTCCATCAGGGGCGCCGCGACGACGTGGCGGCGGCGCTGTTCGTGCATCCCCAGACGATCCGCTACCGGATGACCCAGGTCCGGGACCTGTACGGCGACCGGTTGGAGGACCCCGATACCGTCCTTGCCCTGACCATTGCTCTCGGGGTCGAGGAGGTGCGGGGATGACGCGTGCGGCGGGCCTGCCGGTCGTCGCCGCCCTCGCTGCGCTGCTCGCCGGGTCGCTCGCCGGCTGCTCCGACCCGCCGGAGCCGAGGATCGTCCGCAAGGAGGGGCTGCCGGCCGGCTCGACGTACGTCGCCCTCGGGGACTCCTACTCCGCCGGCCCGCGGCTGGGCCCCAGCAGCGGACCCGTCGGCTGCGAGCAGACGACCGGCAACTACCCGCACCTGCTGGCCGCGCGGCTCGGCCTCGAGCTGACCGATGTCACCTGCGGTGGGGCGACCAGCGCCCACCTCGCCGGCCCGCAGACGCCCCCGAACGGCGACCCGGTGCCGCCCCAGCTCGACGCCCTCACCGCGGACACCGACCTGGTCACGATCGGCATCGGCGGCAACGACGGCAAGGTCTTCGCGGAGCTCGTCACGACCTGCGTCGGCCTCGCGGTCGAGGACCGGCGCGGCGCCCCCTGCACCGCCGAGGACGCGGAGTTCCGGGCCAAGGTCGAGCGGCAGCTCGGCAAGCTGCCCAGCCGGATGATCGAGGCCGTCGAGGCCGTCCGCGAGCGCGCGCCCGACGCCACGGTCCTGGTCGTCGGCTACCCCCACGTCTTCCCGGCCTCCGGCACCTGCGACCTGCTGCCGCTCGCCCGCGGCGACTACCCCTACGGCCGTGACCTGGTCAGCCGGATCAACGACGGGCTGTCCGCCGCCGCCGAGCAGACCGGGGTCGGGTACGTCGACGTCTGGGCCGCCACGGAGGGCCACGACATCTGCTCGGCCGACCCGTGGATCGCGGGGCTGATCCCCGAGCGGGCGGCGCTGGAGTACCACCCGTACGCCGAGGAGCAGAAGGTCGTCGCCGACCTGCTCGCCGCCGCGCTGCGCTGAGCTACTCGGCCGGCGTCACCGGCTCCACCGGCGTCACCGGCTCCACCGGCGTCACCGGCTCGGCCGGTGCCGGCCAGGCGGGGGTGACGGGCGGAAGCGTCGCCAGCGGGAACGCCGGTGCCTGGGCGCCGGCCGCGCGCTCGGGCGTGCAGCGCCCACCCGAGGCGAGCTCGAGCCGCGCGAACGGGAAGGCGTTGCGGACCGGGGCGTCGCCGTTGCGGGCGGGGCAGGCGACGATCGGCGTACCGGTTCGGTCGTCCCACTGGATGGCGTCAGCGAGCGGGATGTCGAGGGGCCGGCCGTCCTGGTCGACGAGCTGGACCAGCGGGATCGGCCGGCCGGCGTCGTCGTAGGCGAAGATGTCGGTCACCAGGTTGCCGTGGTTGAGCAGGCCCTGGCGGGTGGCGTCGTCCCAGCCCTGCGCGTAGCCGTCGTCGCCGAACTGGTCGTAGCTGAGGTACGCCGGCCACGGCACACTCCACGTCAGGGGCAGCAGCGCGGCGGCGGTGTTGGCGGCCAGCAGGATCGCTCGCCCGGCGACCGGGCGGTCCGGTCCGGAGCCGGGCCACAGACGGCCGGTGCCGATGAGCACGCTGAGCACGACCGCCACGAGGAGCAGGAGCGCGCCGAGGCCCGGCACGACGAGTGTCGGGATCACGCTGACCGCCTCCCAGCCGCCCGCGACCACGTCGACCAGCGTGACCGCGACCCAGGCCCGGGCCACCCACCACACCGGGCGCAGCGTCACGAGCAGGTCCCACGCGGGGCGGATCCGCGGATCGGTCGCCCGGTCGAGGAAGAGCGCCCGGCCGCGGTCGAGGGCGTCGCCCGGCGTCCGGGGCCAGCCGCTGGTGTCGATCCGGCGGCGCCGGCGGACCCGCTCGGGCAGTCCCGCGGCCGCGCGCAGCTCGGCGGCGTACGCCGCGGGGTCGGCCAGCGGTGTGCCATCGGCCAACTGGTCGGCGAGATCCGCCTCGAGCCCGCCGAGCAGGTCGTCGCGGGTCTCCTCGTCGAGATCGGCCAGGTGCCGTCGTACCTCCTCGACGAAGGCGGTGACCTCGGGCGGGCCAGCGTGTGGTCGGTGCTCATGCCGAGGCTCCTGTCGGGCGCTGCTGCGGGGGAAGGAGGGAGGTGACGGTGCCGGCGAAGGAGGTCCACTCCTTGGCCTGCTGCGCGAGCTGGTCGCGGCCCGCGGGGGTGATGCCGTAGTACTTGCGGTGCGGGCCCTCGTCGGACGGCACGACGTACGACGTCAGCGCGCCCGCGGCGTAGAGCCGGCGCAGCGTCCCGTAGACCGACGCGTCCCCGACCTCGGCGAGCCCGCCGGCGCGCAGCCGGCGCAGCACGTCGTACCCGTAGCCGTCCTCGCGTTCGACCACCGCGAGGACGGCGAGGTCGAGCACGCCGCGGAGGAGCTGGGTGGTGTCCATGCGCCGCACACTACTACGGCTCGCGGAATAGCTCGGCGCGCCCAACCGCCCCAGCGCGGCGCGACCCGGCGCAAACTGACCTGAAAAACGCCCTGACCCGGCGCAAACTGACCTCACGCAAGGTCAGTTTGCGCCGGGTCGGTGAGATTCCCGGGTCGGTTTGCGCCGGGTCGGTGCTACTGGAGGGCCTGGATCGCGTCGTGGATCGCGAGCGTGCGCTCGGCGGACTCGACGTGGAGGCTCTCCACCATCTTGCCGTTGTACGTGACCACGCCGGCACCGCTCGATTCCCGCGCGTCCTCCCACGCCTGGATCAGGCCGCGGGCGTCCTCGACGGCCTGCTCGCCGGGGGCGAACCCGGCGTTCGCGCCCTCGACCTGGCCGGGGTGGATGAGCGTCTTGCCGTCGAAGCCCATCTGGCGGCCCTGCTCGACCTCGGCCAGGAAGCCGTCGATGTCCTTCACGTCGTTGTAGACGCCGTCGATGATCACGATGCCGGCCGCGCGGGCGGCGAGCAGCGCCAGGCCGAGGCCGGTGATCACGGGCTGGCGGCCGGGGACGTGCTCGGCGTACAGCTCCTTGACGAGGTCGTTGGTGCCCATCACGAAGCCGGTCAGCCGCTCCGACGCGGTGGCGATGGAGAGCGCGTTGAGCATGCCGATCGGGGTCTCGACCATCGCCCACAGGGTGGTCTTCGCGGGCGCGCCGGCGGCGGCGAGCGCGTCGGTGAGCTGGAGGACCTCCTCGGCGGAGTTCACCTTCGGCACCAGGACGACGTCGGGCCCGGCCGCCGCGGCGGCCTCGATGTCGTCGTCGTGCCACTCGGTGCCGATGCCGTTGACGCGGATGATCAGGTGGCGGCCGCCGTATTCGCCGGACCGGACGGCCGCGGCGGCCGCCTCGCGGGCGGCGGGCTTGGCGTCGGGGGCGACGGCGTCCTCGAGGTCGAAGATGATCGCGTCGGCGGGCAGCGTCTTCGCCTTCTCCAGCGCCCGCTCGTTGGAGCTGGGCATGTAGAGGACGGAGCGCAGCGGCTTGAACTCGGTCATGGTCAGGCCTCCGGGGTCTCGATGGCGTCGTACGTCGCCTTCAGCACGGGATCGATCGCGGCCAGCTCCTCGGCCAGCTCGACCAGGACCAGGCACTGCTTGAGGGAGGCGTCGTCCTCCATCTTGCCGTCGATCATGACGGCGCCGGTGCCGTCGCCCATCGCGGCGACGACGCGGCGCGCGTGGGCGATGTCCTCGACGCTGGGGGAGAAGACCCGGTTGGCGATCTCGATCTGGACCGGGTGCAGCGACCAGGCGCCGACGCAGCCGAGCAGGAAGGCGTTGCGGAACTGGTCCTCGCAGGCGACGGTGTCCTTGATGTCGCCGAACGGGCCCCAGTACGGGTAGACCCCGTGGGTCGCGCAGGCGTCGACCATCTTGGCCATCGTGTAGTGCCACAGGTCCTGCTGGAACCGGAACCGGTCGGCGTCGTACAGATAGCCGCCGTCGGCGTCGCGCGGCGCGTCCTCGCGGACCAGGTATCCCGGGTGGCCGCCGCCGACCCGGGTGGTCTTCATCTTCCGGTCGGCCGCGAGGTCGGCCGGGCCGAGGGAGAGGCCCTGCATGCGCGGCGAGGCGCCGCAGATCTCCTCGACGTTGGCGACGCCGCGCGCGGTCTCGAGGATCGCGTGGACGAGGATCGGCCGGGTGATGCCGGCCTTGGCCTCGAGCTGGGCGAGGATCCGGTCGACGTAGTGGATGTCCTCGGCGCCCTGCACCTTCGGCACCATGATCACGTCGAGCTTCTCGCCGATCGCGGGCACCAGCGTGGTGAGGTCGTCGAGCACCCAGGGGCTGTCGAGCGCGTTGATCCGGGTCCACAGCTGGGTCGGCCCGAAGTCCGTGTCCTGCGCGATGCGCACGAGGCCCTCACGGGCGGCGACCTTGTTGTCGGCCTTGACGGCGTCCTCGAGGTTGCCCAGGAGTACGTCGACGGTGCCGACCATCGCCGGGATCTTCGCGGCCATCTTCTCGTTGCTGGGATCGAAGAAGTGGATCGCGCGGCTGGGCCGGGCGGGGATCTCGCGCAGCGGCTGCGGCGCCCCCACGGCCAGCGGTCGGAAGAAGTCCTTGGCGCTCTTGTGACTCACGTTCCGACAACCTACCGGCGAGTCACGCCGCGCGGGTATGACGGATGTCTCGCGAGACGCGCCTATCGCCGGCGGCGCCACCACCGGCCGCGCCGGCGCTCGGGTTCCGCGGTCGCGGCGGTCGTACGACGCCGGGCGGCCCGACGCTCCCGCCAGGCCGCGAGCGTCTCGTCGACGTCGCGCGGCATGGTGACCAGCGGCGGGCCGTCGACGGGGGTGTAACGGGCGCGGACGACCCGGGCGTTGAAGTCCTCGACGAAGGCCCGCGCCTCGCGCTCGGAGCCCAGCGCGTCGATGGCGGCGTCGAGCTCGGCGTCGTCCTTGCGGAGCTGGAGCGCTGCGGGCAGGACGGTGATCCGCTCGCGTTCGACCAGGCGCTTGACCCACCAGTCGGGGTCGTGGGTGCCGCCGAGGTCGGCGATCGGCTTGCCGGCGCCGGGCAGGTCGTCGAAGTCGCCGCGCTCCATCGCCTGGCGCACCTGGAGGTCGACCCAGGTCTGCTGCTGCTCGATCCGGGCCCGGGCGGCGGCTCGGCTCGGCGTACGGTCGCGGACCGGGTGCTCCGGCGCGTCCGTCTCGTGCTCGTAGGCCGGGCGGCCGTGGGGCCAGTCCTCGCTCTCGGGCATCGCGCTCACCTCGGGGTCAGCGTACGCCCGCTGCTGTAACACGTTGTTCGCCGCTGTTCGGTGCGCGTGACAGCTGTAGCAGCCCCGTGCAGGGCATGGTGCGCGACGTCTCGCGGCGGGTAGGTGGGCGAACGACGTGTTACATCCGGCAACGGTCGGCAACAGCAGCGAACCACGTGTTACAGCGCGACCGGCACCACCTCACCCCCGCAGGAAGTCCGCGATCAGCGGGGCCAGCACATCGGCGCTGGTGACCAGGCCGAGGTGACCGTCGCGATAGACGTGCAGCCGGGCGTGGGGGATCAGCCGCGCCATGATCCGCGCGTTGACGAGCGGGATGATCGGGTCGTCGTCGCCGGCGAGGATCAGGGTGGGCTGCCGGAGGAACGGCAGGGCGGGGAGGCTGGACCAGCCGGCGCCGGCGAGCAGCTGCAGGAGGTAGCCGCGGCGCGAGCCGACGCGGGAGTGGGCGTGCATGAGACGGCGTACGTCGTCGGGTCGGTCGCGCATCTGCCCGCCGTACAGCTCCGCGGCGACCTGGACGGCGTAGTCGGCGTCGCGGTACCGCTGCGGCGTCACCATCTTGCGCAGCACCCGCGGCGGCGCCGGCACCATCAGCGATCCGGTGGCGGTGCTGACCAGGACCAGGCTGCGGCAGCGGCGCGGCTGCTGGAGGGCGAGCTGCTGCGCGAGCCCGCCGCCCCACGAGATGCCGAGCACGTCGTACGACGCGAATCCCAGCGCGGTCATCATCCTCCCCACGCCGTGGGCGAGCAGCGGGAAGTTGTAGGGCACGCGGGGGTCGGGGGAGCCGCCGACGCCGGGTACGTCGAAGCGGACCACCCCGATCCGCGGGTCGAGCGCCTCGACGAACGGCTGGAGCAGGTCCAGGCTGGCGCCGATGCCGTTGCACAGCAGCAGCGGCGGGCCGGCGTCCGTGCCGGGGCGGACGGCGACCCGGATCGAGTGGCCGAGGACGGTGAGCTGGCGCAGCTCCAACCCGGGCTTCAACGCAGGTGACCTCACTTGTCGAAGACGTAGGTGCCGGGGGCCTCGGCCAGTGGCTGGAGCCGGGCGGAGCCCAGCTCCTCCGGCGCGGGCCGGAGGTCGCCGCAGCGGCGGTCCAGCCAGGCCGCGACGTCGGTCCACCAGCTGCCCTCGGTGACGGTGGCGTCCTTCAGCCAGGCCTGGGCGTCGGAGGAGTGGTCGTCGTTGGTCCGGAAGCTCGCCTTCCGGTTCGTCGGCGGGTTCACCAGGGCCGCGATGTGGCCGCTGGTCGAGAGCACGAACCGGCTCGGGCCGCCGAGGAGCTGGGTGGTGCGGTAGCAGTTCTCCCAGGGCGTGATGTGGTCGGCGATGCCGGCGGCGATGTAGTTGTCCACCGTGACGCTGCCGAGATCGATCGGCACCCCCATCACCTTGAGCGCACCCGGGCGGGTCAGGGAGTTGTCCATCGCGAGGTCGACGAAGTCGGCGTGCAGGCCGGCCGTCATCCGGGTGGTGTCGGCGTTCCAGAACAGGATGTCGAAGGCGGGCGGCCGCTTGCCGAGCAGGTAGTTGTTGACCCAGTAGTTCCAGATCAGGTCGCTGGGCCGCAGCCACGCGAACACCTCCGCCAGCGACCGGCCGTCCAGATAGCCCTTGCGGGCGGACCTCGCCTTGGCCGCCTGCGCCAGCCGCGGGTCGGTGAGCGCGGACACGGTCCCCGCGCCCGCGTTGTCGATCACGGTGACGGCGAGGCAGACCGCGGCGATCCGGTCCAGGCGGCCGATGCCGGCGAGGTACGCCGCGGTGATGCTGGCCAGGATGCCGCCCGAGCAGATCCCGCCGAGCACGGTCCGCTCGCTGCCGGTGATCTCCTCGACCGCGCCCAGCGCGTCGAGGATCGCCCGGACGTAGGTCTCGATGTTCCACGCGGCGTGCCGGGCGTCGGGGTTGCGCCACGAGATGGCGAACATCTGCCGGTGGCTCTGGACGCTGAACTCCATCAGGCTGCGCCCGGGCGCGAGGTCGATCGCATAGAACTTGTTGATCGTCGGCGGCACCAGCAGCACCGGCACCTCGTAGACCTCGTCGCACTGCGGCCGGTACTGGATCAGCTCGAGCAGGTCGTTGCGGAAGACCACCGCCCCGGGCGTGGCCGCGATGTTCTCGCCGAGCTCGAACCCGCTGGTGTCGACCATCTCGGGCACCCGCGGCGCGGACGCGAGATCCCTGACCAGGCTGCCGGCGCCGCGCACCAGGCTCAGCCCGGCGGTGTCGATGACGGCCTTCGCGGAGGCGGGGTTGACCAGCGGGACGTTGCTGGGTGACACCGCCTCGACCACGTTCTCCACCAGGAAGCGCACCCGCTTGCGGTCCCGCGGGTCCAGGTCCGCCTCCGCGTCGGCGACCAGCTCGTCGGCGGTCCGGGCACCCGCCAGGTAGAGCTGGACGAGACGGTGGAGCAGGGGGTTCTCCGACCACCCGGCGTCGACGAACCGGCGGTCGCCGCGCGCCGGCTCGACGTCGGAGGCGCCGGCCACGATCCGGGCGGCCTCGGCGGCCAGGTCGCCCAGGCGGCGTCCGGTCGCGCGGGGACGCCGCGCCATCGAGATCGCCCAGCGCGCGGTGGAGGAGTCGGGGACGAAGCGGCGCAGCGGTCCGAGCGCCGCGTCGACCATCAGGACATCGAGGGGGGCGGCGGCGTCGGCCAGGTGCGTGGTGCTCATGACATCCAAGATCCCCTGCCGAGGCGGTCCCGCGCTTCGGCCGTCGGCACCGACTTTCCGGGCGATCGTGTGTGCTCATGCACAACGGACGTCCTACTGTCAGTGCTGTGGACGGACCGGACGTGAACCCCGAGGTGCGCAAGCTCAGTGCGCGGCTGCTGCCCGAGTCCGCCGCGCTCGGTGCGGCCATGGCCGAGCGGATCCGCTCCGAGATCCCCGTGTACGACGCCGGGGAGGCCGTGACGCACGACGAGCTGGTCGCCTCGTGCACGGTCAACACCCGCTACATCCTCGGGAACCTCGCGGGCGACGTCGCCGCCGGAGACACCCCCACCGAGACCGGCACGACCCGGGCCGAGCAGGGCGTGCCCTACGCCGTGGTGCTGCAGGCCTTCCGGGTCGGCGCCCGCTTCATCTGGGAGGTGCTCGTCGACCGGGCCGACCCCGAGGACCGTGACCTGCTGCTGCTCGCCGCCGCCGACATCTGGGCGGTCAGCGACCAGCTCGCCGCCGACGTCACCGACGCCTACCGGCGCGCCCTGGCCGACCGCGCGCGCCGTGACGGGCAGATGCGGGCCGTCCTGGTCGGCTCGCTGCTCGACGGCGACGCCGACGCCACGACGTACGTCGGGGAGACCGCCGGCATGCTCGACCTCGGGCGCGCCACGGAGTACGTCGTCGTGTCGGCCGAGTCGCCGTCGCCGGGCAGCGAGGGCCTCCCCGACGTCGAGCGGGTGCTGCGTCGCAGCAACGTCCGCTCGGCCTGGCGGCTCGACCACGACCACCAGGAGGGCGTCGTCGCCCTCCGGCGCGGCTTCGGCGCCGACCACCTGGCCGAGGCGCTGGACGGCCTGGCGCGGGCGCGGGTCGGCATCAGCAGCGTGGTCGCCCGCCTCGACGAGATCCAGGAGGCGCGACGCCAGGCGCGGGTCGCCTGCGCCGCGGTCTCACCCGGCGCCGCGATGGTCGGTCGCTTCGGCTCCGACCCGCTCGCCGTACTCCTCGCCGGGAGCCCCGACCAGGCCCGGGTGCTCGTGGACGCCGTCCTGGCCCCGGTGCTCGCGCTGCCGGAGGACGACCGGGCCGTCGTGTTCGCGACCGCCCGCGCCTGGCTGGCCGCCGGCGGCTCCACCTCCACCGCCGCCCGGGAGCTGCACGTCCACCGCAACACCGTGCGCTACCGCATCCGCCGGCTCGAGGAGATCACCGGCCGCGACCTCGCCCGACCGGTCGACGCCGCCGAGCTGTACGTCGCGCTGGAGTGCGTGCGGATCCTCGGCCTGGGCTGACCGACCCGGACAGGGGAGAGCGGCGTCAGCGGCGGATCTTGATCTTCCGGGTGCTGCCGTGCGCGGTCACGACCGCCTTGGTGACGGCCTTCTTGCGCAGCACCTTGCGGCCCGGCTTGGTCGTCTTCACGGTGATGGTCTTCTTCCTGCCGGGCTTGACGGCGTACGACTTCGGCTTGGTGACGGTCGTGCCCTTCACCGCCACCGTCACGACGCCGGTGCACCTCCCGCCGGACTTGACGCAGGTGAGCGTGATCCGGATCCGTTTGCCCTGGAGCTTCGCCGCGCCCTTGGGCTTGACGATCTTCGCCTTCCCCGTGCCGGTGGCGGCGACCGCGGGGGCGAAGGTGACGACGACATTGCTCGCCGAGGCGTCGGTCGTGAGCACGTGCACCTGGCCGCCGGGGTCCACGTCGACGTCCCGGGGGCCGAAGATCTTGAAGGGCGGGTTCCCGAAGGACCCGATGCTGGTCAGGTACGCGCCGGTGGCGGTGAAGACCTGGATCCTGCCGCCCTGCGCCCCGCCGTCGGCGTAGTCCGCGACGTAGACGTTCCCCTGCGCGTCGGTGGCGAGGCCGATGGGCCACTGGAACGCGCCGTTGCCGGTCCCGACCTGCCCCACGTGCCGCGGAAGTCCCCGCCGGGACCGAACCGGGACACCCGGTTGTTCCACCGCTCGCCGACGTAGACGTCGCCGCCGGGTCCCACGGCGATGGACTGGGGGTTGTCGAGCTGGCCGGCGCCGCTCCCGGAGCCGCCCCAGCGGCCCACATAGCTGCCGTTCGCCGCGTAGTGGATCACCTCGTCGTCGACGACGTCGGTGACGTAGATGTCACCGGAGGCGCCCACCGCCACGTCGGTCAACCCGACGTTCTCCACCGGCGTGTGGCCGATCAGGTCGAGGCCCGCGTCGAGGATCGCGACCCGGTCGTCGTCGACGACGTACACCCACCCCTGCGGCCCGACCTCCACCCCGCCGGCGGCGTCGAGGTCCACGCTCCTCAGCAGCGCGCCCGCCGCGCTGTACCGCTTGAGCCGGTCGAAGTTGTCGTCGACGACATAGACGTCGCCCGTCGCCGGGTTGACGGCCAGGTCGTCGTCGCCGTCGACCACGAGCTGCCGCACCGCCTGGTAGCCCTGGCCCGGCGTGACCGCGCTTGCGGGCGTCGCCGGCGCGAGCGCCGTCAGCACCAGCGCCAGCGGCACCCCCGCGGCGAGCGCCGTACGCCGCCGTACCGTCGAGATCCCCGTCCGATCCGCCCGATCCATCCGCATCCGTCGCCTCCTGAGCCCGGTCCCACCGCGACCCTCCCCGGTCGTCCGGCGGCCAAACGCGCGACCGTGTCCGAGCTCAGACCAGCACGAAGTAGCGGAGGTAGACGTAGAGCCAGGCGATGACGAGGGTGACAGCGGTGACCACGAGGCCGTACTTCGTGAACTTCCAGAAGCTGATCGGCTCTCCGGCCTTGGCGGCGATGCCGAGGACGACGACATTGGCTCCGGCGGCGACGGCGGTGGCGTTGCCGCCGAGGTCGGCGCCGAAGACGAACGCCCACCACAGCGGGCTGTCGGCCCCGAGGACGCCGTGGCGGCCACCATCTCCTCGACGATGGGGACCGTCGCCGTGGTGTAGGGGATGTTGTCGACGAAGGCGCCGACCACGCCGGAGCCGAAGAGCAGCGCGGTCGCGGCCACCAGCTCGCGGTCGCCCATCGCCTCGGCGGCGAGCTCGCTGATCCGGCCGATGACGCCGACCTGGACGAGGGAGCCGACCAGGACGAAGAGCGCCATGAAGAAGGCGAGCGTGCCCCACTCGACCTCCTCGAGGAACTCCTCCGGCTCGGTCCGCGACACCAGCACGGTCGCGCCGGCGCCCATCATCGCGACGACCGACGGGTCGAGGTGCAGCACCGTGTGCAGGCTGAAGGCCACCATCACGAGCGCCAGCACGATCAGGGAGCGGCGCAGCATCCGCATGTTGGTGATCGCGTCGCGGGGGTGGAGGCCGCCGAGCGCGTCGCCGACGTCGACCGATCGCGACAGGTCGTGGCGGAACAGCCAGCGGGCCATCACCACGAAGACGAACAGCAGGATGATCGTCAGCGGCAGGGAATGGATGAGGAAGTCGAGGAAGCTCAGGCCCGCACGGCTGCCGATGATGATGTTGGGCGGGTCGCCGATCAGCGTCGCCGTGCCGCCGATGTTGGAGGCCAGGATGAGCGAGATCAGGTACGGCGCCGACGGGAGGTTGAGCTGCCGGCACACCGAGAGCGTGACCGGCGCGACCAGCAGCACGCAGGTCACGTTGTCGAGGATCGGGGCGACGGTCGCGCTGATCAGGACGAGCAGCACGAGCAGCCGGTACGGGCGCCCGCCCGACTTCAGCGCCGCCCACAGGGCGAGGAACTCGAAGAGGCCGGTCTGCTTGAGGACGCCGACGATGATCATCATCCCGAACAGCAGGAAGATGACGTTCCAGTCGATGCCGGTGTGGTGGTCGAAGAACGCCGAGTTCGCGTCGACGAGCCCGATCACCACCATCCCGGCGACGCCGCCGAGGGCGGCCGCCACCCGGTGGACGCGCTCGGTGGCGATGAGGGCGTAGGCGACGATGAAGATGGAGAGCGCGGCGGAGGTGAGGATCACGCCGCACTCTCCCCGGCGGTCCGTACGCCGAAGGCCCGGGCGGAGTTCGGGGGCTCGAGCGACTCGTACCAGCCGGCCAGCCGGCCGTACCGGCTCACCGCGCGCAGCCGGTCCTCGACCTCGTCGACCTTGCCGAGGGCGGTCACGACGAGCACCTGGTCGCCGGTGCGGAGCGTGGTCCGCCCGGAGGGCACCAGCGCGTCCTTGCCGCGGGTGATGAGCGAGACCGCGGCACCGGGCGGCAGCCGCAGCTCGCCGACCTCGACGCCGGACATCTTCGACTCCGGCTCCACCTCGAAGCGCAGCAGGACGCCGTCCATCCGGTCGAGGGTGGCGAACCCGATCGACACCTTGTGGGTGAAGCTGCCCTTCTCCGCCCAGCGCGGCTGCCGGCCCCGGCCCACGGCCAGGCCGACCGCGAAGCCGACGGCCGCGCACAGCATCCCGACCGCGATGGCGAGCTCCAGCTCAGCGTTCATCGTCACCCTCCAGGTCGATGCGGTGCTCGGCGTCGGCCGACGGCGAGACGAGCAGGTGCTCCACGGCGACCACCTCCACGGACAGCAGGTCCGCCCCGAGCGCGCGGGTCTGGTGGCACACGCCCTCCTCGACCTCGCGCAGCCGCGGGCCGAGGGAGTCCTCCAGCGTCGCGAGCCGCTGGCGTCGTACCCAGGTGCTCGCGGCGGGGACGATGAGCGCCAGCGCGATCCGGTCGACCTCCGCCTGGGGCAGCGTCGCCGAGGACAGCTTGGCGTCGAGCAGGAGGCGGATGTCGGCGTCGTCCTCGGTCCGCTCCCGGACCGTCACGGGCACGACGTACACCGGTTGGCTGCCGGCGCTGCCTCCCGGACGGGTGTCGTCGTGCACCCGGCCGGAACGCAGGCCGAGCAGGCGGCGCAGGGGGGAGTCGGGCGGCATGTGTCCAGCCAAGTCGACGGCGGCCCGCCACGGTATGGGTGCTACCCCCCATTTCCGCGCGCGAGGGGAGTGGTGGCTGGCCCCGGACGGCGCGGTGGGCGAAGGTGGACACCGTGCGGCTCGCGAACTCCTCCCTCTACTGGAAGGTCTGCCTGATCAACGGCGCCGTGCTGTGCGCGAGCCTGCTGGTGCTGCTGCTCTCCCCGGCCCGGGTCTCCCGGCAGGTCGTCGTGTCCGAGGCGGTGGTGCTGGTCGTCGGGCTGGCCCTGGTCCTGGCGGTCACCGCCGTGCTGCTGCGGCGTGCGCTCGGGCCGGTCGACCGGGTGATCCGCGAGATGGCGACGGTGCGTCTCGGCGGGGTCGGCCAGCGGCTCGACGCCGGCGGCGAGGGGCCGGGCGCCCAGCTGGTCCGCAGCTACCACGCCATGCTGGAGCGGCTCGACGACGACCGCCGCGCCAGCAACGCCCAGGCGCTCGCCGCCCAGGAGGCCGAGCGGCACCGGGTCGCCCAGGAGCTCCACGACCAGGTGGGCCAGAGCCTGACCGTCGTGCTGCTCGGGCTCAAGCGGCTCGAGGAGCAGGCGCCGCCCGACCTGCGCGAGGAGCTGGCCTCGGTCCGGGAGAGCGCGCGCGCCGGCCTGGACGACGTACGACGGGTGGCGCGCGAGCTGCGTCCCGGCGTCCTCGACGACCTCGGCCTGCAGGCGGCGCTGGCCTCGCTGGCGACCGACGTCGCCCGGCACGGCGGGCCCGCCGTACGACGCAACTTCGGGCCGGGCCTGCCCGACCTGTCGCCGCAGGCGGAGATCGTGATCTACCGGGTCGCGCAGGAGGCGCTGACGAACGTCGTGCGTCATGCGGCGGCTTCCCGGGTGGAGCTGTCGCTGCTGCGGCTGGGCGACGAGGTGGTGCTCGAGGTCATCGATGACGGGCGGGGCTTCGCGGGCTCCGCCGACGCGCAGGCCGGGACGGGGATCGCGGGCATGCGCGACCGCGCCGACCTGGTGGGCGGATCGGTCGAGGTGGTCTCCGCCGAACGGGGGACGACGGTGCGGCTGCGGGTGCCGGCATGAGCGCGCCGGCCGGGAGGATCCGGGTGCTGCTCGCCGACGACCACGCGCTGGTCCGGCACGGCGTACGGCTGATCCTCGAGCAGCAGCCCGACATCGAGGTGGTCGCCGAGGCCTCGGACGGCGCGGAGGCGGTGGCGCTGCTGCGCGAGATCGACGTCGACCTCGTCGTCCTCGACATCGCGATGCCGACGATGACCGGGCTCCAGGCCGCGCGCGAGATCAACCGGCGCCGCGAGCCGCCGCGGATCCTGATGCTGTCGATGCACGACAACGAGCAGTACTTCTTCGAGGCCCTCAAGCTCGGCGCCAGCGGCTACGTGCTGAAGTCGGTCGTCGACGAGGACCTCGTCGAGGCCTGCCGCGCCGCCATGCGCGACGAGGCGTTCGTCTACCCCGGCGCGATGGGCGCGCTGGTGCGCGACTACCTCGACCGGCTGGCGCGCGGCGAGCGGGTCCCCGAGACCGTGCTCACCCCGCGCGAGGACGAGGTGCTCAAGCTGATCGCCGAGGGCCGCTCCACCCGCGAGATCGCCACGATCCTCTCGATCAGCGTCAAGACCGTCGAGAAGCACCGCTCCCACATCCTCGCCCGGCTCGGCATGTCCGACCGCACCCAGCTCACCCGGTACGCCATCCGGGCCGGGCTCGTGGAGCCCTGAGCCTCGGCGACCCCGACTACCGTGGGCGCCATGCGCCTCACCAAGTTCGGTCACTCCGCCGTCCGGATCGAGCACGACGGTACGACGGTCGTCCTCGACCCCGGCGGGTGGAGCCAGCGGGAGTCCGTCGACGGCGCGGACGCGGTGCTGATCACCCACGAGCACCCCGACCACTACGACCCGGACCACCTGCGGGCCGCCGACGCCCCGATCTACACGATCGACGCGGTTGCCGCGCAGATCCGCGAGGGTGCGCCCGACCTGGTGGAGCGGGTCACCGTGGTCGCGCCGGGGGAGGCCTGGTCGATCGGCGGGATCGGGGTCCGGGCGGTGGGCGAGCTGCATGCCGTGATCCACCCGGAGCTGCCGCGGTTCCACAACACCGGCTACCTGCTGACCGCGGGGGAGAGCACGCTCTTCCACCCGGGGGACGCGCTGGAGGGGCCGGGGGTCCCGGTCGACGTACTCCTGGTGCCGGTGTGCGCCCCGTGGATGCGGGTCTCGGAGGGCGTGGAGTTCGCCCGCGGCGTCGGCGCCGCGCGCAATGTGGCGATCCACGACCGGGTGTTCTCCACCGAGGGGCTCGGCGTGGCGGACGCGCAGTTCGGCAGGTTCCTGGGAGCGGACGGGCTGGAGTACGCCCGGCTGTCCGACGGCGCGGACCTCTGAGAAGGGCCGCTCCAGGGCCGCTCAGGGGCCGCACAGGTCGACCGGGCATGATGGCCCGATGCCGATCGCTCGATCCACCGTCGTGGGCGCCACCACCGGCGTCCTCCTCCTCGCCGGAGCCGTGGGCTTCGGCGTCGGCCTCCCCAAGGTCGTCGACGACGCCGCGGCGGTGTCCTCCGCCGATCTCCCCACCCTGCCGGACCGGCTCGACGACCGGATGATCGCCCTCTCCGCGGTCACCGCCGAGGACGCCGGCCTCACCGACCAGGCCGACCTGGAGGCCGTCCAGCAGGTCGCCGACCGCGCCGCGGACGGCGACACCGAGGCGTCCAGCAACCTCGCGACGATCTACGGGGCCGCGCAGGTCCGCGCGTACGTCGACGCCAAGGTGATGGGCCAGTCCGACGCGCAGTCCGCGCCCGCCCAGCTCGCCGTCACCGTCACGCCCGGCGGGGCCGGACTGGTCATCCCCAGCGGCCCGTTCGCGATCGACCAGCAGGGCGGCTCCCACTACGAGCTCCGCGAGATCGGCGGCCACCGCTGCGCCGTCGCCTGGCAGGAGAGCGTCGACCCGACGACCGGCCTGCCCACCGGCGAGGAGGTGCCGGCCGCCAACTACCAGGCCGAGTGCCGCGCCGAGAGCGACGGCCTGAGCTACGACGTCTACGCCACCGGGCTCGCGCCCGACGAGGTGGCGTCGTACGTCGACCGCGTCCTCGAGCTCGCCGCGAAGGGGTGAGCGCCATCGACGCTATCGTCGGCCGCCCGGACGACGGCGGGCGGGAGCACCCCGGCGTGCTCCTCTTCGCCGACGCCTTCGGGCTGCGGCCGCAGATCCAGGCGATGGCGGACCGGATCGCGTCCTGGGGGTACGTCGTCCTGGCGCCGCACCTGTTCCACCGCGACGGCACCGTCGCCGAGCTCGCGCCCCAGGGCGACCTGCGCACGCCGGAGGGCCGCGAGGCGGCGATCGGCCAGGCGATGACCCGGGTCCGGGCGCTGACCCCGGACCTGATCGTCGCCGACGCGGCCGACCACGTCGCGGCCCTGCGCGGTCTCGTCGGCGTGGCGGACGGACCGCTGGGCGCCACCGGCTACTGCATGGGCGGCGCCGTCGCCGTCCGGACCGCCTGCGCCCGGCCCGACGACATCGCCGCGGTCGGCAGCTTCCACGCGGGCCGGCTCGCCACCGACGCGCCGGACAGCCCCCATCTCGGGCTGGCCGACGCGCGGGCGGCGTTCGTCTTCGCCCATGCGGACCAGGACCCCTCGATGCCGCCGGAGGCGATCGCGCTGCTGGAGCGCACGCTCAGCGAGCACGGGCTGGAGTTCGCCAGCGCGACCTATCCGGACGCCCCCCACGGCTTCACGATGGCCGACACCAGCAGCTACCAGGAGGCCGGTGCCGAGCGGCACTACCGCGAGCTCCGCGACCTGCTCGCCGCGCGCCTCTGAGGCGGTCGGCGGCCGTCGGCGGGCGCCGACTAGGCTGCCGCGGTGGCCCGCGCAGAGCTCGACAAGCAGCCCGCCGACGTACGACGGATGTTCGACGCCGTCGCGCGGCGCTATGACCTGACCAACGACATCCTGTCCTTCGGCCAGGACCGCCGCTGGCGGCGCGAGGTGCTCGCCGCCGTGGACCCGTCGTACGGCGACCGGGTGCTCGACCTCGCCGCCGGCACCGGCACCTCCAGCCAGCCCTTCCGCGACGCCGGCGCCGAGGTGGTGCCGTGCGACTTCTCGATCGGCATGCTGCAGGTCGGCAAGAGGCAGCTGCCCCACCTGCCGTTCACCGCCGGCGACGGCACCCGGCTGCCCTTCCGCGACGCCACCTTCGACGCCGTGACCATCTCCTTCGGGCTGCGCAATATCGTCGACCCGCTCGCCGGCCTCGCTGAGCTGCGCCGGGTCACCAAGCCAGGCGGCCGGCTGGTCGTGTGCGAGTTCAGCCACCCGACCTGGGGCCCGTGGCGCACCGTCTACATCGAGTACCTCATGAAGGCGCTCCCCGCCGTCGCCCGCGCCGTCTCCTCCGCCCCCGACGCCTACGTCTACCTCGCCGAGTCGATCCGCGCCTGGCCCGACCAGCGCGGCCTGGCCGACCTGATCGCCGAGGCCGGCTGGTCCCGCCCCCAGTGGCGCAACCTCTCCGGCGGCATCGTCGCCCTGCACCGCGGCACCGCCTGACCCGCCGGCCGTCCTGCCCGGGGATCGCGCCCGGCCACTGCGGGCTGCGGCTGCATGGATCCCCGGATGTCCGGGGATCCATGCGGTTGTCAGGGGTTGCAACCCCTGACAACCGCATGAACTGCCCCTCCGCTGTGACGCCTGGTGCCGGTGAGCCGACGACCCCGCCCAAGGGGGCGGCGGTCGCCTCCTCCTCGAGGTCACCCGCGCGGGGGATTTTCGACACCTCGATGTGTGCTAAATCCGCAGGTCAGGGGGCATTTCGCGATATTGCGACCCCGCTGTGACGGGCGGACCCAGCAGTGGCAGTATGTGCTTCACACCACTAGTGATTCTGTTCACAAGGTCACGAGAGGGAGGCTCATGGAGCTCTACACGCCGGTGCTGGTGCTGGCGGCCTTGGCGGCGCTGTTCGCGGTCGGGTCGGTCGTCATGAGCACGATGGTGGGGCCGCGGCGCTACAACCGCGCCAAGCTCGACTCCTACGAGTGCGGCATCGAGCCGACGCCGCAGGCGCTGGTGGGCCGCTTCCCGGTGAAGTACTACATCACCGCGATGCTCTTCATCGTCTTCGACATCGAGATCATCTTCCTCTACCCCTGGGCCGTGCGCTTCGACGCGATGGCCTGGTTCGGGCTGGTCGAGATGGTCCTGTTCATCGCCACCGTCTTCGTCGCCTACGCCTACGTCTGGCGTCGGGGCGGCCTCGACTGGGATTGAGGACCACGATGCACCTCGGCGCCTCGCGGCCCTCAACGGGAGGAAACTGACATGGGTATCGAAGAGAAGCTCCCGAGCGGAGTCCTGCTGAGCACGGTCGAGGGCCTGGCCGGCTACATGCGCAAGGCCAGCTTCTGGCCCGCGACCTTCGGCCTGGCCTGCTGCGCGATCGAGATGATGACCAGCGGCGGCCCGAAGTACGACCTCGCGCGGTTCGGCATGGAGGTCTTCCGGGCCAGCCCGCGGCAGGCCGACCTGATGATCGTGGCCGGCCGGGTCAGCCAGAAGATGGCGCCGGTGCTGCGGCAGATCTACGACCAGATGGCCGAGCCCAAGTGGGTGCTGGCGATGGGCGTGTGCGCCAGCAGCGGCGGCATGTTCAACAACTACGCCATCGTCCAGGGCGTCGACCACGTCGTCCCTGTCGACATGTACCTCCCCGGCTGCCCGCCGCGCCCGGAGATGCTCATCGACGCGATCCTCAAGCTCCACGACAAGGTCCAGCACACGCCGCTCGGCGCCAACCGCCAGGCCCAGATCCGCGAGCTCGAGGCCGAGGGCCTCGCCGCCCTGCCCACCAGCGACATGAGGGGGATGCTGCGGTGAGCGACGACAAGCCCGCGGACAAGCCCGACAAGGCGGTCGAGCAGCCGGCGACCGACCAGTCGCCCGAGAACGCCCCCGAGGCGCTCGGCGAGCCCGGCATCGAGGTCCGCGCCGTCGGCGAGCGCCACGGCATGTTCGGCGTGCGGGGGTCCGGCGACACCAGCGGGTACGGCGGCCTGGTGGCGCCCGTCGTCCTGCCCGGTGCCGCGCAGCGGCCCTACGGCGGCTGGTTCGACACGGTGGCCGACGTGCTCGACCCGCTCATCGAGCAGGTCGTGATCCACCGCGGGGAGATCACCTTCCACATCCACCGCGACCACCTGCTCGAGGCGGCCAGGCTGCTCCGCGACGACCCGAGCCTGCGCTTCGAGCTGCTCTCCGGGGTCAGCGGCGTGCACTACCCGGGCGACGCCGGGCGCGAGCTGCACGCCGTCTACCACCTGATGTCCTACACCTGGAACCGCCGCGTGCGGGTCGAGGTCGCCGCGCCGGACGGCGACGCCAGGGTCCCGAGCCTGGTCCCGCTCTACCCCGCCGCCGACTGGCACGAGCGGGAGACGTGGGACATGTTCGGCATCGTCTTCGACGGCCACCCGGCGCTGACCCGGATCCTGATGCCCGACGACTGGCCGGGCCATCCCCAGCGCAAGGACTACCCGCTCGGCGGTATCCCCGTCGAGTACAAGGGCGCCAGCGTCCCGCCGCCGGACCAGCGGAGGAGCTACTCATGACCACACAGGACTTCTACGCCGACAGCACCGACACCACCGAGGGCCGGGTCTTCACCGTCACCGGCCAGGACTGGGGCGACATCGCCTCCGATCTGGGTGAGGGCGACGCCGCGGAGCGGATCGTCGTCAACATGGGCCCCCAGCACCCGTCGACGCACGGCGTGCTCCGGCTGATCCTCGAGATCGAGGGGGAGACGGTGACCGAGGCCCGCTGCGGCATCGGCTACCTCCACACCGGCATCGAGAAGAACATGGAGTACCGCTCCTGGACGCAGGGCGTCACGTTCTGCACCCGGATGGACTACCTCTCGCCATTCTACAACGAGGCCACCTACGTCCTGGGCGTCGAGCGCCTTCTCGACATCGAGGACGACATCCCCGAGAAGGCCCAGGTCATGCGGGTCCTGCTCATGGAGCTCAACCGGCTCTCCTCCCACCTGGTCTGCATCGCCACCGGCGGCATGGAGATCGGCGCGCTGACCGTGATGACGATCGGCTTCCGCGAGCGCGAGCTGGTGCTGGACCTGTTCGAGCTGATCACCGGCCTGCGGATGAACCACGCGTTCATCCGCCCCGGCGGCGTGGCGCAGGACCTGCCCCCGGGCGCGCTCGACGACATCCGCTCGTTCATCGCGCTGATGAAGAAGCGGCTTCCCGAGTACGCCGCGCTCTGCAACGCCAACCCGATCTTCAAGGCCCGCCTGGAGGACGTCGGCCACCTCGACCTCGAGGGCTGCATGGCGCTCGGCCTCACCGGCCCGGTCCTGCGCAGCACCGGCTACGGCTTCGACCTGCGCAAGGCCCAGCCCTACTGCGGCTACGAGACCTACGACTTCGACGTGCAGACCTGGGACACCGCCGACTCCTACGGCCGATTCCGGGTGCGGCTCAACGAGATGTGGGAGTCGCTGCGGATCATCGAGCAGGCCGCCGACCGGCTCGCGAAGCTGGAGGGCGCGCCGGTCATGGTCGCCGACAAGAAGGTCGCCTGGCCCAGCCAGCTCTCCATCGGCAGCGACGGCATGGGCAACAGCCTCGACCACATCCGCCACATCATGGGCGAGTCGATGGAGGCCCTGATCCACCACTTCAAGCTGGTGACCGAGGGCTTCCGGGTCCCTGCCGGACAGGCCTACGTGCCCGTCGAGTCGCCCCGCGGCGAGCTCGGCGCGCACGTCGTGTCCGACGGCGGCACCCGCCCCTTCCGGGCGCACTTCCGCGACCCGTCGTTCAACAACCTCCAGGCGATGGGCGTGATGAGCGAGGGCGGCCAGATCGCCGACGTCATCGTGGCCATCGCGAGCATCGACCCCGTGATGGGAGGCGTCGACCGATGAGCACCACTGCACCGTTGGACGACAAGACGCTCGCCGAGCTCCGCGAGATCGCGGCCCGCTATCCCGAGCCCCGCTCGGGCCTGCTGCCGATGCTCCACCTCGTGCAGTCCGTGCAGGGCCGGATCACCCCCGAGGGCATCGAGGCCTGCGCCGCGATCCTCGAGATCAGCGCCGCCGACGTCAACGGCGTCGCGACCTTCTACACGATGTACAAGCGGCACGGCGTCGGCGACTACCACGTCGGCGTCTGCACCAACACGCTGTGCGCGGTGATGGGCGGCGACGCGATCTTCGAGCGGCTCAAGGAGCACCTCGAGATCGGCAACGACGAGGTCGCCGCCCAGCGCCAGGGCGACTCGCGCACCGTCAGCCTCGAGCACATCGAGTGCAACGCCGCCTGCGACTACGCGCCGGTGATGATGGTCAACTGGGAGTTCATGGACAACCAGACCCCGAGTCGGCGGTCCAGCTGGTCGAGGCGCTGCGCTCCGGCCACGAGGTCAGCTCCACCCGCGGCCCGCGGCTGTGCACCTGGCGCGAGGCCGAGCGGGTGCTCGCCGGCTTCCCCGACGGTCGCGTCGACGAGGGCCCCTCGGCGGGTCCGGCGTCGCTGGTGGGTCTGGAGATCGCCCGTGAGCGGGGCTGGACGGCGCCCGAGCCCGCGGCGCCACCGGCGGTCGAGGCGAAGGAGGCGGACGCATGAGCGACGTGCTGACCCCGGTCCTGACGGACATCTGGGACGCCGAGCGGTCCTGGAAGCTGGCGACCTACGAGGCCCGGGGCGGGTACGCCGCCCTCGACGTCGCCTTCGCGATGAGCCCCGACGACGTCATCGCCTGCGTCAAGGACAGCGGCCTGCGCGGTCGCGGCGGCGCCGGCTTCCCGACCGGCATGAAGTGGAGCTTCATCCCGCAGGACAACCCGAAGCCGAAGTACCTCGTCGTCAACGCCGACGAGTCCGAGCCGGGCACCTGCAAGGACATCCCGCTGATGATGGGCAACCCCCACGTGCTCGTCGAGGGCGTGATCGTCAGCTCCTACGCCATCCGCGCCAACAAGGCGTTCATCTACATCCGCGGCGAGGTCGTCCACGTCATCCGCCGGGTCCAGGCCGCGGTGGCGGAGGCCTATGCCGCCGGGCACCTCGGCAAGGACATCCACGGCTCCGGCTACGACCTCGACGTGGTCGTCCACGCCGGCGCCGGGGCCTACATCTGCGGCGAGGAGACCGCCCTGCTGGAGGGCCTCGAGGGCCGGCGCGGGCAGCCGCGGCTGCGCCCGCCGTTCCCCGCCGTCGCCGGCCTCTACGCCAGCCCGACGGTCATCAACAACGTCGAGTCCATCGCCTCCGTCCCCGCGATCGTCGAGAACGGCGCCGCCTGGTTCGCCTCGATGGGCACCGAGAAGTCCAAGGGCCACGGCATCTTCTCGCTGTCCGGCCACGTGCAGCGGCCCGGCCAGTACGAGGCGCCGCTCGGCATCACCCTGCGCGAGCTGCTCGACCTGGCCGGCGGGGTCCGTGAGGGACACCAGCTGAAGTTCTGGACCCCCGGCGGCTCCAGCACGCCGCTGTTCACCGACCAGCACCTCGACGTGCCCCTCGACTTCGAAGGCGTCGCCAGCGCGGGCTCCATGCTCGGCACCCGCGCGCTGCAGATCTTCGACGACAGCGTCTGCGTGGTGCGGGCGGTGCTGCGCTGGACGGAGTTCTACAAGCACGAGTCCTGCGGCAAGTGCACGCCCTGCCGCGAGGGCACCTGGTGGCTGGTGCAGGCGCTGGCCCGGCTGGAGAGCGGCCAGGGCAGCGAGGAGGACCTCGACCAGCTGATCGACCAGTGCGACAACATCCTGGGCCGCGCGTTCTGCGCTCTCGGCGACGGCGCCACGAGCCCGATCACCAGCTCCATCCAGTACTTCCGCGAGGAGTACCTCGCCCACCTCACCCACGGCGGGTGTCCCTTCGACCCGGCGAGGTCGACCGCGTGGGCCGGACAGGAGGTGTCGGCATGACCACGACCCCCGACAAGACGGTCGAGCGCACCGACCTGGTCACCGTCACCATCGACGGTGTCGAGGTCAGCGTCCCCAAGGACACGCTGGTGATCCGCGCCGCCGAGCAGATCGGCGTGCAGATCCCGCGGTTCTGCGACCATCCGCTGCTCGCGCCGGTGGGCGCCTGCCGCCAGTGCCTGGTCGACGTACCCGATGCGGGGAACGGCCGCGGCTTCCCCAAGCCGCAGGCCTCCTGCACGCTGCCGGTCGCCGAGGGCATGGTCGTCAGCACCCAGGTCACCAGCCCGGTCGCCGACAAGGCGCAGCAGGGCGTGATGGAGCTGCTGCTCGTCAACCACCCGCTCGACTGCCCGGTGTGCGACAAGGGCGGCGAGTGCCCGCTGCAGAACCAGGCGATGTCCAACGGACGCGGGGAGTCGCGCTTCTCCGACGAGCGCAACCGCGGCGTGAAGCGGACCTTCCCCAAGCCGATCAACCTCTCGCCGACGGTGCTGCTCGACCGCGAGCGCTGCATCGTGTGCCAGCGCTGCACCCGCTTCGCCGACGAGATCGCGGGCGACCCGTTCATCGCGCTCGTGGAGCGCGGCGCCGAGCAGCAGATCGGCATCGCCGAGGACGCGCCCTTCCTGTCGTACTTCTCCGGCAACGTCATCCAGATCTGCCCGGTCGGCGCGCTCACCTCCGAGCAGTACCGCTTCCGGTCGCGCCCCTTCGACCTCGTCTCGTCGCCCGGTGTCGCCGAGCACGACGCGTGCGGCTCCGCGATCCGGGTCGACCACCGGCGCGGCAAGGTGATGCGCCGCCAGGCCGGCGACGACCCGCACGTCAACGAGGAGTGGATCAGCGACAAGGACCGGTTCGCCTTCGCCTACGCGCAGGCCGACGACCGGCTCACCTACCCGCAGGTCCGCGACACTCTGCCTGATGGAGGGCAGGGCAGCCTCCGCCCGGCGTCCTGGCCGGAGGCGTTCACCGTCGCGGCGCGCGGCCTGGCGGCCGCCCGCGAGGCCGGCGGGGTCGGCGTCCTCACCGGCGGCCGGCTCACCACCGAGGACGCCTACGCCTACAGCAAGCTCGCCCGGGTCGCGCTCGGCACCAACGACATCGACTTCCGCGCCCGGCCGCTTTCCGCCGAGGAGACCGCCTTCCTGGCGAGCCACGTGGCCGGGACGGTGCGTGGTGCCGGCGCGGTGACCACCGGCGGCCTCGCACCGGTCTCGTACGACGACCTGGAGTCCGCCGCGAAGGTGGTCCTCGTGGGCCTGGAGCCCGAGGACGAGGCGGCCGCGATCTTCCTGCGCCTGCGCAAGTCGGTCCGCGCCGGCGGCACCGAGGTGGTCAGCCTGGCGCCGTTCACGACCCGCGGTCTCACGAAGCTCTCGGGCCGCCTGGTGCCGACGGCGCCCGGCGACGAGCCCGCCGCGCTGCGGGCCCTCGCCGGCGAGCTCGACGCCACGAGCGTGCTGCTGGTGGGGGAGCGGATGGCGACGGTCCCCGGCGCCCTCGGCGCCGCCGCCGAGATCGCCGCCTCCACCGGCGCCCGGCTGGCCTGGGTGCCGCGCCGGGCCGGCGACCGCGGTGCGGTCGAGGCCGGCTGCCTGCCGACCCTGCTGCCCGGCGGCCGGCCGGTCGCCGAGGCCGCCGCCCGCGTCGACGTCGCCACCACCTGGGGGGTCCCCTCCCTGCCGGAGGCGCCCGGCCGCGACGCCGACGCGATCGTCGCCGCCCTGGCGGCCGGCGACCTCGGTGGGCTGCTCGTCGCGGGGGTCGACCCCGACGACACGGCCGACCCCGCCGCCACCCGCGCCGCGATCGACGCCGCCGGGTTCGTGGTCGCCCTCGACCTGCGGCGTACCGAGGTGACCGACCGCGCCGACGTCGTCTTCCCCGTCGCCCCGACCACGGACAAGGCGGGCACCTTCGTCAACTGGGAGGGCCGGGCCCGTCCCTGGGAGGCGGCGCTGCACAACCCCGCGTCCCTCCCCGAGCTGCGCGCCCTCGCCGGCATCGCCGAGGAGCTGGGCACGCCTCTCGGCTTCCGCACCGTCGACGAGGTCCGGGCCGAGATGGCCCAGCTCGGCCCCTGGGACGGTGCACGGGCCGAGTCCCCACAGGCGCCGGGAGCCCCCGCCGAACGCCGCGAGTCGACGGTGCTGCTCTCGACCTGGAAGCAGCTGCTGGACAACGGGTCGATGCAGGACGGCGACAAGTACCTCAAGGCGACCGCCCGGACGCCGGTCGCGCTGGTCACCGGCGCCGACTTCGACCGGTACGGACCGACGGTGACGCTCACGGGCGATCGCGGGTCGATGACGCTGCCCGCGGAGATCTGCGACGACCTCGTCGAGGGCGTGGTGTGGGTGCCGGCCAACTCGGTCGGCAACGGCGTGCTCGCCGATCTCGCCTCGCCGGGGAGCCCGGTCACGATCACGGGAGCGGAAGGGGTGCACGGCTGATGGGCCTGGACGCGTTCGGCAACGATCCCTGGTGGATCGTCGGCCTCAAGACCCTGTTGATCTTCGTCATCCTGGTCCTGCTGACGCTGTTCAACATCTGGGCCGAGCGCCGGGTGGTGGCCCGGATGCAGCACCGGATCGGGCCCAACGTCAACGGCCCGTTCGGGCTGCTGCAGTCGCTGGCCGACGGCGTGAAGCTCGCCTTCAAGGAGGACCTGATCCCCAAGGCCGCCGACAAGGTGGTCTTTGTCCTCGCGCCGGTCATCGTCGTGGTGCCCGCGTTCGTGACGTTCTCGGTGATCCCGTTCGGGCCGGAGGTGAGCTTCTTCGGCCACCAGACGCCGCTGCAGCTGACGGACATGCCGGTGGCGGTGCTGTTCGTGATGGCGATCGCCTCGATCGGGATCTACGGCATCGTGCTGGGCGGCTGGTCCAGCGGGTCGACGTACTCCCTGCTGGGCGGGCTGCGCTCGAGCGCGCAGATGATCTCCTACGAGGTCGCGATGGGCCTGGCCCTGGTCGCGGTGTTCATGTACGCCGGGTCGATGTCGACCAGCGAGATCGTCGCGGCGCAGGACAATCTGTGGTTCGGGCTGATCCTGTTGCCGTCGTTCGTGATCTATGCGATCGCCATGGTGGGGGAGACCAACCGGGCGCCGTTCGACCTCCCCGAGGCCGAGGGCGAGCTGGTGGGCGGCTTCCACACCGAGTACTCCAGCCTGAAGTTCGCGCTCTTCTTCCTCGCCGAGTACATCAACATGGCCACGGTCTCGGCGCTCGCGACGACCCTGTTCCTGGGCGGCTGGCGTGCGCCGTTGTGGATCGACGAGGTGTGGGCGGGCGCCAACTCCGGCTATTGGCCGGTGCTGTGGTTCTTCGGGAAGGTGTTCTTCTTCATCTTCGTGTTCATCTGGCTGCGTGGGTCGTTGCCGCGGCTGCGCTATGACCAGTTCATGGCGTTCGGGTGGAAGCGGTTGATCCCGATCTCGTTGGTGTGGATCGTCGCGGTCGCGACGATGCGGGCCGCGCGCAACGAGGGGGTGTTCGATGAGGGCTTCGGCAGCAATCCGCAGTTCTGGATGATCGTGGTCGGTGTCGTCCTGGTCGTGCTGCTGCTGACCTTCCTCGTGCCCGAGGCCGAGGACGACGAGGCCGACCTCGACATCGCCACGCCGCGTGCCGGGGGCTTCCCGGTCCCGCCGATGCCGGCCGGGGGCGCGGTCCGGGGCGCGGCCGCGCCGCTGGTGTTCCGTTCCGCCCATGAGACCGACCATGAGACCGTTCGCGATTCAGGGGTGAGCAATGGCTGACCAGCACGGTTCGAAGAGGACCCGGGAGAAGGGCCCGTCCCTCAAGGAGCAGTACTGGGACCCGGTCGCCGGGTTCGGCGTCACCTTCCGGACCATGTTCCGCAAGGTTGTCACCGAGCAGTACCCGAAGGAGAAGCTGCCCACCGCCCCGCGCTTCCACGGCCGGCACCAGCTCAACCGCTGGCCCGACGGCCTGGAGAAGTGCGTCGGCTGCGAGCTGTGCGCCTGGGCCTGCCCGGCGGACGCGATCTACGTCGAGGGCGCGGAGAACGACGACACCCTCGGCCCGGACGGGGAGTCCGGCCGCTACAGCGCCGGCGAGCGCTACGGCCGCGTCTACCAGATCAACTACCTGCGCTGCATCCTGTGCGGGCTGTGCATCGAGGCCTGCCCGACCCGGGCGCTGACGATGACCAACGAGTACGAGCTCGCCGACGACAGCCGCGCCAGCCTGATCTACGAGAAGTCCGACCTGCTGGCCCCGCTGCTGCCCGGCATGGAGCAGCCACCGCACGCCCAGCTGCTCGGCAGCGACGACGACTACTACCGCGGCGACTTCAAGGGGGCCCAGCAGTGACCGCGTTCTGGGTCCTCGCGCCGATCATGGTGCTCGCCGCGCTCGGCATCCTCTTCGTGCGCAAGGCCGTCCACGCCGCGCTGCTGCTGGCCGTGGTGATGATCAGCCTCGCCATCCTGTACGCCGTCCTCGAGGCGCCGTTCCTGTTCGCGGTGCAGATCATCGTCTACACCGGCGCGATCCTGATGCTGTTCCTGTTCGTGCTGATGCTGGTCGGCGTCGACGCCTCCGACTCGCTGGTCGAGACCATCAAGGGCCAGCAGGTGCTCGCGTGGCTGGTCGGCCTGGCCTTCGTCGTGGTCATGGTCGTCGGCCTGACCCAGCTGACCTTCGGCACGGCGGTGGGGCTCGACGAGGCCAACGCGGGCGGCAACGTCCAGGCCCTGGCCGACCTGCTGTTCTCGCGCTACGTCTTCATCTTCGAGGCCACCAGCGCCCTGCTGATCACCGCCGCGGTCGGCGCGATGGTGCTCGCCCACCGCGAGCGGCTGACCCCGAAGCGCACCCAGCCGGTGCTCGCGGCCGAGCGGCTCCGCGCGTACGCCGAGACCGGCGCCCACCTCGGCCCGCTGCCGTCGCCCGGCGTGTACGCCCGCCACAACGCGGTCGACACCCCGGCCCTGCTGCCCGACGGCAGCCCCGCCCCCGCGTCGGTCTCGCGGGTGCTCGCGGCCCGCGGCACCATGCAGGCGACCGGCCTGACGGACATCGAGGCGATCAAGGACCAGCTCGGCGTGGACCCGACCGAGAAGCCGGATGCGAAGCAGGCGGGGAGCGAAGCGACCGACGCCAATACCGCAGGAAAGTCAGCGGCCACCGGCTCGAGTGAGGAGAACGAGGCGTGACCGAGTACGTGGTGCTCAGCGCCATCCTGTTCACGATCGGCTCGATCGGGGTGCTCACCCGCCGCAACGCGATCGTGGTGTTCATGTGCGTCGAGCTGATGCTCAACGCCTGCAACCTGGCGTTCGTCGCCTTCGCCCACCAGCACGGCAACCTCGACGGCCAGGTCGCCGCCTTCTTCGTGATGGTGGTGGCCGCGGCCGAGGTGGTGGTCGGGCTCGCGATCATCATGACCATCTTCCGGACCCGTCGCTCGGCCTCGGTCGACGACGCGAGCCTGCTGAAGTTCTGAGAGGCCCCGCGATGAACGCACTCTCCACGCTTGCCCTCGAGGCCGGCGAGCACATCCCGGTGGTCGCGCCGACCGACGCCGACGGCCCGTTCGCCCTGCTCTGGCTGATCATCGCGCTGCCGCTGCTGGGCGCCGCGGTGCTGCTGCTCGGCGGCCGCCACACCGACAAGTGGGGCCACCTCCTCGGTACGGCGACCGCCGCGGCGTCGTTCGTGATCAGCCTCGTGCTCTTCCTGGCCCTGCTCGGCCGCGACGAGGGCGAGCGCCAGGTGAAACAGCACTTGTATGACTGGATCACCACAGGAGGCGAGGCCGGCAGCCTGCACATCGGCCTCGACCTGCTCTACGACCCGCTGGCCGCGCTCTTCCTGCTGCTGATCACCGGCGTCGGCTCGCTGATCCACGTCTACTCGATCGGCTACATGGCCCACGACCCGCGCCGGCGCAGGTTCTTCGCCTACCTGAACCTGTTCGTCGCGGCGATGCTGATGCTGATCCTCTCGGAGAACTACGTCGGCCTGTTCCTGGGCTGGGAGGGCGTCGGCCTCGCGTCGTACCTCCTCATCGGCTTCTGGCAGCACAGGCCCTCGGCCGCGGCCGCGGCGAAGAAGGCGTTCGTCATCAACCGGGTCGGTGACGTCGGCATGGGCCTGGCGATCTTCCTGATGGTCGCCACCTTCGGCACGACCAGCTTCAGCGGCGTCAGCGCGCTGGCCGGCGGCGCCAGCGAGAGCACGCTCAACTGGATCGGCGTACTGCTGCTCGTCGGCGCCTGCGGCAAGTCCGCCCAGGTCCCGCTCCAGGCCTGGCTGCTGGACGCGATGGAGGGCCCGACCCCGGTGTCGGCGCTGATCCACGCGGCGACCATGGTGACCGCGGGCGTCTACCTCATCACCCGCTCCAACTTCGTCTTCGAGCTCGCCCCGACCGCCCAGACCGCGGTCGTCATCGTCGCGACCGTGACCCTGCTGTGGGGCGCGATCATCGGCTGCGCCAAGGACGACATCAAGAAGGGCCTGGCCGGCTCCACGATGAGCCAGATCGGCTACATGATGCTCGGCGCCGGCCTCGGCGTGGCGGGCTACGCCTTCGCGATCTTCCACCTGCTGACCCACGGCTTCTTCAAGGCCAACATGTTCCTCGGCGCCGGCTCGGTCATGCACGCCATGGACGACGACGTGAACATGCGCCACTACGGCGCACTCCGCAAGATGCTCCCGGTCACCTTCCTGACCTTCGCGATGGGCTATCTCGCGATCATCGGCTTCCCCGGCTTCTCCGGCTTCTGGTCCAAGGACAAGATCATCGAGACCGCGCTGGTCGAGAACCCGGTCGTCGGCGTGTGCGCCCTGCTGGGCGCCGGCATCACCGGCTTCTACATGACCCGGATGATGCTGATGACCTTCTTCACCGAGAAGCGGTGGGGCTCTACTGAATCCGGGGGAGACGTCCATCCGCACGAGAGCCCGAAGGTGATGACGATCCCGCTGATCGTCCTCGCCGCGCTGTCCGTCCTCGGCGGCCTGATGCTCGCCGGCAACTGGATCGTCGACTGGCTCAGCCCCGTCGTCGGCCACGCCGAGCACCACGACCCGCCGGTGCCGGTCATCGTCCTCACCCTGCTCACGGTCGCCGTGGTCGCCGTCGGCGTGGCGCTGGCCTGGTTCCTGGTCGGCAGGCGGGAGGTCCCGCGGGTCGCGCCCACGGAGGTCTCGATCGCCACCCGGGCCGCCCGCGCCGACCTCTACGGCGACGCGATCAACGAGGGGCTGGTCGTCACCCCGGGCAGGGCCACGGTCCGCGGCCTGGTCGGCGCGGACCGCGGCATCGTCGACGGCCTCTTCATGGGAGGCACGACGATCCTCGCCGGCACCGGTGAACTGCTGCGGCGGCTCCAGAACGGCTACGTCCGCTCGTACGCCCTCGGCATCCTCGGCGGCGCGCTGCTCCTCGTCCTGACCCTGGTGGTGGTGAACTGATGTTGAGTCTTCTCATCTGGCTGCCCCTCGCCGGTGCGGTCGCGGTCGCGCTGCTGCCGCGCACGGTCAGCAAGACCGCCGGCCTGGGCATCGCGCTGGCGACCCTGGTCGTGGGCGTCGTCGTCGCGGCGTCGTACGAGCTCGACGGTGGGCGCCAGCTCACCGAGGAGCGCGAGTGGATCGAGGCGTTCGGGGTCCACTATGCCCTGGGCGTCGACGGCCTCGGCCTGCTGCTGGTGCTGCTGACCGTGCTGCTCGTCCCGCTCGTGCTGGGCGCCGAGTGGTTCAAGGCCGACG
Organism: Nocardioides humi; assembly: GCF_006494775.1. NCBI lineage: Bacteria > Bacillati > Actinomycetota > Actinomycetes > Propionibacteriales > Nocardioidaceae > Nocardioides > Nocardioides humi. The sequence continues at coordinate 2,234,754 of NZ_CP041146.1, read as the reverse complement.
CCGCGGGCTCGGCCGGCGCGCGCTCCTTCGTGGCCTGGACGCTCGCCCTCGAGGGACTCTCGCTCGCGGTGTTCTGCGCGACCGACGTCTTCCTGTTCTACGTCGTGTTCGAGGCGACCCTGATCCCGGCGTACTTCCTGGTCGGCGGCTTCGGCCGCGACGGCCGGAGCGCCGCGGCGCTGAAGTTCCTGATGTTCCAGCTCGCGGGCGGCCTGATCCTGCTGGCCGCCGTCATCGGGCTGTACGTCGTGTCCGCCCAGCAGGGCGAGCCGTCGTACCTCCTCTCCGACCTCGAGCGGCTCGACATCGGCACCGAGGCCGGCCGCTGGCTGTTCTTCGGCTTCTTCATCGCCTTCGCGATCAAGGCACCGCTGTTCCCGCTGCACACGTGGCTGGCCGACACGACCGAGAAGGCGACCCCCGGCACCGGCGTGCTGCTCGTCTGCATCCTCGACAAGATCGGCACCTTCGGGATGATGCGGTTCTGCCTCGGCATCTTCCCCGAGGCCTCGCAGTGGGCGACGCCGCTCGTCATCACCCTCGCCCTGATCTCGGTCGTGTACGGCGCGCTCGTGGCGATCGGGCAGGACGACATCTTCCGGCTCATCGGTCTCACCTCGCTGAGCCACTTCGGCCTGATCACCCTCGGCGTGTTCACCATGAGCAGCCAGGGCGGCACCGGCGCGATCCTCTACATGGTCAACCACGGCCTCGGCACCGCCGCGCTGTTCCTGGTGGCCGGCTACCTCTACGACCGCAGCGGCACCTCCTCGATCCGCGAGATGCGGGGTGTCGAGAAGGTCGCCCCGGTCCTCGCCGGCCTGTTGCTCGTCGCCGGCCTGGCCACGCTGGGCCTGCCCGGCCTGTCGCCGTTCATCAGCGAGTTCCTGGTGTTCGTCGCGGCCTTCGACCACGCCTGGTACGTCGGCGCGATCGCGGTCACCGCGGTCGTCCTCTCGGCGATCTACGTGCTGTGGATGTACCAGCGCACGATGACCGGGCCCACGCCCCCCGAGGCGGAGACCACGAAGGACCTCGGCGTCCGCGAGATCGCCGCCGTCGCACCGCTGATGGTCGCGCTGGTGTTCTTCGGGTTCTATCCCGCGCCCCTGCTCGACGTCAGCAACCCGATGGTGGGTGACCTGATGCAGCACATGGGGATCCAGGACGACGCCCCGACGGTCGTCCACGCCGACACCGATGCCGAGCACGAGGGAGAGGCGGCCCACTGATGGAGTTCGTGAAGCCCGAGCTCGAGTACGCCGAGCTGCTGCCGCTCATCATCGTCCTCGGTGGTGCCTGCGTCGGCGTCGCGCTGGAGGCCTTCCTGCCGCGCGGCACCCGCCGGCTGCCGCAGGTCGGCCTGGCCCTGGTCACCGTCGTCGCCGCCCTGGTCGCGACCGTCGTCGTCGGCATCGGCCTCGACGACCACACCGGTGCGGCCGGCGGCGAGGGCCGCGGCCTGGTCGGCGCCATGGGCAGCATCGTGGTCGACGGCCCGACCGTCTACCTGTGGGGCCTGCTCCTCGTCTTCGCGCTCGGCGGCGTCGCGCTCTTCGCCGAGCAGCGCCTCGAGGGCGGCGTCTCGGCGTTCACCGGCCAGGCGGCCGCGCTGCCCGGCAGCGAGAACGAGCGGGAGGCCTCGACCCGCGGCCTGGAGCACACCGAGGTCTACCCCCTGCTGCTCTTCGCGGTGGCCGGCATGCTGCTCTTCCCGGCGTCCGGCGACCTGCTCACCATGTTCGTCGCGCTGGAGATCCTCTCGCTGCCGCTCTACCTGCTCTGCGGCCTGGCGCGCCGGCGCCGCCTGCTGAGCCAGGAGGCGGCGATGAAGTACTTCCTCCTCGGCGCCTTCGCCTCCGGCTTCTTCCTGTACGGCGCCGCGCTGGTCTACGGCTACGCGGGCACCGTCAACTTCGCCGGCATCAACGAGGCGGTCCGCGCGGGCTCGGCCAACCACGGTCTGCTGCTGGCCGGCATCGGCCTGCTCGCCGTCGGCCTGCTGTTCAAGATCGGCGCCGCGCCCTTCCAGGCGTGGACCCCCGACGTCTACCAGGGCGCGCCCACCGCGGTGACCGCGTTCATGTCCGCCGGGACCAAGGTCGCCGCCTTCGGCGCCCTGCTCCGCCTGCTGTACGTCGCGTTCGGCGGCGAGCGCTGGAGCTGGCAGCCGATGCTGTGGGTGATCGCGATCGCGTCGATGGTGCTCGGCGCCGTGCTGTCGGTGGTACAGACCGACGTCAAGCGGATGCTCGCCTACTCCTCGATCGCGCACACCGGGTTCATCCTCGTCGGCGTCCTCGGCGTGCAGAGCGCCGGCGAGCTCGCGGACGGCCAGTACACCTCTCTGGAGGGCGTGCTGTTCTACCTGACGACCTACGGCTTCGCCACCCTGGCGGCGTTCGCCCTCGTGACCCTGGTGCGGGATGCGGGCGGGGAGTCGACGGGCTATGACCACTGGGCGGGCCTAGGACGCCGCTCGCCGCTGACCGCGGGCGCGTTCGCCGTCCTGCTGCTCTCCATGGCCGGCATCCCCCTCACCGCTGGCTTCGTCGGCAAATGGGCGGTGTTCACGTCGGCCATGTCGGCGGGGGCGTGGCCGGTCGTGTTCGTCGCCATCGCGAGCAGCGTGGTCGGTGCGTGGGTCTACGTGCGGCATATCCGACTGATGTTCTTCACCGACGGAGACGGTCGGAGCGTCGGCACCGTCACCCGGCCATCGGTCCTCACGACCGGCACCATCGCGGTCGGCGTCGTGCTCACCGTGGCCCTCGGTGTGGTGCCGGGGCCGGTGCTGGACCTGGTCACGACCGCGGGCGACTTCATCCGCTAGCGGGGGATCTCACCCCTGGTGCCACCCGCACGGATCGTGCTCGCCACTGCCCCGACCGGTGGGATGGAGGCCTCCGACAGAGAGGCACTCCCGATGACCCAGCACGCGCGTTCTCCGCTGATCGTCCCGTCCGTCCTGCCCGCTGACCTGGGCCGCCTCGGGGCGGAGGTCGCCGACCTCGCCGAGGCGGGGGTCGACCGGATCCAATGGGACGTGATGGACGGCGTCTTCGTGCCCAACCTGACCTTCGGACCGGATGTGGTCGCCGCGGCTCGAAGGTCGACGGTCGTGCCGTTCGAGGCGCACCTGATGGTCGTGGAGCCGGACCGCCTTCTCCACCGGTACGTCGAGGCGGGGTGCGATCTGGTGATCGTCCACGCCGAGGCCTGCCCCCATCTGCACCGCACCCTGGCCGGGATCCGCCGGCTCGGCGCCCGCAGCGGCGTCGCGCTCAATCCCCACACCCCGCCTGAGGTCGTCGCCCACGTGCTCGAGGAGACTGACCTGGTGCTCGCGATGACGGTGAACCCCGGCTTCGGTGGACAGGCCTATCTCCCTGCGGTCGAGTCGAAGGTCGCCCGTCTGCGCCGGATGATCGACGAGTCCGGTCTCGCCATCGAGCTCGAGGTCGATGGGGTATCACCGACACCACGATCGTCGGTGCCGCCGAGGCCGGCGCCGACGTCTTCATCTCCGGCTCCTGGCTCTTCGATCACCCGGACGGCAAGGCCGCCGGAGTGGACCTGCTGCGCCGTCGCGCCACCGGCGCCGCCACCGCGTCAGCCTGATGGGCTACCGGGTCTGGTCCCGCCGCTCGAGCAGTCGCCAGAGCATCGGGGTGAAGATCAGCTGCATCGCCAGGTCCATCTTCCCGCCCGGGCACACGATCGTGTTGGGCCGCGACATGAACGAGTCGTGGAGCATCGAGAGGAGGTAGGGGAAGTCGATGCCGCGCGGATCCTGGAACCGGATCACCAGCATCGACTCGTCCTGGCTCGGGATGGTGCGTGCGATGAAGGGGTTGGACGTGTCGACCACCGGCACCCGTTGGAAGTTGACGTGCGTGCGGGAGAACTGTGGGCAGACGTAGGTCACGTAGTCGTGCATCCGGCGCAGGATGGTCTGGGTGATCGCCTCGGTCGAGTAGCCGCGCTTGGCCTTGTCGCGGTGGAGCTTCTGGATCCACTCGAGGTTGATCACGGGCACGACGCCGATGAGCAGGTCGACGTGTCGGGCGACATCGACGTCCTCGGTCGCCACGGCGCCGTGCAGGCCTTCGTAGAAGAGCAGGTCCGTGCCCTCGAGCAGGTCCTCCCAGGGAGTGAAGGTGCCCGGCGGCTGTCCGTACGGCGCGGCCTCGGCCTCGTCGTGGAGGTACCTGCGCAGCCGTCCCGTGCCGGTCGCCCCATACTGCTCGAAGAGCCTCTCGAGCTCGGCGAGCAGGTTGGCCTCGGGACCGAAGTGGCTGAACGTGTGGTCCTGCCCCTCGACAGCCTTGCGCATCCGCTCCGCCATCTCCGCGCGGTCGAACCGGTGGAAGCTGTCGCCCTCCACGAAGGCCGCGTCGACGCTCTCGCGCCGGAAGATCTGTTCGAAGGTCCGCATGACGGAGGTGGTGCCGGCCCCGGAGGACCCGGTGATGGCGACGATGGGGTGCTGTGCCGACATGGCTCCTCCCTCAGGTCGCCGCACGATAGAGGCCGCGCAGCCCGTAGAGCGGATACGACGCGTCGTCGGCGTCGCCGGGCTCGTGGTGGTAGCGGACGATCCGCTCGACCTCCTCGCGGCAGCCGAAGATGAACCCGACCCGCTGGTGAAGGTCGGTCGGCTGGACGTCCAGGACGGGCATCCGTCCGGTGGTGGCCAGGCCTCCTGCCTGTTCCACCAGGAAGGCGATCGGGTTGGCCTCGTAGAGCAGGCGCAACCGCCCGCGCATGTCCGGGGTCTTGGTGTCCCTCGGATACAGGAACACCCCACCACGGGTGAGGATGCGGTGTGCCTCGGCCACCAGCGAGGCGACCCAGCGCATGTTGAAGTCCTTGCGCCGCGGTCCCGCCACGCCGGCCAGGCACTCGTCGATGTAGCGGCCCACCGGCCGCTCCCAGAACCGTCGGTTGGAGCTGTTGACGGCGAACTCCGAGGTCGAGGTGGGCACCGTGATGTCCGGGTGGGTCCAGAAGAACTCACCGAGCTCGGGATCGAGGGTGAAGCCGTGCACGCCACGGCCGACCGAGAGGACGAGCAACGTCGAGGGGCCGTAGATGGCGTAGCCGGCCGCGACCTGCTGCACGCCGGGCTGCAGGAAGTCCGCAGCGGAGGGATCCGCCCCGGGGTCGGTGCGCGCAGGATCGAGAAGATGCTGCCGACGGACACGTTGACGTCGATGTTCGAGGACCCGTCGAGCGGGTCGAACGCCAGCAGGTACTTCCCTCGTGGGAAGGCGGCGGGTAGGACGTACGGCTCGGCGAGCTCCTCCGAGACCATCCCCGCCACCTGGCCGCCCCACTCGGTGGCACGGAGAACGATGTCGTTGGCGAGGAGATCCAGCTTCTGCTGCTGCTCGCCCTGGACGTTCTCCGCGCCGGCCTTGCCCAGGATGTCGCTCAGCGCCCCGGAGGCGATCCGACCCGAGATCGCCTTGCAGGCCAGCGCGACGTCGAGGATCAGGGCGTTGAGCTCGCCGCTGGATCCGGGATGGCGGCGCCGCTCCTCGATGAGGAAGCGGGCCAGGGTCGTACGGTCCGTGATCATCCGCCTCGCCTTTCGTGCAGGTGTGGTCCGGCAGAGCACACCAGCGGTGGGCGACGGGCACATCCAGCGCAGGGGTGACCGTGCGGGTGACCGGTCAGGGGGCGGTACGGCGGCTCAACCGGCCTCGCGCGGGGTCAGCGGCTGGGTGATCCGTCCTTCGAACTCGTCCCACACCCGGTCGGCGCGGCTCCACACGCTCCGCACCACCTTGCCGGCGACGCCGCGGTGGGGTAGGTGGGGGTGCGGCCGGGTGGGAGAGCGCAGCGCCGTCGCCGCGAGCAGGTCTCCGAGCCGCTGCATCTCGGTCTGCGGGAGGCTTGCGGACAGGCGGGTGGCCAGGTCGCGCTCCAGCACGGCGACCGCGTCCAGGTCGTCGTGCACCATCCCCCAGACCTGGTCCCATGCGCGCCCGATGTTCTGCGCCTGTCCGTACTGCTTCGCCTTGGCGATGACCAGCGCCCGCTCCAGCCGCTTCGCCGCGCGGAGGAACTCCCGCGAGACGTCCCTGCTGTCCGGCAGGTGCCGGCGTACGGCCGGGAGGACGATGTCGGTCACCGCGGAGAGGTGCTGGGTGGTCGCGACCAGGAAGTCGTCGGTGCACGCCCGGCGGTCGCCCGGACGGTGCGCCTGCGGCCGCGAGACCGCCTGCGCGAGGCGCTCGTGCAGCGTGCTCAGGTGGTCCTCGATCATGCTGGCCAGGGACGTCATCGGGGCTCCTCGGGACGAGTGGGTCGTGCTCCGAGGGTGCGCCGTGCTTTCACAAGCACACAAGGCTGGAATCTCCCTCGCCTCCCCGGCCCACCCCTGGGGGTGAGACGCCTCGCCCGATGTCAGTGGGAGGCCAGCGCCGGGACGAGGGCGCGGTGCGCCGCCTCGCACGCGGCACCGAACCGCTGCCGGGCCCGAGCCGGACCGCCGTCGCGCCAGCCGTCGAGGGCGGGCTCGAGGAGCGCCCGTCCGAGCGCGAAGCCGAGCGCCCGGGTCACGCCGCGCTCCAGCGCGAGACGGCTCACGGTGGCGAGCTGCCCACACACGTCCGGCAGGTCGTGCCCCGCGGAGAGGAACCAGACCGCCGGGACCTCGGTCGGCACGGCCTCGTCGAGCGCGTCGAGCGTGTGCTCGGCCACGACGTCGGCCGAGGCATCCTGGCCCGACCGCGGGCCCGGCGCGACGAGCGGGAGCCGTACGACGAGCCGCGCCGGGTCGCAGCGCAGGTCGGCCGCGGCGTCGAAGACCGCCCGGAGTGCGTTCACCATGACCGCCCGCGTCACCCCGATCCGGCTGCCGGGGAGCCCGGGCAGCGCGACCGTGACGACAGGGACGAGTCCGGCCTCCTGTGCCAGCGCCGCGGTACCGGTGACGGCCCGGGCATCGACATGGGGTTCTCCGCGGGCGAACTGCCCCGGACGTCGGTTCGCGCGCAACTCGACGAAGGTGGCGCCCAGTCGGCGTGCGGCGGCGACGGCGCTGCCCACGGCAACAGGTCCCACGCCGAGGTCCACCCCGACGCCCACCGCAGGTAGTTCGCCGTCCGGTGGCGCGACGAGTGGTCGTCGCAGCGTGAGATGTGCCGGCGACAGCAACACCGCGCCGAGCGACGGGCGAGCCGCAGGGGAGAGCGCGAAATCGACGAGGTCCCGCATCGCGTCGGCACGGATCTCACGATCGCGGAGCGCGACATCGGCGTAGTCGTCGACGACGAGAACGCCGAACCCGGGCCGGGTGAGGTGGTCGATGGCGAGGTCGAGGCGTGCCATGCGAGCCGACGCTAGGCGTCCGCGACCGTCACGTCCTCACCCCGGGGGAGGGGTGCGGGGGTGGTCCACCCCCACGGGGTTCCCCGTCAGAGGTGGACCAGCAGCGGGTCGAAGTCGGTCCGGCACCGCACCGACGCGTCGCTCGCGGCGACCACCAGGGCGGCGTCGTCACCGCGGCCGTGGAGGTCGATGGCACCGCTGTCGGGGCCGTCGCGGTGGGCGTTGAGGAAGTCGTAGAGCATCCAGTCCAGCGCGCACGCCGCCGCCATCCGGTCGGCGTTCGGCAGATCGGCCGCGGCGATCGTGCTGCGCAGGGCGGCGCGGTGCTCCTCGACCGCCGCCTCCTTGTTCACCCCGGAGCTGTCGTGGAGCAGCATGGAGAGGGTCGCGGGCAGGCGCCGGCCGTCGGTGGTGCGGACCACCCAGCGGGCGCCGGTCCAGGGCCGCTCGGGGTCGGCGACCACCAGGTCGCCGAAGCCTCCGACGATCCCGATCGACGGGTCGTCGAGCTCGCCGTCGAGCGGGGCAGGCCCCAGGAGCCCGATCGGCTGGCGGGCGAGGACGCTCACCAGCGTCGCCGTGCCGATGATCTGGCCGGCCCGGACGTCGGGCTCCGTCCCGGTCCGCGCCGCCGCGACGGCGTACTCGTGGCAGAGGCGGTCCAGCGCCCGGTGGAGCTCGCGGAGGTCGCGCTGCTCGTCGCCGGACGGCCGTCGACCGCCACCGAGCACGTCGCTGAGCCGGCCGGTCGCGATGATGAGGGCGTCGTCCAGCGCCTCCAAGTGCGTGGGCAGCAGCCGCTCGGGCTCCTCGTCGATCGCGACCAGGTCGGGCAGCGCGATCGGTTCGCCACTGCTCGTGGCCCAGTGGAAGCCGGCCTGGCCCTCGTCCTGGACGATGCGCGGTCGAGCCATCCGCTCAGCCCTCGCCGCCCGGGTGCCCGCCGCCCGGGTGCCCGCTGCCCGGGTGCCCGCCGCCCGGGTGCCCGCCGCCCGGGAGCCCGGCGCCCGGGAGCCCGGCGCGCGCGGCCGCGAGCCACTGTGTCCAGCGCTCGAGGCCCTCACCGGATCGGGCGCTCAGCTCGATCACCTCGGCGTCGGGGTTGACGCCGGCCAGGTGGGACCGGAAGAGGTCGAGGTCGAAGTCCAGGTGCGGCAGCAGGTCGAGCTTGTTCACCACCACGACGTCGACCGACCGGAACATGACGGGGTACTTCAGCGGCTTCTCCTCACCCTCGGTGATGGCGTAGACCATCGCCGAACGGTGCGCGCCGACATCGAACTCGGCCGGGCACACCAAGTTGCCGACGTTCTCGACGAAGAGGACGTCGAGCCCGGACAGATCCAGTCGCCCCAGCGCGTCGGCCACCATCGGGGCGTCGAGGTGGCACTCGCCGCCGAAGCCGTCGGCGGTGTTGAGCAGGGACACCCGGGCGCCGGCGGCCTCGAGTCGGTCGGCGTCGATGCTGGTCTCGATGTCGCCCTCGATGATGCCGACCCGCTCGGGTGCAGGCAGCGCCGCCAGGGTCCGCTCCAGCAGCGTGGTCTTCCCGGCCCCCGGCGAGGACATCAGGTTGATGGTGACGACGCCGGCCTCGTCGAGCAGGCTCCGGTTCTCCGCCGCCCGCCGGTCGTTCTCGTCGAAGATCCGCTCCAGGACCACGACGCGGTCGGGCCCCGTCTCGTAGCCGGAGTGGTCGCCGACGTCCTCGTGACCGTGGCCATGGCCGTGCCCGTGCTCGTCGTCGTGGCGGTGGAAGCGGCCCATCGGGTTCTCCTCAGGTGGCTGGATGACGGGACGTCAGGAGGCGGCGCGGTCGTCGAGGTCGAGCGTGGTGATCAGGAACTCCTCGCCGCGGACCAGGTCCATCGCGGCGCTCCCGCAGCTGCCGCAGGCCAGGACCAGGACCTGCTCGATCTCGGTCTCCTCCCCGCAGTCGCGGCAGACCCCGGCGACCGGGACCGACTCGATCCGCAGGGACGAGCCGGCGAGCGGCCCGTCCTCGGTCACCAGTCCCCAGCAGTAGGCAAGGGTGCCCGGGACCACCTGCCGCAGCTGGCCGACCTTGAGGTTCACGGCGTTGACGCGCTGGTCGCCGGCCGCACGCTCGACCACCTGGAGGATCGAGCGGCACAGGGAGAGCTCGTGCATGTCAGCGCCGCAGGGTCTGGGACGGGGACTCGCCGAAGCGCTTGCGGTAGGCCGCCGAGAAGTTGCCGAGGTGGTTGAACCCCCAGCGCTCGGCGACCTCGGTGACCGTGATCCCGTCGCTGGGCAGCGCGTCGGCGAGCTGGTTGCGGGCCCGCTCCAGGCGGCGGTCGCGGACGTAGTTCATCGGCGTCGTGCGCAGGTCGTCCGCGAACGCCTGCTGGATCGCCCGGGCGCTGCGGCTGGTGTGCCGGGCGATGTCGCGCAGGGTGATCGGGTCGGCGAGGTGCTCCTCGATGTAGGCGACCGCCGCCCGGACCGCGGCCCGGCCGCCGGTCTGCGAGACGTCGGCCAGGCTGGAGTGCACGTTCGACTGTTGCACCCAGAGCAGCGAGGAGATGATCAGCTCCTCGATCGGGCCGGCGCCGATGCCCTGCTGCACCAGCGAGTTCGGCGTCATCACCTCGCTGGAGAGCAGCTGGAGCGAGCCGTGCCAGCGGACCGCCGGGTCGGTGGTCATGTTCATCTCCGGCTCGAACAGGACCTGCTTGTCCAGGCTGCGCCCCAGCATCCGCGAGAGCTGGCGCTCGAGGGCCTGCACCTCGATCCGGATGATCAGCAGCGGTGTGTCGTAGGCGAGGCTGAGGAACAGGCGGGTGTGGGGGTTGACCACGAGGCCCTGGTAGGTCAGCCCGGTCGCCGCGGTGCCGTTGTAGCGGGCCTCCGCGGTGCCGCTGGTGGGCATCAGCACGGTGTAGTGGTTGCCCGTCTCGGCGAACTCCAGGCGGGCCGGGTGCTGATAGTCCAGGTAGGCCATCGTGACGTCGCGCAGGCGCACCGCGTGCATCGACGCCTGGAACGGCGCGTCGCCGCTGGTCACCGACAGGCGGTGCTGGCCCAGGAGATAGCCGACCATCTGCTCGGCCGTGGCCGCCTCGTCGGTGCAGAAGACCTCGGCCCCGGCCAGTGCGGTCGGTACGCCGCGGGACCGGATCCGCCGACGTACCGGTCCGGTCGTCTTCGAGGTGTTGATGAAGCCGAGCTTGGCCAGGCGAGCCACCTCCCCACCTCCTTCTCGACCGTCCGGGAGCCTCGGTTGTCGACGGCTGCTCGTGCCCACCATGGCCCCCGTTCGCATCAGCGGCAACTTTTCTGCGCGAAATGGATAGCGTCTTCGCCCAAGCGATAGCCGACCCACCGAGCGCGCTCCTATGGTCGTTGCGACGAAGGTCACACCGATTCTGGAGGCGTCGCATGACAGGAGACCTCGTGGTCCAGCCACAGACCTCGATCGGCATGCTCAGAGAGCGGCTCGACGACCCCCAGGTCGCCGCGGCGCTGAACAACCTGCTCGACCACGCAGACCTCCTCGCGATCCTCCTCGTTGGACTCGACGGGTTCGTCGGGAGGACGGAGACCATCGGCGAGGCGATCGCGGAGGGGTTGGCCGACATCCGCGGCGTCGCCGCGAGCAACCCGGCGCTGGAGTCGGTCGACCCGGGAGAGATCCTCGCCAGCGTGATCGCGCTCTCGACCGCAATGCCGAAGCTCACCCCCGCGGTCACCCGGGTGGTGGACGCAGGCCTGATCGACGACGTGCTCGACTCGGGGATCGTCTCGACCGAGATGGTCGATCAGATCGCGCGCATCGGACGCGGACTGACCGCCGGCGCCGAGCGCGCCGAGAAGGAGCCGGTCGAGGTCAAGGGCCTGTTGTCGCTGATGAAGCTGCTCAAGGACCCCGACATCCAGAGGGCGATCGCCTACATGGCCGCCGTCGCGAAGTCGATCGGCATCGAACTCGACTCCCAGCCCCGTGGCTGACCGCTCCCCTCGAAGGCCGGTCTCAACAGAAAGGAAGGGCCATGTCCTCAGTGCTGTGGCTGCAAGGCGGCGCCTGCTCCGGAAACACCATGTCGTTCCTCAACGCCGAGGAGCCGAACGTCGTCGACCTGATCGTCGACTTCGGCCTCGAGCTGCTCTGGCACCCCTCGCTCGGGCTGGAGCTCGGTGACAACGCGCAGAAGATCTTCGCCGACTGCGCCAGCGGCGCGCGTCCTCTCGACATCTTCGTGTTCGAGGGCACCGTCATCGAGAAGGACGGCTACGACCGCTTCGCCGACCGCGAGATGAAGGAGTGGGTGACCGACCTGGCGAACGCCGCCTCCATCGTGGTCGCGATCGGCGACTGCGCCACCTGGGGCGGGATCCCCGCGATGGAACCCAACCCGTCGCAGTCGACCGGCCTGCAGTTCCACAAGCGCAAGAAGGGCGGCTTCCTCGGCGCCGACTGGGTGTCGAAGGCCGGGCTGCCGGTCATCAACATCCCCGGCTGTCCCGCCCACCCGGACTGGATCACCCAGATCATCGTCGCGCTCGCGACAGGCCGAACCGCCGACATCGCCCTCGACGACCTGCACCGTCCGCAGACCTTCTTCAAGACCTTCACCCAGACGGGCTGCACCCGGGTGCAGTTCTTCGACTACAAGCAGTCGACGATGTCCTTCGGCGAGGGGACCCGGACCGGCTGCCTCTTCTACGAGCTCGGCTGCCGCGGCCCGATGACCCACAGTCCCTGCAACCGGATCCTGTGGAACCGCCAGTCCTCGAAGACTCGGGCCGGCATGCCGTGCCTGGGCTGCACCGAGCCCGAGTTCCCGTTCTTCGACCTGGCGAAGGGCACCGTGTTCAAGACGCAGAAGGTCTCCGGGGTGATCCCCAAGGAGGTTCCCGAGGGCGCCGACCACCTCACTTACATGGCGCAGGCGTCGGCGGCCCGGCTCGCCGCGCCCCAGTGGTCGAAGGAAGACATGTTCGTGGTGTGACCTCGCGGTCCTCCCACCCGATCCACACCACCGCCATCGGCCGGCACGACCAGGCCGGCCCAACGAGAAGGGCCCACCCACATGACCAGCACCGATCTCTTCGTCAGCCCGCTGGGGCGGGTCGAGGGAGACCTCGACGTCCGCGTGACCATCGAGGACGGCGTCGTCACCTCCGCCTGGACCGAGGCGGCGATGTTCCGCGGCTTCGAGATCATCCTCAGGGGCAAGGACCCGCAGGCGGGGCTCATCGTCACGCCTCGCATCTGCGGGATCTGCGGAGGATCGCACCTGTACAAGGCCTGCTACGCCCTGGACACGGCGTGGAAGACCCACGTCCCGCAGAACGCCACCCTGGTCCGCAACATCGCGCAGGCCTGCGAGACGCTCCAGTCCATCCCGCGGTACTTCTACGCGCTGTTCGCCATCGACCTGGTCAACAAGAACTACGCCAAGTCGCCGCTGTACGACGAGGCGGTCCGCCGGTTCGCGCCGTACGTGGGGACGTCGTACCAGAAGGGCGTGGTGCTCTCCAACAAGCCGGTCGAGGTCTACGCGATGTTCGGCGGTCAGTGGCCGCACAGCTCCTTCATGGTGCCGGGTGGCGTGATGAGCGCGCCCAGCCTGGTCGACGTCACCCGGGCCACGGCGATCCTCAACCACTGGAAGGACAACTGGCTGGAGGCGGAATGGCTGGGCTGCTCCGTCGACCGGTGGCTGGAGATCAAGACCTGGGAGGACATGCTCGCCTGGGTCGAGGAGAACGAGGCGCAGTACAACTCCGACTGCGGCTTCTTCATCCGCTACTGCCTCGACGTCGGCCTCGACAAGTACGGCGGCGGTGTCGGCAACTACATCGCCTCCGGGACCTACTTCCAGCCGGAGCTGTACGAGAACCCGACCGTGGACGGCCGGAACGACGCGCTGATCGGCCGGTCGGGCGTCTACGCCGACGGGAAGCACTTCGAGTACGACCACCTCCGCGTCGCGGAGGACGTCACGCACTCCTACTTCAAGGGTGACCGCCCGCTGCACCCCTGGGAGGGCGAGACCGTCCCGCTCGACCCGGCCTCGGCGCGCCAGGCGGGCAAGTACTCCTGGGCGAAGTCGCCGCGGTATGAGGTCCCCGGGCTCGGCCGGGTGCCGCTCGAGGCGGGGCCGCTGGCCCGACGGATCGCCGCCGGCAACCCGGACCGGCTCGAGCACCAGGACTACGACCCGCTGTTCATGGACATCCTGGGCAAGATCGGGCCGTCGGTCTTCACCCGCCAGATGGCCCGCATGCACGAGGGGCCGAAGTACTTCAAGTGGGTCATGGACTGGCTGTCGCAGATCGACCTGCACGGCTCCTTCTACACCAAGCCCGAGGAGCCCGTGTCGGGCAAGGGCTACGGTGGCACCGAGGCAGCCCGTGGCTTCCTCTCGGACTGGATCGTGATCGAGGACGGCAAGATCGAGAACTATCAGGTGATCACGCCCACTGCCTGGAACATCGGGCCGCGGGATGCCGAGGAGCAGCTCGGACCGATCGAGAAGGCGCTGGTGGGCGCCCCGATCGTGGACATGGAGGACCCGGTCGAGCTCGGCCACGTCGCGCGCAGCTTCGACTCCTGCCTGGTGTGCACCGTCCACGCGTACGACGGCAAGACCGGCCGCGAGCTCAACAAGTTCGTCGTCAACGGCATGCTCTGAGGCTGGGATCGACACCACGATGACCGACACCGCTCCGCTCCCGCACGAGCTCCTCGACGACGGCTTCGCGCCGCCGGCCTGTGACGTGCTGGTGCTCGGCTGCGGCAACATCCTGCGCGGGACGACGCGCTGGGACCCCGGCTGGTCCGGCTGCTGTGGCAGGAGGGCGTCCCGCAGGGCGTCCGCCTGGCCGACGGGGGCACTGCCGGGATGGACGTCGCGTTCCAGATGCGGGGCGCGGCGCGGGTCGTCATCGTCGACGCGGCCGCGACCGGGGCCGCGCCGGGGACCGTCTACCGGGTCCCGGGTGAGGAGCTGGCGGACCTGCCACCGGCGTCGGGGATCCACACCCACTCGTTCCGATGGGACCACGCGCTCGCGTTCGCCCGCTGGCTGCTCGGACCGCACTGCCCGAGTGATGTGACGGTCTTCCTCGTCGAGGTCGCCGACGTGACGCACGGGGCCGACCTCAGCGCGCCGGCGCAGGCCGGGCTCGAGACCGTGGCTGCGATGGTCCGCGCGGAGTTCTTCCCGCGGTCGAGGAGACCGTCGAGATCTCCGAGGAGGGCTACCTGCACCTCGACGCGGCCCTGGTGGAGCGCTACTTCCCGGCCGGCGTCGTCGGCGCGCTGGTCGAGCAGGACGCCGTCCTGCTGATCCCGATCCGCAGTGCCGCCAACGGCGGGCACCTGCTCAAGCACCGCAACCCGCAGGGGGACCGTTCGCTGTTGATGCGGGAGTTCCTCGATGGGGATCCCGTTCCGGGCGTGGTTGGCGTTGACTGGGATGTAGCACGGGGTGCGCTGAGGGTGCCGTTGACCGGTTGACCACCTGACTCCGGCCCCGCCGACCCAGGAGGGATGCGCGGTGGCCGACGACGAGAACGAGCGAAAGGAGTGGCGCACGCGACCCCCGACGGGACAGCACCGGGCCTACGAGGTCGACACGGTCGTCGTACCCGACCACGGTCAGTGGGCGGTGGAGGTGATCGTCGTCTTCGAGGACGAGGTGGTCCGCCGGCGCATCGACACCTATCGCACCGAGCGACTGGCACGGATCAGTGCCGACCTCATCAAGCGCACGGCCAGCCGGGAGCTCCCAGGCGGACCGCCGCGCGGGATGAGCTGAGGGCCGTGAGCACGGCCGAAGGAAGCATCACCACACATGGAAGGGCGAGTTCCATGGAGACCCGCACCCCCGTCGTCCAGCGACCCCAGGCGTTGGGAGCGTTCCCGCTCCCGGCCGGCTACCTCCTGGTCGAGGGTGGCTCCCCGGAGGTGACCGCAGCGCTCGAGGCACTCGCGGCCGGCCGGCGCCCGGACCCGTGGCCGGCCGAGCTGCAGGGACACCGGTGCGCACACCGGGGCGACGTCGCCGCCGCGCTCGCGGCGTTCGACCAGGACTCGCCCGTCGCGGCGTACAACCGGTTCGTGCTCGCGCCGGACGGCGTCGACCTCGGCCCGCTGCGCGCGGGCCTGCCGGCTGATGTCGCCCCGATGGTCGACGTCGTGGCGTACGCCGTAGGGCTCTCCGACACCGCGCCGCAGGTGGGCGCGGCCGAGGGGAGGTCCGGGCGCTGGTCCTCGCCGCGCGGGCCAGCGAGCTGCTCGACGCGGATGAGCCCGCTGCCGCGGCCGGAGCACTCCACGAGGCGGTGGCGGCGGCCGAGGCGGTCAGCGCACCGCTCGCCGGGGTGCTCCTCGGGCACGTGGCGGCGCTGGTGGCCGACCACGACCTGGTCGGCCCCGAGGGGACCGACCCGGCCAGCACGCTGCGCCGCGCCCTCGAGCTGCTCGCGGACAGCGACCTGGCCGTCGCCCGCGCCGAGCTGCACCTGCAGCTGGGGCTGGTCCTGCACCAGGGCGCGGAGACCGGCCGGCCCGTCCACGACGCCGTCGACCAGTACCACGCCGCGCTGCGCCTGGTCTCGCGTACGTCCTCCCCGCTCACCTGGGCGACCGCGAACCTGAACCTCGCCACGGCGTACCTGACGATGCCGATGGTCGAGGCCTCCGACCAGCTGCGGGCCGGCATCGCGATGCAGTCGCTGCGCGCGGCGCTGGAGGTGCTCACGAAGGAGGAGCACCCCGCGCAGTGGTCGACGGCGCAGCTGAACCTCGCCAACGCGCTGGTCTACACCCCGTCGACGCACCAGGGCGACAACCTGGTCGAGGCCGTCGAGCGCTACGAGGAGGTGCTCGCCGTGCGCGAGCGGGCCGCGGACCCGCTCGGCCGGGCGCGGGTGCTGGCCAACCAGGGCAACGCGCTGGCCCACCTGGGGGTGTTCGACCACGCCAAGGCCAAGCTGTTCGAGGCCCGCTTCCTGTTCGAGGAGCACCTCGACCACGACTCGGCGATGGCGGTGCGCGGCGTCCTGGACGAGATCGCCAAGCAGACCGTCCCCGACGGGGCGCCCCGCGCCGGCGGACTGCCCGGCTCCGGGGACGTCGCTGCCATTCGCGCCGATCGCGCCGCGGTGATGCCGCCGGCGCGCCCGCCGACGCGGGTGGTCCGCCTCGACCAGGGAGGTGAGGCATGACCGCCGTGGTCGACTCACAAGCCAAGTTGCCGGAGGACCGGGAGATCGAGGAGCTCGCCCGAGCGCTCGACGACGCCGTGGCCGCCGGACGGGAGCTCGACGAGCCCGGCGCGCAGCGGGTCGTCGCCGCGCTCCACCGGGCGCTCGACGACGCGCATCGGGCCGCCCTGGTGCGGATGGTGCGCCGGCTGCGCGAGGACGAGCGCGGCAAGGAACTGCTGTTCGAGCTGGTCGACGACCCGGCCGTGCGGATGGTGCTGCTGATGCACGGGATCATCCGGCCGGACCCGATGACCCTGGCCCGTCAGGCGCTGGACGAGGTGAGTCCCCAGCTGCAGTCCCACGGCGGGGACGTGGAGCTCTCCCACATCGAGGACGGTGTCGCCTACGTGCGCCTGTCCGGCGCCTGCAACGGCTGCTCCATGTCCGCGGTCACCATGCGCAACGGCGTCGAGGAGGCGCTGCGCGAGAAGGTGCCGGGCATCGCCGGGGTGGAGGTGCTGCCCAACGAGCCCGGTCCCGCGCTGATCCCACTCAGCGACGTGGGCCTGCGCCGCGCGGAGCCCGAGAAGGGCTGGATCCGCTCGCTCCCGATCGTCGGGTTCGAGCTGGACCGGATCACCGCCGTCGAGCTCCGGCCCGACGGCGGGCCCGAGGTGTCGGCGATCGTGGTCAACCTCGGCGGCCAGCTGTCGGCGTACGTCAACCAGTGCGCCCACCTGGCGATGCCGCTGGACGGCGCCGAGCTGGACACCTCCGACGGCAGCCTGACCTGCGAGTGGCACGGCTACTGCTTCGACGCGCTGTCGGGGGAGTGCCGCACCCTCCCCGGCACGCAGCTGGAGCAACTGCCGCTGCGGGTCGAGGACGGCGACGTCTGGATCAGGGCAGGGGAGTAGGCGAGCAAGGATGCGTGTGCGCGTGATCCCACCCGGCGCCGAGCACCTCGGCGCCCAGCTGGGCGCCGACCCGTGGGCGCCCGGCGGGCCGCTGCCGGCGACGTACGGTCCGTGGCACCCAGAGGTGGTGATCGGTGCCGACTCGCCCGGCGCGCTGCTGCTGCCGCCGGCCGAGCCGACGGCGTCGTGGGTGTACGCGCCGCGCGGGGTCTGGCTGGACGACGACCTGCTGGTCGTCGCCGACACCGGCAACCACCGGGTGCTCCTCTTCCACCGGGTCCCCGCCGCTGACGGCGAGCCGGCCGACGTGGTGCTCGGGCAGCCCGACGAGCACACCGAGGGTCCGCAGGCCGGCGGCGCCGGCCCGGAGGCGGGGATGAACCTGCCGACCGGGGTGCTGCGCCTCCCCGACGGGCGACTCCTGGTCGCCGACGCGTGGAACCACCGGATCCTGCTCTGGGACGACCTGCCCTCGGCCGACCGCCCGGCCGACCTGGTGCTGGGGCAGGCCACGCCGTACGACGTCGAGCCGAACCGCGGCCGGGACCCGACCGCGACGTCCTTCTACTGGCCGTTCGGGGTCGCCCTGGTCGACGGCCGGCTCTACGTCGCCGACACCGGCAACCGCCGCGTCCTGGTCTGGAGCGACGGGGCGCCGTGCAGCCCGGACCAGCCCGCCGACGTCGTCCTGGGACAGCCCGGCTTCGCCAGCCGGGGAGAGAACCGGGACGGCCCGGTGGGCGCCGCCTCGTTCCGCTGGCCGCACACGGTGGCCGGCAACGGCGGCGGTGTGGTCGTCGCCGACGCCGGCAACCACCGGCTGCTCGGCTGGCACGCGCACCCCGACCGGGACCTCCCGGCCGACTACGTCCTCGGCCAGCCGGACATGGCGACCGCCGTCGAGTTCCCGTACCGCCCGCAGACGGGGACCGGCTTCCGGTTCCCGTACGCCGCCGTGCGGACGCCCTCCGGGCTCGCGGTCGCCGACACGTCCAACAACCGGGTGCTGCTGTGGGACGGCGAACCTCGAGACCAGGGTGCCGAGCCGCGGTGGGTGCTGGGGCAGCCGTCGTTCGCCGCCAACGGCGAGAACCGCTGGGAGCAGGTCGGCTTCGACACCCTCTGCTGGCCCTACGGGCTCGCCGCCTGTGGCGACCGGCTGGCCGTGGCCGACTCGGGCAACAACCGCGTCGTCGTCTGGAGCAGGGCATGAGCGCGACCAGCCACCAGCAGGCGGTGGGCCGCAGCATCGAGGTCCGCGGCGTGGTCCAGGGCGTCGGGTTCCGGCCGCACGTCGCGCGCCTGGCCGCCCGCCACCGGATCGCGGGCGAGGTCGGCAACGACGAGCTGAGCGTGTTCATCGAGGCCGAGGGCACCGCCGCCGAGCTGGACGCCTTCGTGGCCGCGCTGACCGCCGAGCTGCCGCCGCTCGCGGTGGTGCTCGACGTACGGGTCACCGAGCGCGCCGTGCTGGGGGCCTCCGGCTTCCGGATCGTGCCGAGCCGCCACCGCGCCGGCGCCCGCACCCTGGTGCCGCCCGACGTGGCGGTCTGCGACGACTGCCTCGCCGAGCTGCGCGATCCCGGTGACCGCAGGTACCGGCACGCGTTCATCACCTGCACCAACTGCGGACCGCGCTTCACGATCATCACGGACCTGCCCTACGACCGGCCCGCCACCACCATGCGGGACTTCCCGCTGTGCCGTGCCTGCGAGGCCGAGTACGCAGACCCGGCCGACCGCCGCCACCACGCGCAGCCCCTCTCCTGCCACGTCTGCGGGCCGCGGTTGTGGTGGGAGCCGACGGCCGGCCCGGACGCGGACAGCGTGGTGCTCGGCGACGACGAGGTGCTGGCCCTGGCGCAGGGCATGCTGGCGGCCGGACGGATCGTGGCGGTCAAGGGCGTCGGTGGCTTCCATCTGGCCTGCGACGCCACCTCGGAGTCCGCCGTGCGGCTGCTTCGCGAGCGCAAGCGCCGCCCCCACAAGCCGCTCGCGGTGATGGCGAAGGACGTCGGCACGGCGCGCCGCGTCGTCGAGGTGTCGCCCGCCGCGGAGGCGGCGCTCCTCCAGCCGTCCCGCCCGATCGTGCTGTTGCCCCGCCGTGACGGGTCCCCGCTGGCGGCCACGGTCGCCGGGAACCTGGACGAGATCGGCGTGATGCTGCCCTACGCGCCCCTGCACCACCTCCTGTTCGAGCCGGTGCCCGGCCGTGAGGGACCGGTCGCCCCGGCGCTGCTGGTGATGACCTCCGGCAACCTGGCCGACGAGCCGCTGGCGTTCACCAACGACGACGCCCGGGCACGGTTGGCCCGGATCGCGGACGGCTTCTTGATGCACGACCGCGAGATAGCCGTGCCCTGCGAGGACTCCGTGGTGACGATCCAGGACGAGGCCGGGCAGGCCGAGGTCCCGGTGCGTCGCTCGCGGGGGTACGCACCCCTGCCGGTCGCCCTGGACCACCCGGTGGTGAGCACCGGCCCGACCGTGCTGGCCGTCGGCGCCGAGGTCAAGAACACCTTCTGCCTGGTGCGCGAGGACCTGGCCTTCGTCTCCGCCCACATCGGCGACATGGGCAGCCTGGAGAGCCAGGTCGCCTTCGGGCGGTCGGTGGACCAGCTGGTGCGGCTGCGCGACGCCGAGACCGAGCTGGTCGTCGCCGACCTGCACCCCGGCTACGCCACCCGCCGCTGGGCGGAGGACTACTGCGCGACGCTCGGCCGCCCGCTGATCACCGTCCAGCACCACCACGCCCACCTGGCCGCGCTGCTGGTCGACCGGTACCGGGTGGGGACCCCGGTGCTCGGGGTGACCTACGACGGCACCGGCTACGGCTGCGACCGCCAGATCTGGGGCGGGGAGGTCCTGTCGATGGGTGAGGACCTCGCCACGTTCGAGCGGGCCGGCCACCTCGCGCCGCTGGTGCTGCCGGGCGGCGAGGCGGCGGTGCGCAACCCGTTCCGCACCGCCCTCGCGCTGCTGGCCGCGGCCGGCGCGGGCGAGGACTGGACGCCGGAGGACGTGCCACCGGCCGAGGTGGCCCTGGTGCGCTCCCAGCTGGCCTCCGGGACCGGATGCGTGACCACCACGAGCGCCGGGCGGCTCTTCGACGGAGTCGCGGCGCTGCTGGGCGTGCGGCAGCGGGTCGGCTACGAGGCGCAGGCCGCCGTCGAGCTGGAGATGCTGGCGCGCCGCGCGCGTCGTACGACGCCCGTGGAGATGGCCGTCGCCGACGGCCTCGTCGACTGGCGGCCGGCGGTGCGGGACATTGTGGCCGGGCTCGCCCGGGGAGCCGACCGTGGGGCGCTGGCGAAGGGGTTCCACCTCGCGCTCGCCGCGGCCACGGCCGGGCTGGTGGTCACCGAGGCGGAGCACCGGCAGGTCGGCATGGTGGGCCTCACCGGAGGCGTGTTCGCCAACCGGGTGCTCACCGCCGCGCTGCGGCAGCACCTGACGACCGCAGGCCTGGAGGTGCTCACCCACCGCCGGGTCCCCTGCAACGACGCCGGGCTCGCGCTCGGCCAGGCCGCGATCGGGCGAGCGATCGCGGCACGAGAGAAGGGAGTGCGCTGATGTGCCTGGGAGTGCCGGGCCGGATCGAGCGGATCTGGACCACCGAGCAGGGCGCGCTGGCCGCGCTCGCCGACTTCGTCGGCGAGGTGCGGCAGGTGTGCCTGGACTACCTGCCCGACCTGGCGGTGGGCGACTACGTCATCGTCCACGCGGGCTACGCGCTCACCCGGCTGACCGAGGATTCGGCGCGGGAGACCATCGCGATGATGGTCGACCTGGGCGTGATCGAGGCACCGGCGGAGGGCGTCCGATGAGCGCGGCGCCGGAGGTGAGCGAGACGACGACCGAGGCCCGCGGCCTCATCGACGAGGACCTGTCCGCCGACCTGGCCGGTGCCGCGCTGGCGCTCGCGCGGCGGTTCCACGCGGGTGCCACGCTGTGGGTGATCTCGCCCCGGTGGGAGCCGCACGCCCACCACGTCGCCGTGGAGTTCGTGCACCCGGTCATCGTGGGCAAGCGCGCCCTGCCCGCCGTCGCGCTCGTCGCGGCCGACACCGTGGCGGAGACCCGCATCGCGACCCGACCGGGCGACGTCGTACTGGCGATCGCCGATGCCGCCGACGGCTCGGTCGCCGACGTGATGCGCCGCGCACCCGCGTGGGGCGCGGAGACGATCTGGATCGGGTACGGCGACCGACCGCCCGCCGGGGCCGCCGACCACGTCCTGTGGGTCCCCTCGGACGACCCGATGACGCCGGCGACCGGGCGCTTCGTGCTCATGTACCACCTGCTCTGGGAGCTGACCCACGTCTGCTTCGAGCACCCCGGCCTGCTGACGACCGCGGCCGAGGAGTGCACCGAGGAGGTGTGCGTCACCTGCAGCGACGAGGGCCGGCTCGGCGAGGTCGTCGCGCCGCCCGTCGACGCGCTGTCGGGGGCACTGGTGCGCACCGCCGACGGCGAGGAGTACGTCGACACGATGGTCGTCGGCGACGTGGTGCCCGGCGACCTGATCCTGATCCACGGTGGGGCGGCCCTCACCCGGCTCGAGGACGACCCGGCCGGAGGGAGGCCGCGATGACGGAGAACACCGACTTCCTCTACCCGTTCATCGAGGCGCAGGAGACCGACGTCGACGCGCTGCTGGTCGACCTGGCCGCCTCGGCCCGCAGCAAGGCCGGGGAGAGCGCCCGGCTGCAGCAGGCGTCGCTGGAGGAGTGGGGCGCCGAGATCGAGGCCGCCGGTTGCGCGATCGCCGAGCGCTTCGCCGCGGCGGGGAGGATGTACACCTTCGGCAACGGCGGCAGCTCCACGGACGCCGAGACGCTCGCCTCCCTCTTCGCCCGGCCCTCGCACGGCCGGCCGCTGCCGGCGCGCTGCCTGGCCGCGGACCAGGCGGTCCTCACCGCGCTCGGCAACGACATCGGCTTCGACGTGGTGTTCTCCCGCCAGCTGATGGCGCACGCGCGGCCGGGGGACGTCGCGGTCGCGCTGTCGACGTCCGGCAGCTCGGAGGACCTGATGACGGCGCTGGTCGAGGCACGCCGGCGGGGCCTGCTGACGATCGGGTTCTCCGGGCACGACGGCGGGCGGATGGCGGTGGCCGACGAGGTCGACCACTGCTTCACGATCCGGTCCCCGAGCATCCACCGGATCCAGGAGAGCCAGGCGCTCGTCGGCTACCGGCTCTGGGCGACGGCCCAGCACCATCTCGAGACCCTGGGCAAGGAGGGTGTGCGATGACCAGCGAACGGCTCACTCCGTCGGCCAGCGAGGTGCCGGACCCGGAGGACCGCACCCGGCTCCGGATCGAGGAGTTCCGCAAGCGCCGACCGCGACTGGTGGACGACGTGGTCACCATGGCCCACGGAGCCGGCGGGAAGTCCTCGGCGGCCCTGGTCGACCACGTGTTCGTGGAGGCGTTCCGCAACCCGCTCCTGGAGGAGCTGGGGGACGGCGCCCTGCTCCGGCTGCCGACCGGCGAGCGGCTGGCGTTCTCCACCGACTCCTACGTCGTCCAACCGCTGGAGTTCCCCGGCGGCTCCATCGCCGAGCTCGCCGTCAACGGGACCGTCAACGATCTGGCGGTCTCCGGCGCGGTGCCGCAGTGGATCTCGGCGGCGTTCGTGATCGAGGAGGGCTTCCCGATCGACCGCCTCACGCAGATCGCGCGGCAGATGCGGGTCGCGGCCGACGCGGCAGGCGTGCAGGTCGTGACCGGCGACACCAAGGTGGTGCCCCACGGAGCGGCCGACGGCCTCTACGTCACCACCGCGGGCGTCGGCGTGGTGCCCGCCGGGCGGGAGCTGTCGATGGAGTCGGTGCGGCCCGGTGACCGGGTGGTGGTGTCCGGCACCATCGCCGACCACGGCATGGCGGTGATGCTCGCCCGGGGCAACCTGGACATCGAGGCCGACATCGCCTCCGACTCGATGCCGGTCAACGCGCTGGTGGAGGGCCTGCTCGCGGCGGCGCCCGGCACCCGATGGATGCGCGACGCCACTCGCGGCGGGCTCGGCACGGTGTGCAACGAGCTCGCCCAGGCGGTCGGGCTGGGCGTGGTGATCGACGAGGGCCTGCTCCCCATCGACCCCACCGTGCTCGGCTGCTGCGACATGCTCGGGATCGACCCCGTGCACGTCGCGAACGAGGGGAAGTTCGTCGCCGTCGTACCGGCGGAGGAGACGGAGGCGGCCGTCGCGGCCCTGCGCAGCCGTGCGGGCGGCGGCCAGGCGGCGGTGATCGGCGAGGTCCTCGCCGAGCCCGCCGGGATCGTGGCGATGCGGACGCCGTTCGGCGGCACCCGCATCGTCGACATGCTCGTCGGCGACCCGCTGCCGCGGATCTGCTGAGAACCCATTCGGTGGTCGAGGAGGTCGCGCAGCGACCGTCACGAGGCCCAGGAAGGAGACGAATCACCATGTGCCTGGGAATTCCCGGCCAGGTCGTCGAGATCGTCGATCCCGACGAGCACCTCGCCCGGGTCGATGTCAGCGGCGTCCGACGCATCATCAGCATCAAGCTGCTCGCGGAGCAGGACGTGCGCACCGGCGACTGGGTCCTGGTGCACGTCGGCTTCGGCATGGCGAAGATCGACGAGGAGGAGGCGCAGATGACGCTGGACCAGGTCCAGAAGATGGGCCAGGACTACCTGGACGAGATCGACATGTTCAAGAGCACGGCAGTGGAGGCCTGAGATGAAGTTCGTGGACGAGTTCCGGGACCCCGCGGCCGCGCGCGCCCTGGTCCGGTCGATCACCGACCTTGCCGGGGACGACGAGTTCAAGTTCATGGAGGTGTGCGGCGGACACACTCACACGATCTACCGGCACGGCATCGAGCACCTCCTGCCCGCCAGCATCGAGCTGGTGCACGGCCCGGGCTGCCCCGTGTGCGTGATCCCGATGGGTCGCATCGACGACGCGATGTGGCTCGCCGAGCAGCCCGATGTCGTCTTCACGACGTTCGGCGACATGATGCGCGTCCCAGGGTCCCGCGGGTCGCTGCTCGACGCGAAGGCCCGCGGTGCCGACGTACGGTTCGTCTACTCCCCGCTGGACGCGGTCAAGATCGCGAT
Source organism: Nocardioides humi (assembly GCF_006494775.1). NCBI lineage: Bacteria > Bacillati > Actinomycetota > Actinomycetes > Propionibacteriales > Nocardioidaceae > Nocardioides > Nocardioides humi. Next base: position 2,210,223 of record NZ_CP041146.1, on the reverse strand, counting down.
GGAGAACACCGACAAGCATGTCGTCTTCTTCGCCGTCGGCTTCGAGACCACCGTGCCGTCGACGGCCGTCACGCTGGTCCGGGCCAAGGCGCTCGGGCTGACGAACTTCAGCGTGTTCAGCAACCACGTCACGATCGTGCCGCCGATCAAGGCGATCCTGGAGAGCCCCGACCTCCGGCTGTCCGGCTTCCTGGGGCCGGGGCACGTCTCGACCGTCGTCGGCACCCACCCGTACCGCTTCGTGCCCGAGGTCTACGGCAAGCCCGTGGTGGTCGCCGGCTTCGAGCCGCTGGACATCCTGGCCTCGGTGCACATGCTCCTGCAGCAGCACCGCGACGGCCGCTGCGAGGTCGAGAACCAGTACGGACGGGTGGTCCGCGAGGACGGCAACGTCGCGGCGCTGAAGCTGATGGCCCAGACCTTCCAGTTGCGCCCGCACTTCGAGTGGCGGGGCCTGGGCTTCATCTCGCAGAGCGCGCTGAAGGTCCACGACGACTTCGCCGACTACGACGCCGAGGTGCGGTTCTCGATGCCCGGGGTCCGGGTCGCCGACCCGAAGGCCTGTCAGTGCGGCGAGGTGCTCAAGGGCGCGATCAAGCCCTGGGAGTGCAAGGTGTTCGGCACCGCCTGCACGCCGGAGACGCCGATCGGCACCTGCATGGTCTCACCCGAGGGGGCCTGCGCGGCGTACTACAACTTCGGGCGGCTGCACCGCGAGACGGCGCTGATGGTCGGTCAGGGGGCGCCCGTTGGCTGATGACGGCTCCCGTCCGACCGGTCATCGGCTCTTCGCCCAGTATGCGCACGCACCGAACGCCCTGGGCTACTGCGGGCCCGCCGGATCCGCAGCCCTCGTCGCCGCCGCGACCGGCTCGCCCCCGGTCGCGGCGGTCACCGAGATCGAGGACGTCGCCCGGCGGTTCTCCGGCGCTTGGCCGTATCAGCGGCTGCTCGCCGAGCTCGCCGGCGTCGGCGACCCCTTGGACCCGCTCGTGGTCCGCGGCTACTGGACCGGCAACGACGTCTCCGCCGCGATCGACGGCGTCCGGTACGGCGAGCGGCTGCTGGCCGAGCTGAGGCCGCAGGCCGGCCACTACTGGGCGCACCTGACCGAGGAGCTGCTCCCGGAGGCCGCCCCAGCCACGCCTTCCACGTGCTCGCCGTCTACCCGTGGTCGAGGCTGCTCGGCGCCGGGCCGGAGCCGCTGCGGGTGCTGGAGTCGTGCCGGATCGGCTGGGGCGTCGTGGAGGAGGTCGGCGCCGACGAGCTGGTGGTCCGTGGCCCGCGCCTGGAGTACGCCGCGGCGACGCCCACGGCCGGCGCGCGACTGGAGCTGGGGGCGGACCAGACCAGGACCGTCGGCTATCGCGTCGAGGGCAGTCCCTTCGTCGACGGCGTTGCGGCGGGCGACCACGTCGCCGTGCACTGGGACTTCGCGTGCGACCGGCTGACGCCGACCGAGGTCGACGCGCTGGTCGCGCAGACCGAGCACCAGCTCACGGCGATGGCGCCGCGGATCGCAGCGCGGTCCGCGCCGCGTCGGCCACCGCGGCGACGGTGAGGCCCACATGATCGCGGACCGCGGAGCCCGCGCCGGACGCGCCGAACCTGTCGACACCCACGACGGCGTCGGCGAGGTGGCGCCACCCGAGGGTCGAACCGGCCTCGACGGCGACGGTGGCCCGCGCGCTGCCCAGACGATCACGGCGTACCTCGAACCGCTCCCGCCAGGGCACCGAGACGACCCGCACGGTCAGGCCCTCCCCGGCGAGGACCTCGGCGGCGGCCAGCGCGAGGTCCACCTCGGAGCCGGAGGCGAGCAGGTCGACGTCGGGATCGGCGCTCGCGCGCGCCACCCGGAACCCGTCGCGGGCCAGCCAACCGGGAGTGGTGTGGGCGCCGTCGAGCGGCGGGAGGGCCTGGCGGGAGAGCGCGAGGACGGTCGGGCCGTCCGTCGCGCCGAGTGCACACCGCCAGGCCTCCGCCGTCTCCCCGGCGTCGGCGGGCCGGAGGACGCGTACGTTCGGGATGATCCGGAGCGAGTCCAGGTGCTCGACCGGCTGGTGGGTCGGGCCGTCCTCGCCGACCGCGACCGAGTCGTGGGTGAGCACCTGGATGACGGGCTGCCGCATCAGCGCGGACAGGCGCAGCGCCGGCCGGAGGTAGTCGGCGAACACCAGGAAGGTGCTGCCGAAGCAGCGGAAGCCGCCGTGCAGCGCGATCCCGTTCAGCACCGCGGCCATGGCGAGCTCGCGGATGCCGAAGTCGATCCGCGCGCCGCCGTAGTCACCCCGCCGCACGGGGACGGTGCCGGCGTCGGTGCCGGTCGACCCGGCCAGGTCGGCCGATCCGCCGACCAGTTCCGGCAGCGCCTCGGTCAGCGCCGCGAGCACGGCGCGGGAGGACTGCCGGGTGGCGGTCGGCGCGTCCGGCAGCGTCGTGGCGAGGTGCGCCCAGAACTCCTCGTCGACGTCCGCCGGGAGGTCGCCGCGCTGCCGGCGCTGCCACTCGGCCGCGCGTGCGGGATCCGACTCCCGCAGCGCGGCCAGCCGCTCCTCCCACACGAAGCGGGCGGCGCGTCCGGCGGTGGCGTACTGCTCGCAGGCCGCCCGCACGTCCTCGGGTACGACGAACGCCTCGTCCGGCCAGCCGGCGCGTCGCTTCGCCTCGGCCAGCCGGTCCGCGCCGAGCGGCGACCCGTGCGCGGCGGAGGTGCCGGCGACGTCGGGCGCGCCGTGGCCGATGACCGTGCGCACCGCGACCAGGCTCGGGCGCGGATCCGCGACCGCCTCCGTGAGCGCGCGGTCGATCGCCTCCAGGTCGGTGCCGTCGGACACCTCGACGACATGCCAGCCGTAGGCGCGGAAGCGCGCCGACTGGTCGTCGCTGCACGATCGGTCGACCGCTCCGTCGATGGTGATCCGGTTGTCGTCCCAGAGGACGGTGAGCCGGCCCAGGCCGAGGTGCCCGGCCAGCGACGCGGCCTCGTGGCTGATCCCCTCCATCAGGCAGCCGTCGCCGGCGATCGCCCAGGTGCGGTGGTCGACCAGGCCGGGGAAGCGCGCGGCGTACATCCGCTCCGCCAGTGCCATCCCCACCGCCATCGCGATGCCCTGACCGAGTGGTCCGGTGGTGGCCTCGACGCCGGGGGTGTCGCCGTACTCGGGGTGGCCGGGGGTGCGGGAGCCGAGCTGCCGGAACCCGCGCAGGTCGTCGAGCGTCAGGTCGTACCCGAACAGGTGGAGGAGCGCGTACTGCAGCGCGGAGCCGTGCCCCGCGGAGAGGACGAACCGGTCCCGGTCGGGCCAGTCCGGCTGGGACGGGTCGTGGCGCAGGTGGCGGGAGAACAGGACCCACGCCATCGGCGCGGCCCCCATCGGCATCCCGGGGTGGCCGCTGTTTGCGGATTGCACCATGTCCGCGGCGAGGAACCGGATCGTGTCGACGGCGTTCACCCGCACAGCAGATCGAACGGCGCCCGGGCCGGACTCACCCGCAGGGGTGGCGGCACTGGTGGATTCACTGAAGGTGCGGCTCCCGTCCCGGCGCGAGCGCCTAGGCTTCGCCCATGAAGGCCGACGAGGAGGCGGCCGCTGTGTCGACGCGCAGCGGCCCGACGCGGATCGTGATGGCGGACGACCACGAGATGGTCCTGCACGGCGTGCAGGCGATGCTCGCCCATTTCGGCGACGAGGTGGAGGTGGTCGGCACCGCGACCGACCTCGAGCAGGCGCTCGCCGTCGTCCGGGACGCCGAGCCCGACATCGTGCTCTGCGACATCCGGCTCGGCCGCGACAGCGGGCTGGACCTGTGCCGACGGGTCAAGCAGACCAGCCCCGGCGTCCACGTGGTGTTCCTGACGGTCTACGACGACGAGCAGTACGCCTTCCAGGCCCTGCGCGCCGAGGCGTCCGGGTACGTCCTCAAGCGCGTCGACGGCGCCGAGCTGGTCGAGCACCTCAACCGGGTGATGGCCGGCGACGTGGTGATCGACCCGACCCTGGCCGGCCGGATCGCCATGTCGGCGGCGCGCGTCACCGCCGGCGAGTTCTGGCCGGGCGCGCGGCTGGGGCTCACCCAGCGCGAGAGCGAGGTGCTGGCTCTGCTGGTGGCCAGTCACTCGAACAAGGCGATCGCGGGCAAGCTCGTGGTCAGCGAGGACACCGTGAAGACCCACATCCGCGGCCTGTACCGCAAGCTCGGCGTGTCGGACCGCGGCGGCGCCATCGCGGTGGCGCTGCGCGAGGGTCTCTACCAGTGACCCTGCGGTGAGTTCGCCGTGGCTGACCTGACGCGGATTCACGAGCTTCTCGTCGTCCCCGGGGAAGTGGACCTGCGCGGCGTGGGGAGGGCGTTCGCCGAGCTCTTCGAGGCCGATGGAGCGACGGTGTTCATCGTCGTCGACACCGACCTGACCGTGGGCGGCGCCCATCCCGGCGACTCCGCCGCGGCGCGCGAGTTGCGGGTGCCCGTGGGGTACGGGGTGGTCGGCCTGGTCGCTCACAGCGGCAACTCGGTGACGATCGTGGACGACTCTCCCCGCAACCCGCACCACCGTGCTCTGCTGGGCCTGGATGAAGAGGAGGTCGTGTCGCGACTCTGCGTTCCTGCGCACGGGCTGGAGGGCACCATCGTCGCCGTGGTCTCGGTGCACCGCCGGGACCGTCGGCCGTTCGAGGCCGACGACCTTGCGCGCGCCCAGCGGCTCGCCGACCTGGTCGGCATCCGCTTGTACGCCGAGGGCCTCCGTGGTGACGCGGAGGACCATCATGCGATGCGGGACCGGCTCATCGCCCAGGCCATCTCGGCCCAGGAGGCCGAGCGGCGTCGGATCGCCGGCGATCTCCACGACGGGGTCACCCAGGCGCTCGCCTCGCTCTCCTTCCATCTCAGCGCCGCGCACACCGGTCTCGCGGCCGCTCTGCGCGGTACGGAGGAGGTCGTCGATCCGCGGCTCACGGGTGCGCTCGGCGAGATCGCGGCCGCCCGCCGCCTCGCTGGCCTGGCCTACGACGAGACCCGGGCCGCGATCACCGGGCTGCACTCGCTGCTCCTGGAGGACCTCGGGTTGGTGGCCGCGTTGGAGTCGCTGTGCCAGATTCTCCCGCAAGTCGACGTCGAGTTCCGCACGGACGACCAGTCGGAGTTCGTGGCAGTGCCCGACCACGCGGCTGCGGCGCTCTTCCGGATCGCTCAGGAGGCCCTCAACAACGCGATCAAGCACGCGGAGGCACAGCGTGTCGTACTCTCGCTGCGCCGTGTGGGCGACGCGGCCGTCCTCGGTGTCACCGACGACGGTGCGGGCTTCGACGTCGAGGCGGTTCGCGGACGGGGCCGTTCCGCAGCGGCCGAGCACTTCGGACTCGAGTCGATCGTCGAGCGCGCTGCGCTCGTCGGTGCGACCCTGCGGATCGACTCGATCGAGGGCCGCGGCACCGCGGTGATCGTGGAGTTCCCGCTGCCGAGCGGTGCGCCGGAGCGCTGAGCCTGCCCGGTCCGGGATGAGGATCGAGGGTCAGGCTGCGGCCGGCGCCCGGCCCGCGATCGCGTCGGCCGCCCGGGCGCAGTTGGCCAGCAGTACCGCCTGGGCCTCGTCGCGGTGAGCCTCCTCGCCGCCCCAGCGGCGTAGGGCGTCGCTGACCAGCGCCCGGCCGAAGGAGAACGTGAGCCTCCAGCTCCGTTCACCGGCTGCGGCGTTGACCGCGGCGAGGTACCGGCAGGCGGTCACGTTGTCGTGTCCACCGGAGAGGAAGGCGATCCCCGGGAGGGCCGGAGGCACCCGGCGGTCGAGCACCTTCAGGGTCGCCGCGGCGACCTGGTCCGCCGGTGCCGGGACGGCTCCGAGACCGGGCGTCACCAGGTTGGGCTTGAGGACCATCCCGGCGAGGTCGACGTGCTGTGCCTCCAGTTGCTCGAACACCGCGGCAAGGGCGCGATCGGTGACCTCGGCGCACCGGTCGAGGTCGTGGTCACCCGTGCACAGCACCTCCGGCTCGACGATCGGGACCAGCCCCTGTTCCTGGCACAGCGCCGCATAGCGAGCGAGGGCGTGGGCGTTGGCCTTCAGGGCGTGATCGGAGGCGGAGGCCACGTCGATGACGGCGCGCCACTTCGCGAAGGCGGCGCCCAGGCCGGCGTACTCCTTCAGCCGGTCGCGCAGCCCGTCGAGGCCCTCGGTGACCAGGGCGCCCTCCCCGAAGGCGAGCGGCGTGGTGCCGGTGTCGACCTTGATGCCGGGCAGAACGCCCCAGCGGTGACAGGCCTCGGGGAAGGCCAGGTCGACGTCGCCGAACGACGCGTGCTGCCGCAGCGTCTCGTCACACAGGATCACGCCGCTGACCCTGTCGCGAAGGCCGGGCGCCGACACGAGCAGCTCGCGGTACGCGCGGCGGTTCTCCTCGGTGGCGGGGACGCCCTCGGCTTCCAGCCGCTGGGACATGGTGCGGACGCTCTCGTCGGCGGCGAGGATGCCGCGCCCGGAGCTGACGAGGGACAGGGCGGTGTCGGCGAGGGTGCGCATGTCCCCAGGGTTCCGCCGGGCGGTGGCCGGGCTCGTCACCCCTGCGGGCGGTTGTGAGGGTGGAACCCGAAGTCCTCGCCCCGGCCGTCGACGTGGCCGCAGACGTGCTCGACGAACAGCTCCGCCGCCGGGGGAGCGGCGCCGGCGGTGACCAGGTGCCACGGGCGGTCCAGCGGTGTCCCCGGCACGGGTACGACGCGAAGCGCGCCCTCGCGCAGCGCGTCGGCCACGGCGTCCGAGTGCACCAGGGTCAGACCGAGGCCCTCCCGCGCGGCGGCGAGGACGGCACCGTGCGTGCCCAGGGTCAGCGTGGGCGGCTGCCACTGGCGCTGCTCGAGGAGCGCCAGGCAGGTCCGGCGGGTGCCGGAGCCGCGGCCGCGCAGCAGCCAGGTCGCGGTGGCCGGCGGGACGTCGTACCCAGGCGCGGCGACGACGACCAGCCGGTTGGGCCGCCGCGCGACCGACACCAGACCCGAGCCGTGCGGTGGCCGGCCGGCGACGGCGAGGTCGACCTGGTGCTGGTCGAGCTCGGCGAACAGCTCGTCGCGAGGGCGCACGGAGAGGCTCAGCTCGACGTCGGGGTAGCGGGCCCGGAAGGTCGCGAGCAGCCGGGGCAGCACGGTCTCGCCGGCGGTCGCCACGGCGCCGATCCGCAGTCGCCCGGAGGTGGCGGCGCGGACCGCGGTCTCGGCCTCCTCGGCGAGCCCGAGCAGGGTGCGGCAGTAGCGGGCGTAGGTGTGCCCACTCTGGGTCAGCCGGATCCCGCGGCCCTCGCGGCTCAGCAGCTCGACGCCGAGGTGGCGCTCGATGTGGCCGACGGCCGCGGAGACCGCGGGCTCGGTGACGTGCAGCTGCTCGGCGGCGGCCCGGATGCTGCCGGTGTCGGCCACGGTGACGAAGGTCCGCATCCGTGCCCAGGTCACCCCGCTCATGAGCAAATGTTAATCGATCGATGAAGGGTCGGTACAAACATTTCCATTGTCGTTGAACAGTTTCTGGCGCAGGGTGATGCCCGAGACCAGTTGTGAGCAGCTTGAGCAGAAGGAGCGCGCCGTGGCCATCGCCGAGGTCGAGAAGGATCAGCAGGACCGGTGGGACCCGGGCGTCCACAGCTACGCGTCGATGGGCTACTACGACGCCGACTACGAGCCGAAGGACACCGACGTGCTCGCCGTCTTCCGGGTCGCCCCGCAGGCCGGCGTGGACCCGATCGAGGCCGCGGCCGCGGTGGCCGGCGAGTCGTCGACGGCCACCTGGACGGTGGTGTGGACCGACCGGCTCACGGCCAACACCCACTACCAGGCCAAGGCCTACCGGGTGGAGGACGTGCCCGGCCGTCCCGGCGAGTACTTCGCCTACATCGCCTACGACATCGACCTGTTCGAGGAGGGCTCGATCGCCAACCTCACCAGCTCGATCATCGGCAACGTCTTCGGCTTCAAGCCGCTCACCGCGCTGCGGCTGGAGGACATGCGGATCCCGGTCGCCTACGTGAAGACCTTTCAGGGTCCGGCCCACGGCATCGTCATGGAGCGCGAGCACCTCAACAAGTACGGCCGCCCGCTGCTCGGCGCGACCATCAAGCCCAAGCTGGGCCTGTCCGCTCGCAACTACGGCCGGGTGGTCTACGAGGCCTGCCGCGGCGGCCTCGACTTCACCAAGGACGACGAGAACATCAACTCGCAGCCGTTCATGCGCTGGCGCGACCGCTTCCTCTACTGCATGGAGGGCGTCAACCGGGCGATGGCCGAGACCGGCGAGGTCAAGGGCCACTACCTCAACGTCACCGCCGCCACCATGGAGGAGATGTACGAACGCGCCGAGCTCGCCAAGGAGCTGGGCAGCGTCGTGGTGATGATCGACCTGACGATCGGCTACACCGCGATGCAGTCGATGGCGCACTGGGCCCGCCGCAACGGCGTCCTGCTCCACCTGCACCGCGCCGGCCACTCGACGTACACGCGACAGAAGACGCACGGCGTCAGCTTCCGGGTGATCGCCAAGTGGTGCCGGCTGATCGGCGTCGACCACGTCCACGCCGGCACCGTCATCGGCAAGCTGGAGGGCGACCCCGCCACCACCCGCGGCTACTACGACACATTGCGCGAGGAGCACATCCCGACGAACCCGGCCAACGGCATCTTCTTCGACCAGGACTGGGCCAGCATGCCCGGGGTCATGCCGGTCGCCTCCGGCGGCATCCACGCCGGCCAGATGCACCAGCTGCTCGACCTGTTCGGCGACGACGTCATCCTGCAGTTCGGCGGCGGCACCATCGGCCACCCCCTCGGCGTCGCCGCCGGCGCCGAGGCGAACCGGGTCGCGCTCGAGGCCGTCGTCAAGGCCCGCAACGAGGGTCGCGACCTGCTCCGCGAGGGCCCGGACGTGCTGCGCGCCGCCGCCGAGCGCAACAAGCCGCTCGAGGCCGCGCTCGCCACCTGGGGTGATGTCACCTTCGACTACACCTCGACCGACGCACCGGACGCGGTGCCCACGCCGTCGTACTGAAAGGGACGAGCCGATGCTGCTGCGCCACGGAGCCTTCTCCTACCTGCCCGACCTGACCGACGACGAGATCGCGCTCCAGGTCCGCTACGCCCTCGACCACGGCTGGCCGGTGTCGGTCGAGCACACCGACGACCCGCACGCCCGCAACGTCTACTGGGAGATGTGGGGGCTGCCGCTGTTCGACCTGATCGAGCCCGACGGCGTGCTGGCCGAGATCAACGCCTGCCGGTCGACCTTTCCGCACCACTATGTCCGGGTGCTGGCCTACGACGCCAGCCTGGGCCGCCAGACCACGGCGCTGTCCTTCCTGGTCCAGCGCCCGCCGGCCGAGCCCGGCTTCGAGCTGACCCGGACCGAGGGGCCGGGCCGCGCGCAGGCCTACGGCATCCGTCCGTACGCCGCGACCGCGCCGCCGGGTGAGCGCTATGGCGGCTGAGGGCCGGGCCGAGGAGCAGATCCAGGCCGAGGAGGAGATCCAGGCCGAGGAACAGTTCGACCTGGACGCCGACGAGGCGCGGCGCCAGGTCGAGGAGACCCTCGACTCCCTGGAGGCCGACCTGGTGGGCCTGTCGGCGGTCAAGGAGCGGGTCCGCGAGATCGCCGCCCTGCTGCTGGTCGACCGGGCGCGGCAGCAGCTCGGGCTGAGCTCGTCGCGGCCCACGCTCCACATGAGCTTCACCGGCGGTCCCGGCACGGGGAAGACCACCGTCGCCCAGCGGATGGCGCAGATCCTCCACGCGCTGGGCTATATCCGCACGCCGCGGGTGCACACGGTCACCCGCGACGACCTGGTCGGCCAGTTCATCGGCCACACCGCCCCGAAGACCAAGGAGGCGATCGCCCGGGCCGCGGGCGGCGTCCTCTTCATCGACGAGGCCTACTACCTCTACCGGCCCGAGAACGAGCGCGACTACGGGCAGGAGGTGATCGAGATCCTGCTCCAGGAGATGGAGAGCGAGCGGGCCAGCATGGTGGTCATCTTCGCCGGCTACGAGGACCGGATGGACACCTTCTTCTCCGCCAACCCCGGCCTGTCCTCCCGGGTGCCGCACCACATCTCCTTCGAGGACTACACCCACGAGGAGCTGGTGCGGATCGCCGACCTGATGGTCGAGCGAGAGAACTTCCGCTTCGCTCCGGCTGCGCGCGAGGCGTTCGCGGACTATCTGGCGCTGCGCATGCAGAAGCCTCGATTCTCCAACGCCCGCAGCGTCCGCAACGCGGTCGAGCGGTGCCGGCTCCGACAGGCCAAGCGCCTGGTGGAGCTGCGCCAGCCGCTGACCCGGGAGGACCTGGTCACGCTCGTGGACGAGGATGTCCGGGGCAGCAGCCTGTTCCGCCCTGCCACCGCGGACGCGATCCCCGGCACGACGACCCTCTGAGGCGATGGCGGCAGGTCGGGTTCTCGAAACGGTGGCGCGTGCGGGAGACTTCATCAGGTGACCCTGATGCGCGTCCCGCCGACCTGGCCCTGCCGATCGACGACACCGCCCTCGCCGACCGGCTCAGGGCGCGGATGGCCACGGTCGAGGAGGCCCTCTTCGAGCACGCGTCCAGCCGGGCGCCGTACGTCACCGAGGCGGCCCGTCACCTGCTGGCCGCCGGCGGCAAGAGGTTCCGGCCGCTGCTGGTGCTGCTGGCCGCCGAGGCGGGCCCCCGCCCCGGCGCCGACGAGGTGCTCACCGCCGCGTGCGTCGTGGAGATCACGCACGTCGGCTCGCTCTACCACGACGACGTCATGGACGAGGCCGCCCTGCGGCGCGGCGAGGACTCGGCCAACGCCCGCTACGACAACCTGGTCGCGATCCTGACCGGCGACTGGCTGTTCGCGAAGTCGTCCGAGCTCACCGCCCGGCTGGGCCCCGAGGCGGTCCGGATCCAGGCGGAGACGTTCACCCGCCTGGTCGAGGGCCAGATCCTGGAGACCGTGAAGCCGGGGCCCGGCGAGGACGCCCTCGCCCACTACCTCGAGGTCGTCGCCGGCAAGACCGGCTCCCTCATCGCCACCTCGGCCCACTACGGCGCGCTGTTCTCCGGCGCCGCGCCGGAGATCGTCGCCGCGCTCACGGCGTACGGCGAGCTGGTCGGCACCGCGTTCCAGCTCTCCGACGACATCCTCGACATCGCCTCCGAGAGCGCGGAGTCGGGCAAGACCCCCGGCACCGACCTCAAGGAGGGCGTCCCCACGCTGCCGGTGCTGATGGCCCGCGCCTCCGGCGACCCGGCCGACGCCCGCCTGCGCGAGCTGCTCGACCCCGAGCGCACCGACCTCGCCGACGACGCCGAGCTCCACGCGGAGGCGCTCGACCTGCTCCGCAAGCACCCCGCCATGGACGAGGCCCGGGCCTACGTCGTCGCCCGCTCCCAGGAGGCCAAGCAGCTGCTGCAGATCCTCCCCGAGGGCTCGGTCCGCTCCGCGCTGGAGGCGTTCGCGGACGTCGTGGCGGTCCGCTCGGCGTGATCGGCTCGGCCTGTCACGGGCTCGGCTGAATCGTCGCCACCCGGCCTCGTGAAACTCGACTATACGAGTTAACTTTGTCGGCATGAGCGTGATGGCCACGAACCAGGACCTCGACCCGGTCGCCCTGCGCCGGGCGTTCGGGGCGTTCCCGACCGGCGTGGTCGCCCTCGCGGCCGAGGTGGACGGCCGGACCGTGGGCCTCGCGGCCAGCTCGTTCACCTCGGTGAGCCTGGAGCCGCCGCTGGTGTCGATCTCGCTCGCGAGCGGCTCCCGGACCTGGCCGGACCTTCGCCGGGCCGGCAGCGTCGGCGTGACGGTCCTGGCCGATCACCACGGCGCCGTGTGCCGCCAGCTCTCCGGCCCCGTCGACGAGCGCTTCGCCGGCCTTCCCGTCACGGTCGGGGACGACGGCGCGGTGACCCTCGACGAGGGCCTGGTCCGGTTCACCTGCTCGCTCTACCGCGAGGTCGAGGCGGGCGACCACGTGATCGTGCTGCTCCGGGTGCACGCCGTCGACCACGGCGACGCCGGCGAGCCCCTCGTCTTCCACCGCAGCGGTTTCGGCCGCCTGGAGCGCTCCGCCTGAGCGCCCCCCACGAACGCCTCGCGCGGCGGCGACGCGCACCCCGTCGCCGCCGCGCGAGGCCGCTACCGGCCCCGTTGCCGGCGCCGCGGACCGCTCACGCCGCGGAGGACTCGGCGGCCAGGACCAGCTGGCGGCGGTGGTGTCGCAGGGCCTCGGCCGTGAGGACGACCAGCGCCAGCCAGACCAGGCCGAACCCGATCCACCGGCCGGCGGGCATGTGCTCGCCCAGCACGGTGACCCCCAGGGCGAACTGCAGCACCGGCGTGAGGTACTGCAGCAGCCCGAGCGTCGTCATCGACACCCGGGTGGCCGCCGCGCCGAAGCACAGCAACGGCACCGCGGTCACCACCCCGCTCGCGACCAGCAGCGCCACATGGCCCGCGCCCTCGCCGGCGAAGTGCGCACGCCCGGCGCTGCCGAGCCAGCACAGGTAGCCCAGCGCGAAGGGCGCGACCACCGCGGTCTCGAAGGTCAGGCTCTCGATCGCCCCGACCCCGGCCGACTTCTTCGCCAGCCCGTAGGTGCCGAACGAGAACGCCAGCACCAGCGCGATCACCGGCGGCCGCCCGTGGTCGAGGGTCAGGACGACGACCGCCGCCGCGCCGATCCCCAGCGCCGCCCACTGCGGGCCGCGCAGTCGCTCGCCGAGGATCAGCACGCCCATCAGCACGGTGACGAGCGGGTTGATGAAGTACCCCAGCGACGTCTCGACGACGCGATCGCTGTTGACGCCGTAGATGTAGGTGCCCCAGTTCGCCGTGATGGTGGCGGCCGCGACGACGAGCAGGAGCGTCGTACGACGACTGCGCAGCACGGCCCGCAGCGCCGCCGTACGCCGCAGCACGGCCACGAGGACGCCCATCACGACCAGCGACCAGACCATCCGGTGGGCCAGGATCTCGACGGGACCGCTCGGCTCGAGCAGCGGCCAGTAGAGGGGGAAGGCGCCCCAGATCAGGTACGCGAGGAACCCGAGGGTGAAGCCGCGACGGTCATCCGACACACTGGGACCCTAGCGACGTGGCCCCGTCTCGTGTGGGCGAGGTGGTTTCAGGTCGCTTTCCGGTGGGCACGAAGGTCGTGTCCACGAACGAACCCGATCTCGAGGGGGAGTCCCTTATGCGATTCACTCGCTCCATCTCGGTCCTGGTGGCGGCCTTCACGGCTGCGCTGCTGGGGCTGACGCTCGCACCGACCGCCGCGCACGCCGAGTCGATCCAGGTCGAGCCGACCACGACCGTCGCCGCGAAGAAGGGCCCGAACCCGCGTCAGGTCTACATCGCCGACTGCGGACCGCACCCCGAGGCGGGCTGCTACGGCAAGCGCCTGTGGGCCAAGTTCGCCGTCGACCCGCTCTCGCCGAAGGTGAAGATCAAGGTCTTCGTCAAGCGCGGCGGCAAGTGGCGCAAGCACGCCAACGTCAAGACCAAGGGCAACGGCCTCACCAAGAAGGTCTACGTCCGGGCGATCAACCGCAAGAAGACCAAGTACAAGGTCGTCGCCAAGGGTGACGCGGTGTGGGCCAAGGCCACCACGAAGTTCACCGTGTACTCCCGCCGCTGACCCGCGGGGTCGTACGACGCGTCGCGCCGCCGAGCTGTGCTCGGCGGCGCGTCGCGTTCTCCGGGCGGTCCGGTCAGTCGATGGTCCAGGTGTCGCCGGTGTTGATGAGGGTGGTGAGGCGTTCCTCGGGGCTGCCGTGGGTGGTGGCGGTCTTGCTGGCGGTGGCGACCTGGGCGCGGGCCTGGTCGTCGTAGGTGGGGCGCTGGACCTGGCGGAAGATGCCGATGGGGCTGCGGTTGAGGTAGCCGGCGTCGGTGAGCCGTGAGATCGCGAACGCGGTGGACGGGTCGGGGTTCTGTGCGTCGTGGACGATGATCTGCTCGATCGGGACGGATGTGGTGTCGGCGACCTCGACTCCGCCCGCGGCGCTGCGGATGAGGGCTTTGTCGCCGAGTCCGGTCAGGGGGCCGTCGGTCAGGGGTCCGTCGGTCTTGTCGCGGGTGCCGAAGGTGATGGGCTGGCCGTGGACCAGCGGGATGATCGCGTGTTCCTTGGTGTCTTTGTGCTCGCCCATGCCCTTGAGGGTGTCGAAGGCGCCGTCGTTGAAGATGGGGCAGTTCTGGTAGATCTCGACCAGGCTGGTGCCGCGGTGGGCGGCGGCTGCGGCGAGGACGTTGGTGAGGTGTTTGCGGTCGGAGTCGATGGTGCGGGCGACGAAGGTGGCTTCGGCGCCGAGGGCGAGGGAGACGGGGTTGAAGGGGTGGTCGAGGGATCCGGTGGGGGTGGATTTGGTGATCTTCCCGACTTCGGAGGTGGGTGAGTATTGGCCTTTGGTGAGGCCGTAGATGCGGTTGTTGAACAGCAGGATGGTGATGTTGACGTTGCGGCGTAGGGCGTGGATGAGGTGGTTGCCGCCGATGGACAGCGCGTCGCCGTCGCCGGTGACGACCCACACGGACAGGTCCTCGCGGGCTACTGCGATGCCGGTGGCGATGGAGGGGGCGCGGCCGTGGATGGAGTGCATGCCGTAGGTGTCGAGGTAGTAGGGAAACCTCGAGGAGCAGCCGATCCCGGAGACGAAGACGATGTTCTCCCGAGCTAGTCCGAGGTCGGGGAGGAAGGACTGGACGGCCTTGAGGACGGCGTAGTCGCCGCAGCCGGGGCACCAGCGGACTTCTTGGTCGCTGGAGAAGTCCTTGCCGGTCTGGGTCTGGCCCTCGGCCAGCCGGGGCACCAGAGCGGTGCCCGCCGAATGATGTGCGGGCATGGGCAGGTCTGCCAGGTTGTTGGCAGTCATCGGACGGGTGCCTCCTCTGGGCTGGTCTCGTGGTCGGCGGGAAGATTGAGGCCGTGTTCGCCGAGGTCGACCTCGCGGCCTTCGGCCTCGCCCACCAGGATGCCGATGGCTTCGGCGAGCTCGGCGGCCTTGAGGGGGAGGCCGTAGACGTGGTTGTAGCCCTGGGCGTCGACCAAGAACTCCGCGCGCAGCAGGCGGGAGAGTTGGCCGAGGTTCATCTCGGGCACCAGGACCTTGTCGTAGCCCTGGAGGATCTCGCCCAGATCGTTCGGGAAGGGGTTGAGGTGGCGCAGGTGGACTTGGGCCACGTGGTTGCCGGCGCGGCGCACGCGGCGGCAGGCGGCGCCGATGGGGCCGTAGGTGGAGCCCCACCCGATCACGAGGACCTTGGCCTGCCCACTCGGATCATCGACTTGCAAGGGGGGCAGCGAGTCGGCGATGCGCTGCACCTTGGCGGCGCGCAGGCGGACCATGTGGTCGTGGTTGACCGGGTCGTAGGAGATGTTGCCGGTGACATCGGCCTTCTCCAGACCACCGATGCGGTGCTCCAGGCCGGCCACACCCGGCGGCGCCCACGGGCGGGCGAGGGTGGCCTCGTCACGCAGATAGGGCAAGAACTCCCCATCCTTGTTAGGCCCGGTGGCGAAGCCGGGCTCGATCACCGGCAGGTCGTCGATGGTGGGGATGGCCCAGGGTTCGGAGCCGTTGGCGAGGTAGCCGTCGGAGAGGAGGAAGACGGGGGTGCGGTAGGTGATCGCGATCCGGGCGGCTTCGAGGGCGGCGGCGAAGCAGTCTCCGGGTGACTGCGGCGCGATGATGGGGACGGGGGCTTCGCCGTTGCGGCCGTACATGGCTTGGAGGAGGTCGGCCTGCTCGGTCTTGGTCGGCAGGCCGGTGGAGGGGCCGCCGCGTTGGACGTTGACGACCACCAGGGGGAGTTCGGTCATGACCGCGAGTCCGATGGCTTCGGACTTGAGCGCGATCCCGGGCCCTGAGGTGGTGGTGACGCCGAGTTGGCCGGCGAAGGAGGCGCCGATCGCGGCGCCGATCCCGGCGATCTCGTCCTCGGCCTGCAAGGTGGTCACCCCGAACCCCTTGTGCTTGGACAGTTCGTGGAGGATGTCCGAGGCCGGGGTGATCGGATACGAGCCTAAGAAGAGCGGTACACCGGCACGAACACTGGCCGCAACCAACCCGTAGGACAGGGCGAGGTTGCCGGTGATGTTCCTATAGGTGCCGGTGGGCATGACGGCGGGTTTGATCTCGTACTGGACCACGAAGGTCTCGGTGGTCTCGCCGTAGTTCCACCCCGCGCGGAATGCGGCGATGTTCGCGCCGAGGATCGCGGGGACCTTGGCGAACTTCTTCTTCAAGAACGCCACCGTGGGTTCGGTGGGGCGCCCGTACATCCAGGACAGCAGCCCGAGGGCGAACATGTTCTTCGCCCGTGCCGCGTCCTTACGCGAGAGCCCGAACTCCGCCACGGCCGCGATGGTGATCCCGGTCAGGTCGACCGGCTGCACCGCGAACCCCGCCAACACATCATCGACCTCGCCGAGCTTGTCGAGCGGGTTGGAGGTGTAGCCGGCCTTGTCGAGGTTGCGTTGGGTGAAGTCGTGGGTGTCCACGATGATCGTCGCCCCCCGCGGCAGATCACCCAGATTGGCCTTGAGTGCGGCGGGGTTCATCGCGACCAGCACATCCGGGCGGTCCCCGGCGGTGAGGATGTCGTGGTCGGCGAAATGGATCTGAAAAGAGCTGACCCCGGGGATCGTGCCCTGCGGGGCGCGGATCTCTGCAGGGAAGTTCGGCAACGTGACCAGGTCATTGCCGAACACCGCCGACTCCTGCGTGAACCGGTCACCGGTCAGCTGCATGCCATCGCCGGAGTCACCCGCGAACCGGATGATCACCCGATCCAACTGCTTGACCTGCTTGGTCTGACTCACGCCTGCTCCACTTCTCTCGACATCGACGGCGGCCGGGGTGCGGCCGCGGCGACAGGTGGGTCGATTCTAGAGTCAATCTAGAACGCGTTCCACTTTTGGTGGACACCTGTCCAGCTCGGGCCGGGCCGCCCGATCGGCGCAACTCGACAACCCCTTCTCGACACGATAGTCCGCCGCCGTACCCCATCCCGCCTCGGCGCCGCCTGATGGGCACCCGCGCGTCGCGGGGGTCGTCGTGTGACCTCGGCCATGCGGGCCGTCGATTTGTCTAACGAGCGAGTCTCTTAACTCACTAATGTGTATTATCCCGATCTAGTTTGAATGACTGGTCCCCGAGAGACCGGCCGACACAGCAAGGAATGGGTGCAATGAAGCGAGTGATCAAGGCTGCGGCCCTGGCGATGACCGGCGCACTGGCGCTGAGCGCATGCGCGAGCGCCGGCGGCGGCAGCGATGACAGCGGCACGACCACGATCAACATCGTCGGGTTCGCCGTCCCCGAGGCCGGCAACAAGGCGGCCGCGGTGGAGTTCAACAAGACCGACGCGGGCAAGGACGTGAAGTTCTCCGGTGCGTACGGCGCCTCGGGCGACCAGAGCCGCAAGGTCGTGGACACCAAGGGCAAGGACGTCGACTACGTCGTCTTCTCCGTCGAGCCCGACATGACCCGCCTCGTCGACGCGGGTCTGGTGGCCGAGGACTGGCAGGCCGGACCGAACGGGGGCATCGTCTCCAGTTCTGTTGCCGTGATCGCCGTGCAGAAGGGCAACCCGCTCGGCATCAAGGACTGGAGCGATCTGACCCGTGATGACGTCAACGTCATCACCGCGGACCCGGCCAGCTCCGGCGCCGCGAAGTGGAACATCCTCGCGCTCTACACCTACGCCCAGGAGCAGGGCATGAGCGAGGACGAGGCGGACGCCTACCTGAAGGACGTCTTCGGGAACGTCACCACGTGGGCGGCGAGCGGTCGCGAGGCGACCGAGGCGTTCAAGAAGGGCGTGGGCAACGTTCTCATCACCTACGAGAACGAGGCCATCCTGGCCAAGCAGAACGGCGAGGAGCTCGACTACGTCCTCCCCGAGCACACGTTCAAGATCGAGAATCCGGGCGCCGTCCTCAAGGATGCCGTCCCGGCTGCCGCGGACTGGCTGGACTTCATCCTCAGTGATGATGGTCAGAAGGCGTTCGCCTCCAAGGGCTTCCGCCCGGTCGGCGACGTCGACATCTCCGGAGTCCAGGTCGAGGGCGCCAACGACCCGAGCAACCCGTTCCCGGTGCCGCCGTCGCTGAGCACGGTCGCCGACCTGGGTGGCTGGGACGCCATCAACGCCGAGTGGTTCGGCAAGGACGGCGAGAAGCTCCGCTTCGACAACCTGTACGCCGAAGCAACGAAGCAGTGACGGACACCCTCGTCACACCCCTGGGGCCGGCTCCGACACGGGGCCGGCCCTCGGGCACTGCCAAGGGCGGTGCCGGGCTGTTCCGTCTCACCCCCACCTCGCGCCTCGGGCTCGGGGTGGCGCTGGTCTGGTTCAGCATCCTGGTGCTGCTCCCGCTCGCCGCGGTCGTTGGCGCAGCGGCCGAGGGCGGCTTCGGACGGTTCTGGGACACGCTCACCGACGCACAGACCTTCGCGGCGCTGCGGCTCACCGTCGTCGAGGCGCTGCTGGTCACCGTCGTGAACGCCGTGATCGGCACCATCGTCGCGTGGGTGCTGGTCCGCGACCAGTTCCCGGGCAAGCGCGTCCTCGACGTCGTCATCGACATCCCATTCGCGCTGCCGACCATCGTCGCGGGCCTGGTGCTGCTCAGCCTCTGGGGCCCGCAGAGCCCGGTGGGGATCAACATCGTGAACACCCGGCAGGGCATCTTCCTGGCCCTGCTCTTCGTCACGCTGCCCTTCGTCGTCCGCACGGTCCAGCCGGTCCTGATCGAGCTCGACGCCGACGTCGAGGAGGCCGCGGCCTCCCTGGGAGCCTCCCGGTTCACGACGTTCCGCCGGGTCATCCTCCCGAGTCTGGTGCCGGCGATCGCGGCGGGCTCGTCCCTGGGCTTCGCCCGGGCGATCAGCGAGTTCGGCTCGCTGGTGCTCATCTCGGGCAACACGCCTTACCAGACCGAGGTGGCGTCGCTGAAGATCCTCAAGTTCCTCGAGGGGGACAACCAGGCCGGGGCGGCGGCGGTCGCCGTACTCCTGCTGATCGTCGCCATCGTGACGATCGTGATCCTCGACCTGATCTCCCGAAGGGTGGCTCGCCGTGGCTGACACCCGACAGATCCGGGCCCGCAAGGGGCCGGTGACCTACGTCCTGCGGACGTTCGTGATCGCCTACCTCGCGGTGCTGGTGATCTGGCCGCTCTTCGAGGTCGCCAAGCAGACCTTCGCCCCGGCGGGCGTCGGCGACGAGGGCGGCTTCGGCGCCTTCTGGGAGCGGCTCAGCGACCCGTCGGTGACCTACGCCTTCAACCTGACCGTCACGGTGGCGTTCTGGGCGGTGCTGATCAACACCCTCTTCGGCGTGGGGATCTCGCTGCTCCTGGTCCGCTACCAGTTCCCGGGGCGGCGCATCCTCTCGGTCCTCGTCGACCTGCCGATGTCGGTGTCCCCGGTCGTCGTCGGCCTGGCGCTGGTGCTGGCCTACAGCACCGGCAAGGGCTGGTTCGGCGAGGCGCTGGAGTCGGTCGGCTTCTACGTCATCGGCACCACGCCCGGCTTGATCATGGCCACCGCCTTCGTCAGCCTCCCGCTGGTGATCCGCGAGATCGTGCCCGTGCTCGAGGAGGTCGGCATCGACGCCGAGATGGCCGCCCACAGCCTCGGGGCCAACGGCTGGCAGACCTTCCGGCGGATCACGCTGCCCAGCATCAAGTGGGCGGTCGTGTACGGCGTCGTGCTGAGCATGGCCCGCTCGCTCGGCGAGTTCGGCGCCGTCAAGATCGTCAGCCCGGGCGCCGAGTTCCGCGGCGAGACCGCCACCCTCCTCATCCAGAACCGCTACACCAACTACGAGGAGCCCACGGCGTACGCCGCCGCCTTCGTGCTCGTGCTGGCCTCCGTGCTCGCCCTCGTCGTGGTGTCCCTGATCCGCAAGGAGGATCACGCATGAGCATCGAAGTACGGGGTGTCGACAAGCGCTACGGCGACTTCGTCGCACTCGACGACATCAACGTGTCCCTGCCGACCGGCCAGCTGACCGCCCTGCTCGGGCCCAGCGGCGGCGGCAAGTCCACCCTGCTGCGGATCATCGCCGGCCTGGAGACGGCCGACAGCGGCACGGTCGAGATCGAGGGCGTGAACGCCACGAGGCTGCCGCCGCAGAAGCGCAACGTCGGCTTCGTGTTCCAGCACTACGCCGTGTTCAAGCACATGACCGTCGCGAAGAACGTCGCCTTCGGCCTGGAGATCCGCAAGCGGCCCAAGGCCGAGGTGAAGGCGAAGGTCGCCGAGCTCCTCGAGCTCGTGCATCTCTCGCAGTTCGCGCACCGGCTGCCCGCGCAGCTCTCCGGCGGCCAGCGGCAGCGGCTCGCGCTCGCCCGCGCCCTCGCCGTGGAGCCGACCGTGCTGCTGCTCGACGAGCCGTTCGGCGCGCTCGACGCGAAGGTCCGCAAGGAGCTGCGCGACTGGCTGCGCCGCCTGCACGACGAGGTGCACGTGACGACGGTCTTCGTGACCCACGACCAGGAGGAGGCGATGGAGGTCGCCGACGAGATCGTGGTCATCAACGACGGCCGGATCGAGCAGATCGGCACGCCCGACCAGCTGTACGACGAGCCCGCCAACGACTTCGTGATGGGCTTCCTCGGCGAGGTGACCCAGCTCGGCTCGCTGCGGCTGCGCCCCCACGACATCGAGGTCGCGGTCGAGCCCGGCGTCCCCGGCTCGAGCGCCGGGGTGGTCACCCGGGCGCTGCGGGTCGGCTTCGAGGTGCGGCTCACCGTCGACGTCGAGGGACAGGCCGACCCGGTGCTCGTCGTGCTCTCCCGCACGCACGCCCGCGCGCTCGACCTCGAGCTCGGCAGCCGGGTCTGGCTGAGCCCCACCACGGGCGCCACCACCGTCCCGGTGCTCGCGGTTCCGCGCCCGGAGGTGGCCTCCGCCTAGGGTGGCGGTGTGAGCTATCTGCGGGCGACACGGGTTCTGTGCTGGCTGCTCGGGATCGCGGTACTGGTGTCGGTCGTCCACTACGTCGACAACTACGTCAACTACGACGACTACCCGGTGCCCGGTCCCGACGCCGCCGTGCCCGCGCCGTCCGCGACCCTCGTCGCCGTCGGCTGGTTCGTGTTCACGGCGTTCGGGGCGGTGGGGCTGCTGCTGTGGTTCCGCCGGCACATCACCACCGCCGCGATCGCGCTGACGGGCTACTCGGTGTCGGGTCTGATCGGGATCGGGCACTACCTGGTGCCGGGTGCGACCGACATGGTCTGGTGGCGCCAGGCGCACGTGCTCGCCGACATCGTGTGCGGCGCGGCCGTCTTCGGGTTCGCGCTGTGGGCGGCGAGGAACTCCGACGAGCTCATTCCCCCGGGCGCGAAGACGCCACCGCCTCCGCCCGCCGCTTGAGGCCCTCGGCGTGGCGGCGGAAGCCGTCGGCCACGCGACCGGGCCCGGCGAGGCGGACCAGCGGGCCGTGGAACTCCTCGACGGTCGTGTACGTCGTGGGGCCGCCCGGCTCCTGGGTGAGGCGCTGGTGGCGCACGCCCCGCACCAGCCC
Organism: Nocardioides humi; assembly: GCF_006494775.1. NCBI lineage: Bacteria > Bacillati > Actinomycetota > Actinomycetes > Propionibacteriales > Nocardioidaceae > Nocardioides > Nocardioides humi. The sequence continues at coordinate 2,188,681 of NZ_CP041146.1, read as the reverse complement.
GAGCCGCGCCGGCAGGCCCTCGTAGACGTACGACATCAGCGCGGTCGTCGTACCGGTGGCGGGGTCGGTGACGGGGCCCTCCAGCGCGGTGATGCGCTCGGGGAGCGGGTGCGGCCGCCGCTCGCCCAGACGACGTGGAGCACGATCGGGTTGCCGACTGCCGGTGGCTGCGCGGTCTCGGCGCGCTCGACGAAGGGGTTCCACTCGGCGTACCGCTCGGTGTCGAGCATGACGTCCCACACGACGGCGAGCGGGGCGTCGATGTCGATCTGCGCGGAGGGGTGCACGGGGCCGGCCATGGGCCCATCATGGCCCCCTCGCGGGCCTCCTCACGGCTTCAGCCGGCGCGGGCGGCGTAGACGTTGGCGAGGTTCGCGATGTCGGCGACGTAGGCGTCGGAGTGGTTGAAGCTGAACACCGCCCGGCGCCAGGTGTCGGGGCTGGTGAGGTCGCCGGCGTGGCAGAGGTAGCGCGCGGCAGCCAGCGCCGCGTCGTCGATCTGGTTGGGGTCGGCGACGCCGTCGTCGTTCCCGTCGGCGCCCCAGCGCTCCCAGGTCGAGGGGATGAACTGCAGCGGACCGATCGCGCGGTCCCAGGTGATGTCGCCGTCGAGGGCGCCGTCGTCGGTGTCGGGGACGGCCCCGAAGTCGCCTCCGTCGAGGACCGGCCCGAGGATCGTCGGCCGGGCCACGCCGTCCTCGCCGAGGACCGAGCCGTGCACGCTGCCGTGGGTGGACTCGATGCCGCCGATCGCGGCGAGGCTGTTCCACGCGACCCGGCAGCCGGGCTGCTCGGCGGCCGCCCGCAGGTGCGCCCGCGCGTACGCCGTGAGCGCCCGCACCGGGATCCCGGTCGCGCCCGCCACCCGCGCCAGCCACGCGTCGTCGGGGCGGTACGGATCGGGCGCGGTCGCCGGCTGCGCGGTCGGGGCCGGAGCGGCCGGCGCCGCATCGGTGACCACCGGGCCCGCCGGCGCGATGCCGGTGACCTCGGTGAGCGGCGTACGACGGTCGGCCCCGCCGTACGCGAAGGCCACGCCGACGCCGATCACCAGCGCCACCATGACGGTCGCGAGGGCGACGGCCCCGGCGAGGTAGCGGTCGGGCCTCACCGGTAGTTGGTGAACTGCACCGCGAAGTCGTAGTCCTGCGCCTTGACCAGGGCGATCACGGCCTGCAGGTCGTCGCGCTTCTTGGACGAGACCCGCAGCTCGTCGCCCTGGATCTGCGCCTTGACGCCCTTGGGGCCCTCGTCGCGGATCAGCTTGGAGATCTTCTTGGCGTCCTCGGAGGTGATGCCCTCCTTGAGGGTGATGCCGATCTTCGACTGCTGCCCGGACTGGCGGGGCTCGGAGGCGTCGAGGATCTTCAGCGACTGGCTGCGCTTGATCAGCTTGTCCTGGAAGACGCTGAGCACGGCGTTGGCCCGCTCGTCGGCGGACGCGCTGATCTCGATCGCGTGCTCGCCCTTCCACTCGATGGTCGCGCCCGTGCCCTTGAAGTCGAACCGGGTCGCGATCTCGCGCGCCGTCTGTCCGAGGGCGTTGTCGACCTCCTGGCGGTCGATCTTGCTGACGATGTCGAAGGAGGAGTCGGCCATGGGTGTCACCTGCGCTGTTTTCGGTCCGGCGGGTCTGCTGCGCTATTGTTTCGCGTCGTCGCCGACGCGCCAACTCAGGGTCTGTTCCCGGGGTCGGAGAGGCGAGGACGACAGCCCGGCAGGTTGCCCGAGCGGCCAAAGGGAGCTGACTGTAAATCAGCCGGCAATGCCTACGCTGGTTCGAATCCAGCACCTGCCACGGCGGTACGAACAGGGGCCCGGTCCGTCACGGACCGGGCCCCTGTCGTGCACGTGGCTGCGCGCTACCGAGGGTCAGCAGGAACACCGGGATGACCCGGTCGGTCCACTCCGTGTACTTGTCGTAGTTGGGCCAGATCGTCACCATGTGCGCCCACGCCCGGTCCTTCTCGTCCCCGGTCAGCTCGCGCCAGGTGCAGGTGTGGCGCCGGCGGTTGTAGTCGACCTCGACGGTCTCCGCCGCCCGCAGGTTGATCGTCCACACCGGCGCCTTCGGGCCGCCGAAGTGGGAGCCGGCGATCAGCCAGCCGCCCTGCCACGGCACGCAGAGCAGCGGCGTCGAGCGCGGGATGCCGGACTTGCGGCCCCTCACGGTCAGCATCAGGTTCGGCAGCCCGGCGACGTCCAGGATGCTCAGGCGCCCGCCGGTCAGCCGTTGGAGGGTCGTGTCGGTCCAGGTGACCTGGGGCAGCAGCTTCGGCATCCACGGCTGCGAGCCGATCCTGATCGCGAGGGGGTGAGCAGTCCCATGGCGGCACCCTAGTGCCGCCGAACAGGCGACGGGGCGCCCTTCGCGATGGAGGACGCCCCGTCGTACGACGACAGGTCAGCCGACCTGCATGACGCGGGTGCCGCCCGCGAACTTGTCGTGCCAGCCCTGGTGGTTGGGCTGGTCGCTGTTGAGGGTGATCGCGATGTAGATCACCGCCGCCAGGGGAACCGCCCAGCCGAGGAAGAACCACCCGACGAACGGGATGATGCTGAGGATGCCGAGCGCGGAGTAGGCGTTGCGCTTGAGCGCCTGCTCCATGGTCGGCTTGCTGACGCCGTCGGGACCGTAGGTCCGCAGCTTCATCACCATCTTGCCGACGGTCTGGCCCGAGTTGGACTCCATGAAGGCGAAGTACCCGATGTAGATCGCGGCCTGGAGGATCGCGGTGACCGTGTAGAACAGGAAGTACTCGCCGAAGGAGTGCACGAACCCGGTCAGGAAGACCGCGCTGAAGACGACGTAGAGGATGCCGTAGACCACTCCGAGGAGCACGTGGTCGATCAGCCGCGCCAGGAACCGGTTGAGCAGCTCACCCGGGCGGGGGACACCCGTGGGGACCCCGCCGGGGCCGGGCTGCGGCGGCGGGCCGCCGTACCCACCGGGCGGGGGCGGCGGAGCCCCCGGACCACCCGGAGGCGGGGGAGGCGGCTGGTTGTACGACATGGCTTCTCCTCGAAGTCGATGACGCCCGGAGGCGTTCGGGGTTGGCAGCACAGTAGTGCGGAAACGCGCCTCCGAGCAGGCGTTGCGAGCGTTCTTGCCCCGTTGCCCGCGCGTTCAACCCGCTGATGCCCGCCCGCCCTACCTTCCGACCGTGATCGCTCGCGGAACGCTCGGCAGCCTGCTCGTGCTGCTCGGGGGACTCGTCACGGCCACGCTGCCGGCCTCCACGCCGGTCCTGAGGCTCGACGCGCTGGGCGCGCTGCGGGCGCACGAGATCGGCCGGATGAGCGGCCTCGTGGTGGTCCTCGTGGGCCTCGGGCTGCTGGCCAACGCGTGGCTGCGGCTGTGCCGCACCGTCGCGGTCGGCGACCGGGAGACCGCGGACCCGGTCGAGGGCGTGGCGCTGGTGCGGTTCGCGGCCGTCGTGTGGGCGGCGCCGCTGGTGCTGGCGCCGCCGCTGTTCTCCCGCGACGGCTGGTCGTACGCCGCCCAGGGCAAGCTCGCCGAGGTCGGGCTCTCGCCGTACGTCTGGGGCCCGGGGGCGCTCGCGCCCGACACCTTCAGCCCGCTGCCCGGCTGGCTCACCGGGCCGCCGATCGTGCAGGCCGTGGACCCGCTGTGGTGGGACACCGCGACGCCGTACGGGCCGGTGCCGGTGTTCCTCGGCGCGATCGCCGCCGGTGTCACCGGCAACCCCTGGATCCTGGTCATCGCCCACCGCGGCCTCGCGCTGGTCGGCCTGGTGCTGCTGGCCTGGGCGGTACCGCGCCTCGCGGCGTGGGGCGGCGCCAACCCGGCGGTCGCGACCGCGCTCGTGGTGGTGTCGCCGCTGATGATGGCCAACGGCGTCGCCGGCCTGCACAACGACCTGCTGATGGTCGGCCTGATGGCCGCGGCCCTCGTCGTCGCCGTCGAGCGCGGGTGGGTGTGGGGCGCGGTGCTCGCCGGGGTCGCCGCGGGCGTCAAGGTCCCCGGCGGGCTGGTGGCGGTCGGGATCGTGCTGGTCTCGCTGCCCGTGGGCGCCGCCCTGGGCGCCCGGCTGCGGCGGCTCGGCGCGGTCGGCGCGGTGTCGGTCGGCACCCTGCTCGGCCTCGGCGTCGTCACCGGCCTCGGGAACGGCTGGCTGCGCGCCCTCACCGTCCCGGGCGAGGTCAACACGCCCCTCTCGGCGACGACCCTCGTCGGCGGCGTGGTCGACTGGCTAGCCCTGCACCTCGGGCTCGGCACCGACCCGGCCCTCTTCCGCGACCTGGTCCGCGCCCTCGGCCTCCTCGCCGCGGCCGGGATCGGGGTGTGGGTCGCCCTCGGCTGGCGCACCGGCTCCCGTCGTACGGCGATCGCGGCCGTCGCGGCCGTCGGAGCGGCGTTCGTGCTGCTCTCGCCGGTCGTGCACCTGTGGTACTTCCTGCTCCTGCCGCCCTTCCTCGCCGTCCAGCGCCTCCCGCGCCACGCCACCGGCGCCCTCGTGGCCGTGTCCGTGCTGCTCGGCCTGGTCGCGCCGCTGGACTCCTCGCTGCACGGCGCCTACTACGCCATCGTGATCGGCTGCATGACCGTCGCCCTGCTGATGCCGGTCCTGCTGCTCACCCGGCCCGCGCGGGAGCGGCTGGCCCGGATCGTCGCGCCGCTCGCCCCGCCCTCCGAGGACGCCGGCGCGGAGGTCGCGGTCAGGCGCTGAGGGCGCCGACCCGGTCGCCGGCGTGCAGCGCCAGCATCCGCGCCACTGTGCGGTCCCAGCCGAACTGCTCGGCCCGCCTCCGGGCAGCGGTACGACGACGCGACTCCGGCGTCGCGAGCAGCCGGAGCACGGCGTCGGCCAGCGCGGCCGGCTCCGGCGCGCCCCAGGCGCCGCACGCGGCGTCGACGAGCTCCCGCGCGCCGCCGCGGTCGGCGGTGACCACCGGAGTGCCGCAGGCGAGGGCCTCGAGCACGGCCAGGCCGAAGGTCTCGCCGGGGCAGACGGACAGGGAGACGTCGGCGGCGGCGAGCCGGTCGCGGAGCGCGGAGCGACCGTCGACGTGCCCGTGGAAGCGGACGGGCGCGTCGCCCGCGAGCTCCTCGAGCTCGTCGCGGTGCGGGCCCCCGCCGTACACGTCCAGGCACAGCGGCACGCCGCGGCGGTGCAGCTCGACGGCGGTGGCGACGGCGAGGTGCGGGGACTTCTCGCGGGAGAGCCGGCCGGCGTGGACCAGCCGCAGCACCCCGTCACCGGCGGCGGCCCGACCGGCGGCGGGACGGAAGGTGGCCAGGTCCACCCCCAGCGGCACCCGCTCGACCGGGCAGCCGGCGGCGTCCGCGACGGCGCGGAACTCGCCCTCGGCGTACGCCGACGTCACGACCACCACGTCGAAGCTGCGCACGATCAGCCGGTTGAGCAGCCCGATCGAGACCTTCGAGGTGGTCTCGAGGCCGGTGCGCATCGCGAACATGTCGCCCATCCGCTCGTGGGAGAGCAGCACCGACCGCACGCCGTTGCGGCGCGCCCACCACGCGACGGGCAGCAGGGTGAGCTTGTCGCTCCACTCCACGCTGGTCGGGGCGAAGCGCTCCAGCACCTCGGTCACCCGCCACGGCTCGACGATCAGCCGGTACCCGCCGCCCACCCGGGGAGCCCGCACCTGGACCACGTCCCCGAGCGAGGTCGTCCGGACCGCGTCGACCGGCCCGGGGATGACGAGGAGGCGCTCGGCGCCCGCGGCGACGTACCCCCGGCCGAGCTGCTCGATCGCAGTCCGCATGCCTCCCGAGGTCGCGCCGACGAAGTTGGCCAGCTGGGCGATCCGCACGGGCACACCATCGCGGTATCGGGTGAACCCTTGCCCACGGCCCGGTTGACGGGCGCGAAAGGATGGGGGGCATGAGCAACCCGGAGCGGGAACCGGACGAGGTGGTCTGCGAGGGCCGGCCGGCGGCCGGCGTCGAGCTGATGACGCCGCGCGAGGTGCCGCTGGGCGGGCCGCGGGCGATGCAGGTACGACGTACGCTGCCGCAGCGGCACCGCTCGCTGATCGGCGCGTGGTGCTTCCTCGACCACTACGGCCCGGACCGGGTGGCCGAGAGCGGCGGCATGGAGGTCGCACCGCACCCGCACACCGGCCTGCAGACCGTGAGCTGGCTGTTCACCGGCGAGATCGAGCACCGCGACAGCGCCGGCAATGTCGCGATGGTGCGGCCGCAGGAGGTCAACCTGATGACCGCCGGCCGCGGCATCAGCCACTCCGAGGTGTCGACCCCGGAGACCACGGTGCTGCACGGCGCCCAGCTGTGGGTCGCGCTGCCGGACGCCGACCGCGACACCGAGCCGGGCTTCGAGCACTACGCGCCCGCCGAGATCTCCGGCGACGGCTGGCGCGCGCACGTGTTCCTCGGCTCCCTGCTCGGCGACAGCTCGCCCGTCAGGACGTACACGCCGCTGCTGGGCGCGGAGGTCGTCCTCGACCCGGGCACGACGCTGCGCACGCCCGTCGACCCGGCGTTCGAGCACGGCGTGCTGGTCGACGTCGGCGGGGTGGCCGTCGGCGGGGTGGACGCGAAGGCCGCCGACCTCGCCTACGTCCCGCCGGGCGCCGCGGAGCTGGAGCTCGAGGCGGGGGACGAGGGCGCCCGGGTGCTGGTGCTCGGCGGGCCTCCGTTCGGCGAGGCGATCGTGATGTGGTGGAACTTCGTGGGCCGCACCCACGACGAGGTCGTCGCCTACCGGGCGGCCTGGCAGGAGCAGATCACCGGTGCCGACGGGGAGATCGTGCCCGACAGCCGACAGGTCGCGCCGGGGCGGTTCGGCGTCGTACCCGACCAGCCGCTGCGGCCGATCCCCGCCCCGGCCTCCCCAACGCGCGCCTGCGCGAGCGCCGGTGATCACCGGGCTCACCTGGCTGCTCGCGTTCCAGGTGGTCGGGGAGGTGATCGTCCGCGTCCTCGACGTGACCGTGCCCGGGCCGGTCGCGGGGATGCTGCTGCTGTTCGTGTTCCTGCGGGTCCGGCGGTACGGCGACGACGGCTCCATCGTGCGCGCCGGCTCCGCGCTGCTGCGGCACCTGCAGCTGTTCTTCGTCCCGGCGGGCGTCGGGATCGTGGCGTACCTCGGCGTGCTCGGCGACCACGCGCTGCCGATCGTGGTGGCCCTGCTGGGCTCGTGGCTGGCCGGTCTCGCGGTGGTCGGCTGGACCGCGGTGGGCCTGGAGCGGCTGCTCGGCAAGCCGCGCGACGACCTCGGCCGGGCCGGGGAGGGGTGATGGGGGAGGACCTCCTCGACCTCGCCCGCTCCCCGCTGGTGCTGCTGCTCGTCACCCTCGCCGGCTACCAGGCCGGACGCTGGCTCCAGGCCCGCACCGGCGGGCACGCGCTCGCGCAGCCGGTCCTGGTCGCGATCGCCGTCGCAGGGACGGCGATCTCCGTGCTCGGCGTCGACTACGCCGACTACCGCAGCGCCACCGAGCTGATCGCGTTCTGGCTCGGCCCGGCGACTGTCGCGCTGGCGATCCCGCTGCACCGCCAGGCCGACCGGCTCGAGGGCTTCGTGGTGCCGCTGCTCGTCGCGACCGTCGCCGGCGCCGCGACCTCGATCGTGTCCGCCGTCCTGCTCGCGCGGATGCTCGGGGCCGACGAGGCGCTGGAGAAGACCCTGTCCACCAAGGCCGCCACCACGCCCGTCGCGATCGCGCTCACCGAGACGCTCGGCGGGATCCCGCCGCTCGCGGCGGTCTTCGCGATCGCGACCGGCATCGTCAGCGCGATCACCGCGCCCGCCGTCCTCAACCTGCTGCGGATCCGCGACCGGCGGGCCCGCGGCCTCGCGGTCGGCGCGGTCTCCCACGGGATCGGCGCCTCCCGGATGCTCCGCGAGGACGAGACCGAGGGCGCCCTCGCCGGCCTCGGCATGGGCCTGTCCGCGCTCGCGATCAGCCTGCTCGTGCCGGTGCTCGCGCTCGTCCTCTTCTGACTCCGTGCAGGTGGGTGAACCGTCCCACCAGGTTCCGACCCAGGTCGGACGTGGGGAGCCGCCGGACCCGCTAGCGTGACCGGCATGCGCGTGCACGCCTTCACCGACGATGCCCTCGGCGACCTCGACGCGGTCGGCCTGGCCGAGCACCTCGCCGCGGGAAAGCTCTCCGCCCAGGAGGCGGTCGACGCGGCGATCGCGCGGGTCGAGGCCGTCAACGGCGAGCTCAACGCGATCGCGTACGACGCCTTCGACCAGGCCCGCGCCGAGGCCGGCACCCCGCGCCCGGGCTTCCTGTCCGGCGTACCCACCCTCGTGAAGGACAACGTCGACGTCGCCGGCATGCCGACCCGCTCGGGCACCGACGCCTGGGAGCCGCGGCCGGCCAAGCGCAACGGCGACTTCGCCGAGATGTACCTCGCGACCGGGCTGGTCCCGCTCGGCAAGAGCCAGCTGTCGGAGTACGGCTTCAGCGCCTCCGCCGAGCACCCCCGCCTCGGCGCCGTCCGCAACCCCTGGGACACCGAGCGGACCGCCGGCGCCTCCAGCTCCGGCTCGGCGGCCCTGGTCGCCGCGGGCGCCGTGCCCATCGCGCACGCCAACGACGGCGGCGGCTCGATCCGGATCCCGGCCTCCGTCAACGGCCTGGTCGGCCTCAAGCCCACCCGCGGCCGGCTGGCCCAGGACAAGCTGTTCCGCGACATGCCGATCCGGATCGTCTCCGACGGGGTCGTGACCCGCTCGGTGCGCGACACCGCCGCGTTCTACCGCGAGGCCGAGCGGCACTACCGCAACCTGAATCTGCCCCCGATCGGCGACCTGACCCGCCCGATCCGGCGCCGGCTGCGGGTCGCGCTCAACACCAGCGGCGTCGGCCGCCCCGCCGACGCCGAGACCCGCGCGCTCACCGAGCAGACCGCGAGCCTGCTCGAGGAGCTCGGCCACACCGTCACCGAGACCGACGCCCCGGTCGCGCCGTCGTTCGTCGACGACTTCCTCCTCTACTGGGCGCTGCTCGCCGAGGTGATGCTCACCACCGGCCGCCCGTTCCACGGACGCACCTGGGACCGCTCGCGCCACGACAACCTGACCCTCGGCCTGGCCCGTCACGCCCGCCGCAACCTGCACCGCGTCCCCGGCGCGATCACCCGCCTCAAGCGCGCCAACGCCCAGGCCGCGTCCTACTACGAGAGGTACGACGTCGCGCTGACGCCGACGCTCGCCACGGCCACACCCAAGGTCGGCCACCTCGACCCGACGCAGGACTACGGCACGATCATCGACCGGCTGCTCGACTGGGTGGCGTTCACGCCGTGGCAGAACATCACCGGCGCACCGGCCGTCTCGCTGCCCCTCGCCACCACCGCCTCGGGGCTGCCGCAGGGCATGATGCTCGGCGCGGCACCGGGCCAGGAGGCGCTGCTCATCGAGCTCGCCTACGAGCTCGAGCAGGCCCGCCCGTTCCCTCGCATCCAGGGCTGATTCCCGGGCCGGCGACGGGGAGACGGCGGCGATTTCGCGCCGTACCCGCGCCGCGTGTATCGTTCTGCGGCGTTGCCCCTTTAGCTCAGTCGGCAGAGCGTCTCCATGGTAAGGAGAAGGTCTACGGTTCGATTCCGTAAAGGGGCTCGGAGATGGGGCGCCGCCGCACGACCCGCCCGGGACGACGGGCGGCCCGGTTGAAGTCGGATCGGGGCGGAGGGCGCCCTCCTCACGTGGCGGGATAGCTCAGACGGTTAGAGCGCACGACTCATAATCGTGAGGTCACGGGTTCGATCCCCGTTCCCGCTACCGAGTACCCCGCACCACCACCAGCAACTGAAGGACTTCCTGTGGCCAGCAAGAGCAGCGACGTTCGCCCCAAGATCACGCTCGCGTGCGTGGACTGCAAGGAGCGCAACTACATCACCAAGAAGAACCGCCGCAACGACCCCGACCGCATCGAGCTGTCGAAGTTCTGCCCGCGGTGCCGCAAGCACACCGCGCACCGCGAGACGCGTTGATCCTGGCGCGCTGAGCGCCTCGTCGGCCCGCCGTCCCACTCGGGACGGCGGGCTGGCGTGCTTTCGGAGCTGCGTCGGCTCGGTGCTGGTGGCGTGCGCGCTGCTGGATCGCGCCCGCTGTAACACGTAGTTCGCCCACCTACCAGCCGCAAGACGTCGCGCGAGCGCCTCTGCAGGGGGCTGCCACAGCAGACACGCGGCTGCCAGAGGGGCAGACAACGTGTTACAAGCCGACCCGACCCGCCCCGATAGGGTGACCACATGCCGATCGACGCGTCCCTGGTCGGGCGTGCCTTCCCGCCCACCCTGCCGGTGCCGGTGACGACGGAGGCCGTCACGGCCTTCGCCACGGCCATCGGCGGCGGCGCGACGGAGAGCGTCCCGCCGACCTTCCCCATCGTGGTCACCTTCGCCGCCCTCCAGGACTTCCTCGCTGCCGAGGAGGTCGAGCTGTCCCGGATCGTCCACGGCGACCAGCGCTTCCGCTACGAGCGTCCGGTCGTCATCGGCGACGAGCTCACCGCCACCCTCACCGTCACCGGCGTCCGCTCGATCGGCGGCAACGACATCGTGAGCACGTCCAGCGAGATCACCGACGTCACCGGCGCCCTCGTGTGTACGGCGACCGCGACCCTCGTCCACCGCGGAGGTGCCTCATGACCGCCCTGCAGCCGGGCGCCGCGCTGGAGCCGCTCACCTTCGACATCACCCGGGCCGACCTCGTCGCCTACGCCGTCGCCAGCGGCGACCACAACCCGATCCACCAGGACGAGGAGATCGCGCTCGCGGTCGGCCTGCCCGGTGTGATCGCCCACGGGATGTACACCCTCGCGCTGGTCGGCCGCGCCGTCGCCGCGTGGACCGGCGACGCGGAGGTCGTCGAGCTCGGGGCGAAGTTCGTCGCGCCCGTCGTCGTACCCGCCGAGGGGGCGGCGCGGGTCACCGTCGCCGGCGCCGTCGGCGAGCGCAACGACGCCGGCCTGCTGCCGCTGGCCCTGGAGATCACCGTCGACGGCGCCAAGGTGCTCGGGGCGCCCAAGGTCCTCGTCCGCGCCTGATGGCCGCCGACCCCGCGCTGGCCGACCTCACCACGCTCCGCCTCGGCGGACCCGCGCGGAGGTACGTCGCCGCGCCCGATCCCGACGCCCTGGTCGCCGCGGTCTCCGAGGCCGAGCGGGCCGGTGAGCCGGTGCTCGTCGTCGGGGCGGCAGCAACCTGGTCGTCGCCGACGACGGCTTCGCCGGCACCGTCGTGCACCTGGCCGGCGGCGGCGTCCGGGTCGTCGAGGACGGCGAGCAGGACGGCGAGCAGGTCGTGGTGACCGTGGCGGCGGGGGAGCCGTGGGACGGCCTCGTCGCGCGCGCGGTCGCCGAGGGCTGGGTCGGCGCCGAGGCGCTGTCCGGCATCCCGGGGACCACCGGCGCCACCCCGATCCAGAACGTCGGCGCCTACGGCCAGGAGGTCGCCCAGACCATCACGTCCGTGCGGGTCTGGGACCGGATGCTGCGCGGCGAGCGCGTCTTCTCCGGCGAGGACTGCCGGTTCTCCTACCGCCACTCGCGCTTCAAGGCCGACCCCGGCCGCCATCTCGTCCTCGACGTGACCTTCGCCTTCGGCCGCGGCGCGGAGTCCGCCCCGGTGTCGTACGCCGAGCTCGCCCGCACCCTCGGGGTCGCGGTGGGGGAGCGTGCCCCGCTCGCCGCCGTACGCGAGGCGGTGCTGACGCTGCGCCGCGGCAAGGGCATGGTCCTCGACCCGGCCGACCACGACACCTGGAGCGCCGGCTCCTTCTTCACCAACCCGTTCGTCGACCCGGACGGGGTGCCCGCCGGCGCGCCGTCGTACCCCCAGCCGGACGGCAGCGTGAAGACCAGCGCCGCCTGGCTCATCGAGCACGCCGGCTTCGGCAGGGGCTTCGGCCTCGACCGGCCCGGGTCGCGGGTGTCGCTGTCCACCAAGCACACCCTCGCGCTCACCAACCGCGGCGGGGCCACCACCGCCGCCCTGCTCGACCTCGCCCGCGAGGTGCGCTCCGGCGTGTGGGACCGCTTCGGGATCGAGCTGGTCAACGAGCCGGTCCTCGTCGGCTGCGCACTCTGAGGCCGGCCCGGGGCCGGCCCGGTCGCCTGCGGCCGCGGGTGACATGGCGGGCGACAAATGCAGAACCCTCGCCGACAGCCGCGTCGAGCGTCCTAGCCTGCGCTCAGTAGACGGCCGCCGCTCCCGTGCGCCGTCGCGCCTTCTCGAGGAGCCCATCTCTCATGAACAACCAGCTCGTCCGCCGCAGCGTCGCCGGACTCACCCTGGCGGCGCTCGCCGCGGTCGGCCTGGCCGCCGTCCCGTCACCGGCTCGCGCCGCCGTCGACGAGGCCCAGCTGGGCGGCCAGTACGACCTCTACTCCTGGAACTGCGCGGGCACCGCCGACGGGGACGACCTGGACGCCGTGCCCTGGTCCGACGACAACGTGCCGGTCACCAAGAGCACCTCGGCCTCGGCGACGTTCACCGGGAGCGAGGGCGACGTCGTCCAGGCGACCAGCTCGACCAGCACCTCCATCACGGCCTCGCCCCTCGGCAGCGGCCCGGCCACGATCACCGGCTCCGCCACCGCGTCGGCGTCCGCCCTCGCGAGCGGCTCCACGACCGCGTGCGACGTCCGCTCGCAGGCGCAGTCCCAGGCGATGGGCGTCTTCACCCTCACCCAGCCGATGTGGGCGACCCTGACCGCCGCCGGCCAGGGGCAGCGCCAGGGCCAGGCGCAGGGCGCCAGCTTCGTCGGGGTGGGCAATATCGACGGGTTCGGCTCGTCGTGGGAGGGCTACTTCGGCCTCGGCGGCGACGGCCTGGTGGTGTCCGCCGGCAACCGGGGCTCCGCCGTGTCGAGCACCCTGCTCCCGGCCGGCACGTACGGCGTGGCCTTCGCCAGCATCGCGTACGCCGTGGCGTCGGACGAGGGCGACGGCAGCGCGTCGTACACGGGCACCTTCACGGTCGACCTGAAGCCCGTCGGCTCGGCGTCGGCCGCGACCGGCAAGGGTGCCTCGCTGGTCCGGTTCGGCGAGCGCGACTGCGCGAGCGGCGACGTGTCCGTCGTGCTCGGCAAGAAGACCGTGAGGAAGGCCAAGCGCGTCGCGTTCAAGGTCGACGGCGCGAAGGCGGCCGTGCTGAAGGGCAAGAAGCTCGAGGGCAGGAAGCCGAAGGCCAGGACCGTGACGCTGCCGACCACGGCCACGGGTGTGACCAAGGTGAAGGTCAAGATCGTCCTGGCGAACGGCCGCAGGATGCAGGCGACGAGGTCCTACCTGCCCTGCCGGTGACCGGCGCCCTGGGGTCCGGGGCGCTCGTCCCCGGACCCCAGGCGGGCGAAAGTAAAGAAACCGCGAAGTCGCCCATCGCGTCGGCGGCGGATCGCTAGCGTCGCGTCGGGCGGCGCCGTTGGGGACGCTGCCGATCTCTTGAGGAGCTATTGATGAAGCGACTTCTGGTCCGGCGCGGTGCTGCCGGACTCGCCCTGGGTGCGCTGGCCGCGACCGGGCTGGCCAGCATCCCGACGGCGGCGCACGCTGCGGTTGCCTACGCCACGGTGGGCGGCTCGGCGTACTCGGGCTCGGACTACTACGACGACAACACGGACACCTGGGTCGACTGCGACGAGTCGGGTGTGCTGGATGCCGACGAGACGGCGCCGTGGAGTGACAACGGTGTCCCCGTCAGCCGCGGCTACAGCATGGCCGGGACCTACACCGATCCCGCCAACACGGTCGACAAGGTCAACGTGAGCGCGAGCGGATCCGCCACGGTCTCCTCGACGCCCTTCACCGGGGGAGGCACGCCCACGACCATCACCGGGACGGCCCAGGCGACCGCGGCGGCCATCTCCCAGGGCGCCACGACCCGCTGCGACACCTACGTCAGCTCGCAGAGCGGGGCTCAGGGCGAGCTGGTCCTGACCCAGCCGGTGTGGGTCACCCTCACCGTCTCGGGGAACGGCAACGGTGGCGGGTTCATCCAGCTGGGTGGCTCCGACGGCGGCGCCTACGTGGGCGTCGGGAAGCGCGGCACGGCGAGCGCGAGCGCGCTGCTCTCCCCGGGAGAGGTGAACTTCTCCTTCAACGCCTCGGTCGGCGCCAGCGCTGAGGGCACTGCCGAGGGTACGTCCAGCTACAGCGGAACCTTCAAGATCGAGCTCCAGCCGGTCGGCTCCGCCTCGGCGATCTCGGGCAAGGGCAAGGCCTACACCCAGTTCGGCGCTCGCGACTGCGCGACGGGCAACGTGACCGCCGCCATCACCAAGAAGGCCAAGAAGAAGGCCAAGCAGATCGTGGTGAGCGTCAACGGCAAGAAGGCCGTGAAGCTCAAGGGCAAGAAGCTGAAGAAGCGCGCCCTGGTCCTGCCGGCGGCGCCCTCCTCGGCGGCCGAGGTGACGGCGAAGATCACCCTGAAGAACGGCAAGAAGGTCACCGTGACCAGGTCGTACCTGGCGTGCTCCTGAGCGCGTGACCGCCTGACCACCGCAGGCCCCGGCCGACTCGGCCGGGGCCTGCGGTGCGTCTCCGGACCGGCGGTGCCACGCGCTGGAAGGTAAAGAAACCGCGAAGTCGCTCACGCGACGGTCGGGGCTGGATAGGGTCGCGGGTTGACTCCCTGACGGTGCCGGACCGAGGCGTCGTCGCCCTTTCTCGAGGAGCTATTGATGAAGCGACTTCTGTTCCGGCGCAGCGCCGTCGGACTCGCGCTCGGCGCCCTGGCGGCGACCGGGCTGGCCAGTGTCCCGTCCCCGGCCCAGGCCGCGGTGTCCAACGCGTGGGTCAACGTCTACGCCGACGTTCATGACGACGCCGGTGGCTCCTGCGTCGCGACGCCGACGGGCAGCAGCCCCTCCGACGTGGCATGGAGCGACAACGGCCTCACCGTGACGCACAGCTACGCCGAGACGGGCACGGTCACGGCCCCCGGCAATGACGTGACCACGATGAGCTCGTCCGCGACGTCCTCGGTGTCGTCGACGCCGTTGGGCGCCGCCCCGGCGACCATCAAGGCCACCGGCTCGGTCTCGGCCTCCGCGGTCCCGAACACCCCGGCAACGGTGTGCGACGGACATGCCTCCGCTTCGACCGACGTCGATGGCGACTTCGTCCTGCCGCAGCCGATGTGGGCGACGGTCACCGTGACGGGGACGGGCACCGGCGGCGCCTACACCGGTGGATACGTGGAGATCGACCTGCCGGACGGCAGTCTCTACCTGCAGGCCACGAAGCGGTCGCAGGGCACCGTCACGGCACTTCTCCCGGCCGGCTCGGTCGGCGTGTCGGTCGAGACCTGGATCGACGCCTACGGTGGTGAGGCCGGTCGCAACACCGGCTCGTTCGCGATCTCGGCGAACATCGACCTCCAGCCGGTCGGCGCGGGGTCGGCCGTCTCGGGCAAGGGCAAGGCCTACGCCCAGTTCGGCGCCCGTGACTGCGCGACGGGCAACATCTCCGCCGCCATCACCAAGAAGGCCAAGAAGAAGGCCAAGCAGGTGCTGGTCAAGGTCAACGGGGCGAAGGTCGCCAAGCTCAAGGGCAAGAAGCTGAAGAAGCGCACCCTCGTGCTGCCCGCCGCGCCGGGATCGGCCGCGGAGGTGACGGCGACGATCAAGCTGAAGAACGGCAAGAAGGTCACCGTGACCAGGTCGTACCTGGCGTGCTCCTGAGCGCGTGACCGCCTGACCACCGCGGGCCCGGCCGACCCGGCCGGGCCCGCGGTGCGTTCCCGGCCGGTCAGGCAGGGGACGACGCGAGCCAGGCGTCGATGTCGGCGAGGGCGGCGTCGACGACGTCCTTGGGCGCCCGGCTGGCGCGGAAGGACATCCGGGCCAGCTCGGCGAGCTGCTCGTCGGTGAGCTCGTGGGCGGCGCGCATGGTGGCGTACTGGCCGGCGAGGCGGGAGCCGAACAGCAGCGGGTCGTCGGCGCCGAGGGCGACGGTGGCGCCGGCGTCGAGCAGCGTGGGCAGCGGGACCGAGGTGAGGTCGGTGTAGACGCCGAGCGCGACGTTCGAGACGGGGCAGATCTCGAGGGCGACGCCGGCGTCGACGATCCGGGCGAGCAGGTCCGGGTCCTCCGCCGCGCGTACGCCGTGCCCGAGCCGTCCCGCGTGCAGCGCGTCGAGGCACAACCGGATGTGCTCAGGCCCGCGCAGCTCGCCACCGTGGGGCGCCAGCAGCAGCCCGGCCCGCTCGGCGATCGCGAACGCCGGGGCGAAGTCGGCGGTCCGGCCGCGGCGCTCGTCGTTGGACAGGCCGAAGCCGACGACCCCGCGGTCGACGTACTGGCTGGCGAGGCGGGCCAGGGTGCGCGCGTCGAGCGGGTGCCGGGTCCGATTGGCGGCGATCACGACGGCGATGCCGAGTCCGGTCCGGGCCGAGGCGTCGCGGACCGCGTCGAGGACCAGGTCGGTGAAGGCGGTGATCCCGCCGAAGCGGGCGGCGTACCCGCTCGGGTCGACCTGGATCTCCAGCCAGCGGCCGCCGTCGGCGACGTCGTCCTCGGCCGCCTCGAGCACGAGCCGGCGTACGTCGGCCTCGGTGCGCAGCACGGACCGAGCGACGTCGTAGAGGCGCTGGAAGCGGAACCAGCCCTTCTCGTCGGCCGCGGTCAACTGGGGCGGCCACTCCTCGACCAGCGCGTCGGGCAGGTGGATCCGGTCGCGGGCGGCGAGTTCGAGCAGCGTGGCGTGGCGCATCGAGCCGGTGAAGTGCAGGTGGAGGTGCGCCTTGGGCAACGCCTTGAGATCCCGCACCCCGCCATCCTAGTAGCGCGTCGCAGCTAGAACGCGGGCTGGCAGTCGCCCAGGCACGCACCTCGCCGCGTTGGCGAAGCTCGGAAGACGCCAGCGGAGCCCCGGGTTGTCGGGAAGTCGCTCCGCTCCTGCCCGACAACCCGGTATGCCGTCGCTACGCCGCCTTGCGATGCACGCACCTGGACACCTCCCAACACCATGCTTTGGCCGCGACACACTACTAGGGATCGCGGCTGTAACGTCGAGGACCCCTGGCGCCAAGAGAGGGCATGAACCAGCAGCGAGCCGATGACCCGGACGACGTCCGCCGCATCGGCCACGACCCCGACGTCTTCGAGGCGTTCTACCGCACCCACCTCGACACCGTGCAGCGCTTCGTCGCTCGGAGGGTCGCCGACCCGCACCTCGCGGCGGATCTCACCGCCGACGTGTTCGTGGCGGCCGTCGACGCCGCAGCGGGCTATCGACCCGACCGGGGCAACCCCGCCGCTTGGCTGACGGGGGTGGCGCGCAACGTCGTGGCCGCCGAGTTCCGGCGGCAGGGCCGGCAGCGGGCCGCCGTACGCAAGATCGCCGGCCGCCGCCTGCTCGACCCCGACAGCGTGGCCCGGATCGAGGAGCGGATCGACGCCGAGCGCGAGACCCGCCAGCTGTACGACGCCCTGCAGGCCCTGCGCCCGCGCGACCGGGCGCTCATGGAGCTCGTCGCCGTCGAGGGGCTGTCCGTCACGGACGCGGCGGCCGTGCTGGGGGTGAAGCCGGCCACCGCGCGGGTCCGGCTGCACCGCAGCCGGCGCCTGGTCCAGTCCCACCTGCGGTCCCCGCACCCCGCTGTGGAGGCCGCACTCTCACCGGAGGTTCCGTCATGACACCCACCCTCGACCAATTCGAGCGGACTCTGCTCACCGAGCTGCGCCAGCACGTCGCCGAGCGCGCCGTCGTACCCCGCAGGCGCGGGCGCCGCCGGCTGGCCGCCCTCGGCGCCGGCGTCCTGGCCGCCGGCTCCGTCGCCACGGGCGCCGTCCTGCTGAGCCCGGACCCCGCCTTCGCCGTGCACGAGGAGTCCAACGGCGACGTCGTCGTGTCGATCTCCAGCCTGAAGGACGCCGACGGGCTGGAGCGGGCCCTCGCCGAGCACGGCGTCGACGCCGACGTCACCTACGACGCGGACGCCGAGCCACCGCCTGCGCCCGAAGCCGTCGACGAGGCTCCCGAGGGCGCCACCTTCGAGGCGCGCGGCGAGGACGGCGAGGAGGTGCCGCCCCCACCGCCGGGAGAGGCCGACTGCGGCTCGATCGCGGTCGAGCTGACCGCCGACGGCGTGACCTTCCGGCTGACGGCGGCTGCGGTCGCCGCCGACGCTCCGCTGCGGATCGAGACCGCCGGGGGCGACGCCGACGGGTGGGGCTCGATCGCGGTCCAGTGGGAGGGCTCCGTCTGCTGAGCAAGACTTGAACGTGTTCAAAACCTGGCCTACGCTGCGTAGTGTCAGGTTTTGAACGTGTTCAAGAGAGGGATCGCCATGAGCTGGACCATCACCGGGTACGTCGTCTACCTCGCCGTCACCGTGCCGCTCACCATCTGGGTGGCCACCACCCTGGCCCGCAACGGCCGGGTCTTCCTGGCCGACGTCTTCGGCGGCGACGAGGGTCTCGCCGACGCCGTCAACCGGCTGCTCGTCGTCGGCTTCTACCTGCTGAACCTCGGCTTCGTGATGCTCTACCTGCGCAGCGGCGGCGCGCACGGGCTCGAGGACGTCTTCGACACGCTCAGCGTCAAGATCGGCGTGGTCATGCTGACCCTCGGGATCCTGCACTTCCTCAACGTCTACGTGTTCAACCGGCTGCGCCGCCGCAGCCGGATGGAGCAGATGTACCGCCCGCCGGCGCCGCCGCTGCCGCCGTACCCCGCTCCGACTCCGCCCGTGGCCCGGCGAGCCTAGGCTGGCCGTCGTGCCGGACTCCCTGACGCCCAAGGCCGCGCAGACCCGCGCCGCGATCCTCGCGACGGCGCTCGGCCTGTTCCGCGAGGAGGGCTACGACCGCACGACCATGCGCGCGGTCGCCAAGGAGGCGGGGGTCTCGCTCGGCAGCACGTACTACTACTTCGCCTCCAAGGAGCATCTCGTCCAGGCGTTCTACGACGAGCTGCTCGCCGAGCACGAGGCGGCCGTCGAGGACGTGCTCGCCCGCGAGTCCGGCTTCGCGGACCGGCTCCGGGGCAGCCTCGACGCGTGGCTGGCCGTCGCGGAGCCGCACCACGCCTTCGCCGCGCAGTTCTTCCGCAACGCCGCCGACCCGGCCAGCCCGCTCTCGCCGTTCAGCGCGGAGTCCGCCCCGCCCGCGAGGGGAGCGTCGCGCTGATGCGCCGCCTGCTGGAGGGCTCCGACGCGAAGGTCTCCCGCCGCCTGGAGGGTCGCCTCCCCGAGCTGCTGTGGCTGCTGCAGATGGGCGTCGTCCTGTTCTGGGTGTACGACGCCAGCACGGGCCAGCAGCGCACCCGCGTTCTCGTGCGCGGCGTCGTCCCGCTGGTCGACCGGCTGGTCCGGATGAGCCGGTTGCCGGTGCTGCGCGGCGTCGTCGACGACGTACTCACCCTCCTGGACGCGGTGAGCGGCAACGGGGAGAGTTAGGACTCGGTCCGTACTTTGGTCGGCACCGGCTGCATCTGTAGAGTGCTCTCCGGTGGATCCTCCACATGCTCGGTCGCGCCCTCAAGCAGGACGCGGACGAGCGGGAGGGCCGCGGAGGGCACTAGCTCAACTGGCAGAGCATCGGTCTCCAAAACCGAAGGTTGGGGGTTCAAGTCCCTCGTGCCCTGCAAGAGATGACGACGAGCCGGCCGGGAGGCCGGCCGCTGAGAAGGAGAAGGTGAGCAGCGTGGCGGATGCTCCGGCAGTCCGTGGGGGTCGCAAGGACTCCTCGGGCGGCAAGCAGTCCGAGAAGCGCACCGGGCCGGTGACCTTCTACCGCCAGGTCGTCGCCGAGCTCCGCAAGGTGGTCTGGCCGACCCGGGAGCAGCTCGGCACCTACTTCGTGGTCGTGATGGTCTTCGTTCTCATCATGATCGCCCTGGTGTCGGCCCTGGACCTCGCGCTCGGAAAGCTCGCGTTCGAGGTCTTCACCGGCGCCGACGACATCTGAGCGTCGACGCGTCCCCGCGTCGGCAGACAAGAAGTTTTCGACAACTGATGGAGCAGCACGTGTCCGAGCAGTACGACCCGGCCCAGGCTGACGAGGCGCTCGCCGAGGCGGCCCACGACGTCGCCGACGTCGAGGACGCCGAGGACACCGCCCTCGAGGAGACCGCCGCGGCCGACGACGCCGAGCAGACCGTCGAGGTCGACGAGACCGTCGACGTCGAGGGTGCCGACGAGATCGCCGCCGTCGAGGACGACGCCGACCTCGACGAGGACCTCGACGAGGAGGCCGAGGCCGAGCCGGCCGAGGATGAGGTCGCCGGCGAGGAGCCCGAGGCCGCCGAGGACGACCCGCTCGAGGCGTTCCGCCGCGAGCTGTGGGCCAAGCCCGGCGACTGGTTCGTGGTGCACACCTACTCCGGCATGGAGAACCGGGTGAAGCAGAACCTCGAGAACCGGATCCACTCCCTCAACATGGAGGACTACATCCACGAGATCGTGGTCCCCACCGAGGAGGTCGCCGAGATCAAGAACGGCCAGCGCAAGATGGTCAAGCGCACCGTTCTCCCCGGCTACGTCCTGGTCCGGATGGATCTCACCGACGAGTCGTGGGCCGCCGTCCGGCACACCCCGTCGGTCACCGGCTTCGTCGGCCACAGCCACCAGCCGGTGCCGCTGAGCATGGACGAGGTCGAGAAGATGCTGGCCCGGCCGTCGTCACCGCGGCCGCCGCCGAGGCGGAGGCCGCCGCGGCCAGCACCGGCGGGGCCGCCGCCGCGCCGGCCAAGAAGCCGATCGAGGTTGCCGACTTCGGCCTCAACGACTCCGTCCTCATCGTCGACGGCGCGTTCGCCACGCTCCACGCGACGATCACCGAGATCAATGCCGAGGCCCAGCGGGTCAAGGCGCTGGTCGAGATCTTCGGCCGCGAGACCCCGGTCGAGCTCTCCTTCAGCCAGATCCAGCGGGTCTGAATTTCGCCGTCCGCGCCCCGGCGCGGAAGAATGTCCGGGTTGCCCGGTCCGTCCGACGGCCGGCCTGGCGACGCAGGTGGCAGAGGCGTGCGTCGTACGCCTCGTCATGACCACGAGAAGAAAGAGATTGAGGAATGCCTCCCAAGAAGAAGATCGCCGCACTGGTCAAGGTGCAGCTGCAGGCCGGCTCGGCCACCCCGGCTCCGCCGGTCGGTACCGCGCTCGGTCCGCACGGCGTCAACATCATGGACTTCTGCAAGGCGTACAACGCCCAGACCGAGTCCATGCGCGGCAACGTCATCCCGGTCGAGATCACGATCTACGAGGACCGGACCTTCGACTTCATCACGAAGACCCCGCCGGCCGCGGAGCTGATCAAGAAGGCCGCCGGCCTCCAGAAGGGCTCGGGCGTCCCGCACAAGGAGAAGGTCGGCAAGCTGACCAAGGACCAGGTGCGCGAGATCGCCACGACGAAGCTCCCCGACCTGAACGCCAACGACATCGACGCCGCGATGAAGATCGTGGAGGGCACCGCCCGCTCCATGGGCGTCACCGTCGACTGAAACGCCGTGGAAGGGCCGCGCTGGCCCGCTGACCACACCTCCTCCTCTACTTAAGGAATCACCATGCAGCGCAGCAAGACCTACCGCGCGGCTGCGGAGACGTTCGACAAGAACGAGCTCTACGCGCCGCTGGCCGCGATCAAGATCGCCAAGGCCGCCAGCAAGAAGAAGTTCGACGAGACCGTCGACGTCGTCATGCGCCTGGGCGTCGACCCGCGCAAGGCCGACCAGATGGTCCGCGGCACCGTCAACCTGCCCCACGGCACCGGCAAGACCGCCCGCGTCCTCGTCTTCGCGAACGCCGACAAGGCCGAGGCCGCCCGTGAGGCCGGCGCCGACTTCGTCGGTGGCGACGAGCTGATCGACAAGGTCGCCGGCGGCTGGACCGACTTCGACGCCGTCGTCGCCACCCCGGACCTGATGGGCAAGGTCGGCCGCCTCGGTCGCGTGCTCGGTCCCCGTGGCCTGATGCCGAACCCGAAGGTCGGCACCGTGACGCCGGACCCGGCCAAGGCCGTCTCCGACATCAAGGGCGGCAAGATCGAGTTCCGCGTCGACCGCCACGCCAACCTGCACTTCATCATCGGCAAGGCCTCCTTCTCCGAGCAGCAGCTCGCCGAGAACTACGCCTCCGCCCTCGAGGAGGTGCTGCGGCTCAAGCCGGCCAGCTCCAAGGGCCGCTACCTGAAGAAGGTCACCGTCTCCACGACCATGGGCCCCGGCGTCCAGGTCGACCCCAACCGCGTCAAGAACGTCGCGGTCGAGGACGAGGCCTGATCCAGGCACCCCGTCAGTACGTCGAAGCCCCGGGTCGCCGCGAAGGTGGCCGGGGCTTCGTCGTACGTCCGAGAGTTCTTGGCCTTCTCCTGCGCTTCTTGCCCGTTGCAACGGGCAAGAAGCGCAGGAATCACCGCTGAAGCGGCGATTCCTGCACCCGCTCAGGCCGTGAGCTGCTCCAGCGCGGCGAGCTCGACACAGACCGCCACGCCGGCCATGGCGGCCTGGACCTCGTCGAGGACGGGGAAGGTGGGGGCGAGGCGGATGTTGCGGTCGTTCGGGTCGTCGCCGTGGGGGAACGCCGAGCCGGCGGGGGTCAGCGCGATGCCGGCCTCCTTCGCGAGCTGGACCACGCGCGACGCCGTACCGTCGAGGACGTCGAGGTTCACGAAGTAGCCGCCGGCGGGGGCGGTCCACTCGGCGATGCCGAGCCCACCGAGCCGGGAGGAGAGCGCCTCCTCCACCGCCGCGAACTTCGGCGCGATCAGGTCGCGGTGCTTGCGCATGTGGGCGCGGACGCCGTCGGCGTCGCCGAAGAACTCGACGTGGCGCAGGTGGTTGACCTTGTCGGGGCCGATCGCGGCGAAGCTCAGGCGCTGGAGGTACCACGCCTTGTTCTCGGGCGAGGCGGCGAGCGCCGCGACGCCGGCACCGGCGAAGGTGATCTTCGAGGTCGAGGCGAACATGATCGGCCGGTTCGGGTGGCCGGAGGCGGCGGCCAGGCCCAGGGCGTCGGCGCTCTTGGCCTCGTCGTCGGTGAGGTGGTGCACGGCGTAGGCGTTGTCCCACAGGATCCGGAAGTCCGGCGCGGCGGTCGGCATCGCCATCAGCTCGGCCGCCACCTCGGCGGAGCAGACCGCGCCCGTGGGGTTGGCGTACGTCGGCACGATCCACATGCCCTTGACGCTCGGGTCGTCGGCGACCAGCGCCCGGACGGCGGCGACGTCGGGCCCGTCGGCGTTCATCGGCACGGTCACCATCTCGATGCCGAGCTCGGCGAGCATGGTGAAGTGACGGTCGTAGCCGGGCACCGGGCAGACGAACTTCACGACCGGCTCCTGCGACCACGGCCGCGGCGAGTCGGGGCCGCCCTTGAGCAGCATCGCGGTGATGACCTGGTGCATCATCGTCAGGCTGGAGTTGCCCCCGCAGACGACATTCGCGACGTCGACGCCGAGCAGGTCGGCGAAGATCTCCCGCAGCTCGAGCAGGCCCTCGAGACCGCCGTAATTGCGGACGTCCGTGCCTGACCGATCGCGGTACGACGACGGGAGCCCCAGCAGCGCGTCGGACAGGTCGAGCTGGTCGGCGCCGGGCTTGCCGCGGGTCAGGTCGAGCTTCAGGCCGCGTGCCTTCAGCTCGTCGTAGGCGGCGCGCACGGTCGTCAGGCGCGCGGCGAGCTCGTCGGCGGACAGGGCGGACAGCGGCGTCACGGAGGTGGTCACGGCACCATCGTGCCGCACCGCCCGGGCCGCCCGCGATTTGGCTGCCGCCGCGTGCTCGCCGTAGTCTCCTCGGTGAAACCTGAAGACCGCCGGTCGTCCGGGCTCCGAGCCCTGACCGAAGGTTCCGCCGAGAGGCGGACGGCCTGCGCAGGGGATCAGAGCAGCACCGGATGCGCCGCAGGGCGCACGAGGTCCACGCCCTGAGCGCCTGCGCTCGGGGCGTCCGTCATTCGACGGGTCCTTCGCGGTGGTCCCCATCCGGAAGGAGACCCATGGCGCGGGCAGACAAGCAGGCCGCCGTCGCGGAGATCGCTGAGTCCTTCAGCGACTCCGCTGGCGCTGTGCTGACCGAGTACCGCGGTCTCACCGTCAAGGAGCTGCAGGACCTTCGCCGCTCCCTCGGTGCGAACGCCAACTACGCCGTGGTCAAGAACACGCTGGCCAAGCTCGCCGCCAAGGAGGCGGGCATCGAGGGCTTCGACGAGCTCCTCACCGGCCCGACCGCCATCGCCTTCATCAAGGGCGACGTCGTCGAGGCCGCCAAGGGCCTGCGTGACTTTGCCAAGGCGAACCCCACCCTGGTCATCAAGGGTGGCGTTCTCGACGGCGCGCTCCTCGACGCGAAGGAGATCGCCAAGCTGGCCGATCTCGAGTCGCGCGAGGTGCTCCTGGGCAAGCTCGCGGGCGCGATGCTCGCTTCGCTCAGCCAGGCCGTCTACCTCCTCAACGCCCCGCTCGCCCAGGCTGCCCGGCTCGCCGGCGCCCTGGAGGCGAAGGCGCAGGAGGACCCCTCGATCCTCGCAGGTGGTGCCGGTACGCCGGCCGCCGCCGAGGAGGCCCCGGCTGCCGACGAGGCCGCCGCCGAGGAGGCCCCGAGGCCCCGAGGCTGCTGCCGACGAGGCCGCCGAGCCGACCGACGCCTGAGACCAGGCTGACGTACCCCACCACCTGAAACCCGGACCGCGGCGACAGCCGTCGCGGGCCACAAGCACCAAGAAGGAGACGCCACCATGGCGAAGCTCACCACCGACGAGCTCCTCGACGCGTTCAAGGAGATGACCCTCATCGAGCTCTCCGAGTTCGTGAAGCAGTTCGAGGAGACCTTCGGCGTCACCGCCGCCGCCCCGGTCGCCGTTGCCGCCGCCCCGCCGCCGGCGGTGCCGCCGCGGGTGGCGACGACGCCGCTGCCGCGCAGGACGAGTTCGACGTCATCCTCGAGGCCGCTGGTGACAAGAAGATCAACGTCATCAAGGAGGTCCGCGCGCTGACCTCCCTCGGCCTCAAGGAGGCGAAGGACCTCGTCGAGGGCGCCCCGAAGCCGATCCTCGAGAAGGTCAACAAGGAGACGGCCGACAAGGCCAAGGAGTCCCTCGAGGGCGCCGGCGCCACCGTCACCCTGAAGTGACCCACGCCTGAGCGAACGCTCCGGTCACGAGGCCGGCAGAGCATCCTGCTCTGCCGGCCTCGTGCATTTCTCTCGGTCCCGCCGCGTATCACTACTGGCGAGTTGGACGCTAGGCCTACTCGCCAGTACTTTGCGGGTCTCGATGGCCGAGTAGGCGTGACGCATGCCACGGGTGACGCGTAACGTGCGCCACGCGGTTGCGTTGTTCCTTACGCAGCCGGGGCCGGCGAGCGGACGTAGGGAGAGGTCAAGCATGGGCGTCGACGTACAGGTCACGAACCTGACGAAGCAGTTCGGGAAGCAGCTCATCTGGAAGGGCGTGACGCTGACCCTGCCCGCGGGGGAGATCTCGGTGATGCTCGGTCCGTCGGGCACGGGCAAGTCCGTCTTCCTCAAGGCCCTCATCGGCCTGATCAAGCCCGACGAGGGCTCCATCGTCATCGAGGGCACCGACATCGCCAGCTGCTCCGAGAAGGAGCTCTACGAGATCCGCAAGCTGTTCGGCGTGCTGTTCCAGGACGGCGCGATGTTCGGCTCGATGAACCTCTACGACAACGTCGCCTTCCCGCTGCGCGAGCACACCAAGAAGAGCGAGTCCGAGATCCGTGACATCGTCATGGAGAAGATGGACATGGTCGGTCTGCTCGGCGCGGAGATGAAGCTCCCGGGCGAGATCTCCGGCGGCATGCGCAAGCGCGCCGGCCTGGCCCGCGCCCTGGTGCTCGACCCCGAGATCCTGCTGATCGACGAGCCCGACTCCGGTCTCGACCCGGTGCGCACGTCGTTCATCAACCAGCTCTTCGTCGACCTCAACGCCCAGATCGACGCGACCTTCCTCATCGTCACCCACGACATCCACAGCGTCCGGGTGGTGCCCGACCAGATCGGCCTGCTCTACCACAAGCACCTCGCCATGTACGGCCCGCGCGAGATGCTGCTGTCCTCGGACGAGCCCGTGGTGCGCCAGTTCCTCAACGCCCAGACGATCGGCCCGATCGGCATGTCGGAGGAGAAGGACGCCGACCAGCTCGAGGCGGAGAAGGACATGGACCTGCCGCCACTCCCGCCGATCCCGCTGCAGATGGAGCCGTCCAACGGCATCCCGCGCCGGGCGCAGGCCGCGCCCGGTGCCTGGTGCCGGGCCAACGGCGTGACCCCTCCGCCGGGCTCGTTCACCCGCGAGGCGGAGCACGCCGCAGGACAACAGCAGCAGGGCTGAACGAGCAACACGGGCACGAGGGTCGGAACAGGGACGGAAAGGGGCGGTAGGTGTCGCTCACTGCTGCACGGGTGATCGCCCCGCTCGGCACGGCAGGCAAGCTCTTCGCGTTCGCGCTGGACGTCGGACGGGGCCTGTTCCGGCGACCGTTCCAGGGTCGCGAGTTCATCCAGCAGGCCTGGTTCATCGCGTCCGTCACGATCATCCCGACCGCCCTCGTCGCGATCCCCTTCGGCGCGGTCATCGCGCTGCAGGTCGGCGGCCTGATCAAGCAGTTCGGCGCGCAGTCCTTCACCGGCTCCGCCTCGGTGCTGGCGGTCATCCAGCAGGCCGGCCCGATCGCGACCGCGCTGCTGATCGCGGGCGCCGGCGGCTCGGCCATCGCGGCCGACCTCGGCGCGCGCAAGATCCGCGAGGAGCTCGACGCGATGATGGTGCTGGGCATCGACCCGATCCAGCGCCTCGTCGTCCCCCGCGTGCTCGCCTGCATGCTGGTCGCCGTCTTCCTCAACGGCATGGTCAGCGTCGTCGGTGTCGCCGGCGGCTATGTCTTCAACGTGATCCTGCAGGACGGTACGCCGGGCGCGTACCTCGCCAGCTTCACCGCCCTCGCCCAGCTGCCCGACGTGTGGATCGGCATGATCAAGGCGCTCGTCTTCGGTCTGATCGCCGCGATCGTCGCCTCCTACAAGGGCATGAACGCCGGCGGCGGCCCGAAGGGCGTCGGCGACGCGGTCAACGAGTCCGTCGTCATCACCTTCCTGCTCCTGTTCGTCGTCAACTTCACCCTGAGCACGATCTACCTCCAGGTCGTGCCCCCGAAGACGGGTTAGCGAAGTGGCGAGCATCAAGGCGATCTACGACCGGCCCATGAAGGGCCTGGACAACCTCGGCCACGAGCTGTCCTTCTACATCAAGGTGCTGCTGGCGCTGCCGCGCTCGGTCAAGCGCTACCCGCGCGAGATCCTGCGGATCCTCGCCGAGGTCACCCTCGGCTCGGGCGCGCTCGCCGTCATCGGCGGCACCGTCGGCGTCATCATCGGCATGACCTTCTTCACCGGCGCCCAGGTCGGCCTGTCCGGGTACGCCGCGCTCAACCAGCTCGGCACCGCGGCCTTCGCCGGCTTCGTCTCCGCCTACTTCAACACCCGCGAGATCGCCCCGCTCGTCGCCGGCATCGCGCTCGCGGCGACGGTCGGCTGTGGCTTCACCGCCCAGCTCGGCGCCATGCGGATCTCCGAGGAGATCGACGCGGTCGAGGTGATGGCGATCCCGTCGATGCAGTTCCTGGTGACCACCCGGGTCGTCGGCGGGCTGATCGCGATCGTCCCGCTGTACGTCGTGGGCCTGTTGTCGTCGTACGTCGCGAGCAGGCTGGTGGTCACCCAGTTCTACGGGCAGTCATCGGGCACCTACGACCATTACTTCAACCAGTTCCTGCCACCCGGCGACGTGCTGTGGTCCTTCGGCAAGGTGCTGGTGTTCGCGGTCGTGGTGATCCTGATCCACTGCTACCACGGCTACACCGCCTCGGGCGGGCCTGCCGGCGTGGGCGTGGCGGTGGGCCGCGCGGTGCGGACCAGCATCGTGGCGATCAACGTGATCGACCTGTTCCTCTCGATGGCGATCTGGGGCGCCTCGACGACCGTCCGGCTGGCGGGGTGATCGGCTGATGGACCGGATCCTCTCCGCCCACAAGGCGCTCGGCGTCCTCTTCGTGGCCCTGCTGCTGCTCGGCGTGTGGCTGACCTACGCGACCTTCACCAAGAAGTTCACCGACTACGACGAGGTCACCCTCAAGACGTCCTCGATCGGCCTCCAGCTGCCCAATCGCGCGGACGTGAAGGTCCGGGGCGTCATCGTCGGCGAGGTGCTCGACGCGCGCTCCGGCGCCAGCGGCGCGGAGCTGACCCTCGGCCTCTACCCCGACAAGATCGGCGTGATCCCGGCCAATGTCACCGGGTCGATCGTGCCGAAGACGCTGTTCGGCGAGAAGTACGTCGCGCTCGAGGTGCCCGACGGCGGGCCGTCCGGCACGATGCGCGCCGGGGCGACCATCGACCGCACCGAGGTGTCGACCGAGCTCGAGCAGGTCCTCTCCGACCTGTACCCGCTGCTGCGCACCGTCCAGCCGGCCGAGCTCAACGCCACCCTCACCGCCCTGGCGACGGCGCTGGAGGGACGTGGCGAGCTGCTCGGCAAGAACCTCGAGACGCTCGACGGCTACCTCAAGCGGCTCAACCCGCAGATCCCGGCGCTGCTGGAGGACCTGAAGCTCACCGCCCAGGTCTCCGACACCTACGCCGACATCCTCCCCCAGGTGGCCCAGATCCTCGACGACACCGTGAAGACGACCGGCACGCTGGAGGAGCGCGAGGCCGCGCTCACCGCGACCCTGCGCGACATCCGGAGCTTCTCCGACACCGCGCGCTCCTTCCTCGACGCCAACGCCGAGCGCCTCAAGCGCGCCGGCGAGCTGAGCACCGAGACCCTGCGCGCCGTCGCCCGCTACGCACCCACCATCCCGTGCATGTCGGCCGGCATCGTGAAGGCCCAGGGCCGGCTGGCCGAGGCGTTCCGCGGCTTCGAGCTGCACATCGTGCTCGAGACACTGCAGGACCAGCCGCGGCAGTACACCGCCAAGGACCGCCCGATCTTCGGCGACGACCGCGGCCCCGACTGCCTGGGCCTGCCGGACATCCCGTGGAGCCAGGAGAACCCGTTCCCGCCGCTCCCGCACCTCAACGACGGCATGAACGGCGACACCGGCAAGGGCAACCTGCGCCCGGCGACCGGTTACACCGGCAGCCCCGACGACGTGACCGCCCTGCGCGGCGTGCTCGACCAGGAGTACGACGGCGCCGGCTCCGACCTCAACGTGCTCCTCGCGGGCCCCCTCCTCGCAGGAGGGGTGCACTGATGGCCATCCGCGGCATGGACAAGAAGACCGGCGGCGACCTGATCCGGCTGGTCGTGTTCATGGTGACCACGGCGCTCGCGACGAGCGTCCTCATCATCACCATCGGCAACCTCTCCTTCGGGGCCACCAAGGACTACGCCGCCGACTTCGTCGACGCCACGGGCGTCAACAAGGGCGACGACATCCGGATCGCCGGCGTCAAGGTCGGCACCGTCCAGAAGGTCGAGATCGTCGAGGCCGACCGGGCCCGGGTGACGTTCTCGGTCGACGCGGACACCCGGCTCGACGACGCCACCCACGCGACGGTGAAGTACCGCAACCTGATCGGCCAGCGCTACATCTCGCTGACCCAGGACGGCGACGGCGCCGACCGCCTCGGCGAGGGTGACGCGATCCCGGTCGGCCGCACCAAGCCGGCCCTGGACCTGACCGTCCTCTTCAACGGCTTCAAGCCGCTGTTCCAGGCGCTCTCGCCCGACGACATCAACAAGCTGTCGTACGAGATCGTCCAGGTCTTCCAGGGCGAGGGCGGCACCGTCGAGGGCCTGCTGTCGAGCACCGCGTCGGTCACCCAGACCCTGGCCGACCGCGACAAGGTCATCGGCGACCTGTTGACGAACCTCGACTACGTCCTCGACCACGTCGCCGACCGCGACAAGCAGCTGACCAACCTGATCGACAGCTTCCGCACCTTGATCGGCGGCCTCAACGACGACCGCGAGGCGATCCTGTCCTCCCTGGACTCGATCTCGGAGCTGTCGGTGCAGACCGCGGCCCTCGTGACCGACATCAAGGACCCGTTCGTCAAGGACATCAAGGAGCTGCGCGAGGTCGCCGGCACCCTGGACAAGAACCGCCAGGAGATCGACCGCGCCCTGCAGGTCCTGCCGATCAAGCTCACCAAGATCGGCCGTACGGCGACCTACGGCTCCTGGTTCAACTTCTACCTGTGCCACTTCAAGGCCACGATCAAGATCCCCGGGGTCGCCAACCCGGTCAGCGCCACCTACGGCGTGACCGCCGACCGGTGCACGCTCGGATGAGGGGGGTGAGTCATCGATGAAGCCCTTCCGCGAGCGCAACCCCGTGGTGATCGGCGCCGTGAGCATCGCGACCCTGCTCCTGCTCCTCGTCGCCGCCCTGCGCGCCAACGACCTGCCGCTGATCGGTGGGGGAGACACCTACTACGCCTCGTTCTCGGAGGCCGGCGGCCTCAAGGAGAAGGACGAGGTGCGCATCGCCGGCGTCCGGGTGGGCCAGGTGACCTCGATGGAGCTCGACGGCAACGCGGTGAAGGTCGCGTTCAAGATCCGGACCGACACCCCGTTCGGCGACCAGACCCGGGCCGACATCAAGGTCAAGACCATCCTCGGCTCGATGTACCTCTCGCTCGACCCCGCGGGCTCCGGCCAGCTCGCGAAGGGGGCCGTGATCCCGGTCGAGCGCACCAGCTCGCCGTACGACGTGGTCGAGGCCTTCACCGGCCTGGCCGAGACGTCCGCGGACATCGACACCGACCAGCTCGCCAGCGCGCTGACGACGCTGGCCGACCTGACCCGCAACACTCCCGAGGAGTTCCGGGCGGCGCTCGACGGGCTCTCCTCGCTCGCCGAGACGGTCGCCTCGCGCGACGACGAGATCAACTCCCTGCTCAAGAACCTCAACCGGGTGTCGACCGTCCTCGACTCGCGCGACGACGACATCGTCGCGCTGATGAAGGACGCCGACTCGCTGTTCACCGCGCTGCTCCAGCGCAAGGCGCAGATCCACCGCCTGCTGGTGTCGACGACGAAGCTGAGCAAGAAGCTGACCCGCCTGATCAAGGAGAGCCGGGCCGACCTCAAGCCCGCGCTCGACCACCTCGACTCGGTGCTGCAGGTCGTGAAGAAGAACGAGGACAACCTCGAGGAGTCGATCCACCTGATGGCGCCGTTCTACCGCGTCTTCGCCAGCACCCTCGGCAACGGGCCGTGGTTCGACACCTACATCTTCAACCTGCCGCCGGTGCCCGGGACGGTGGGCCAATGAGCACCGTGCGCCGCTGGCTCCCGCTCGCCGTCATCGGGGTCCTGATCGTCACCGGTCTGGTCTGGATGTTCGGCGGCTCGGGCAACGACAAGACGGTGACCGCCTACTTCCCGCGGGCCGTGTCGGTCTACGTCGGCAGCGAGGTCCGCGTCCTCGGCATCCCCGTCGGCCGGGTCCGCGAGGTCGTGCCGGAGGGCACCAAGGTCAAGGTCGTGATGGGCTACGACTCCGACGTGAAGGTGCCGGCCGACGCGGACGCCGTCATCGTTTCGCCGTCCGTGGTCGGCGACCGCTACATCCAGCTCTCGCCGGCGTTCGAGGACGGCGACCGGGTGATGGCCGACAACACCGTCATCGACGCGACCAAGACCGCGATCCCGCTGGAGCTCGACGAGATCTACGGCAGCATCGACAAGCTGACCGTCGCCCTCGGCCCGGAGGGGGCCAACAAGCAGGGTGCGCTGACCGACCTGCTCGAGCAGACCGCGCGGAACTTCGGCGGCCAGGGCGCCCAGTTCCACCAGACCATCGAGGACTTCGGCCGGCTCAGCGAGACCCTCGACAACAACAAGGACGACCTCTTCGAGTCCGCCCAGCAGCTCGAGTCCTTCCTCAAGACGCTGGCCGACAACGACACCACGGTGCGCGACTTCAGCAAGTCCCTCGGCGACGTGTCCAGCCTGCTGGCCGACGAGCGCCAGGAGCTCACCACCGCCCTGTCGAACCTCGGTACGGCGCTCGACCAGGTCGGCCGGTTCGTCAAGCGCAACCGCGCCGTGCTCGGCCGCAACATCCGCGACGTCAACCGGGTCGCCAAGGTGCTGGTCCGCCAGCGCGCCGCCCTCGACGAGCTGCTCCAGGCCGGCCCGCTGGCGATCACGAACCTCTACCACACCTACAACCCCAAGGACGGCACGCTCGACACCAACGCCAACCTCGGCAACATCGTGCACGAGCTGACGTCCAACCCCGGCGCGGTGCTCTGCGCGCTGGTGTCGGCCGCCGACAAGGAAGGCAACATCTGCGGCCTGATCGAGACGCTGCTGCCGCGCAGCGCGCCGTTCGGCACCGGCTCCTGGTACGGCGAGCCCTACGACCCGACGCTCAACGGCCTGGTGGAGGTGGACCGATGACCCTCCGGACCCGCCTGCGCGCACTGGCCGCGCTGCTGGCCGGCATGGTGATGCTCACCGGCTGCGACTTCGACGTCTACGAGCTGCCGCTGCCCGGCGGCGCCGACACCGGCAAGGACCCGATCCAGGTCACCGTCCGCTTCGACGACGTCCTCGACCTGGTGCCCAAGTCGTCGGTCAAGGTCAACGACGTCGCCGTCGGGCAGGTGAGCGGGGTCCGGCTCGACGGCTACCAGGCCGTGGTCACCCTCGAGCTGCGCAAGGACGTCGACCTGCCCGACAACCCGGTCGCCTCGATCCGGCAGACCAGCCTCCTCGGCGAGAAGTTCGTCTCGCTCGCCGCGCCGGCCACCGGCGCCCGGGGCCGGCTCTCCGACGGGGACGTGATCGAGGACGGCGGCCGCAACCCCGAGGTCGAGGAGGTGCTCGGCGCGCTCAGCCTGGTCCTCAACGGCGGCGGCATCGCCCAGCTGAAGACCATCTCCACCGAGCTCAACCTCGCCCTCGAGGGCCGCGAGGACTCCGCCAAGTCGGTGCTCACCCAGGTCTCCTCGCTGATGGGCCAGCTCGACCAGCGCAAGCAGGACATCGTCGACGCCATCGAGTCGGTCAACCGGCTCGCCGTCACCGCCCGCCAGCACCAGGACAGCATCGACCTCGCCCTCGAGGAGCTGCCGAGCGCGCTGGAGTCCCTCGACCGGCAGCGCGACGACCTGGTCGCGATGCTCGACGGGCTCACCCAGCTCAGCGACGTCGGCGTACGGGTCATCAAGACCACGAAGACCGCGACGATCGACACGCTCAAGATGCTCGACCCGGTGCTCTCCCAGATCGCCAAGGCCGGCGACGACTTCGCGAAGGGCTTCAGCACCTTCCTGACCTACCCGTTCATCGACGAGTCGGTCGGCCGCGACCCGCAGGTCGCCCGCAACCTGCACATGGGCGACTACGTCAACCTCTCCATCGACCTGCAGCTCGACCTCGGCAACCTCAACCTGCCGGACGTGCCGTGCATCCTCACCAACCAGCTGCCGGACTCGCCGCTGGACCAGCTGATCAACCTCAAGAACCTCTGCGACAGCACCTGGAAGACGCTGCAGGGCTGCCTGAAGACGCCGCCCGACGCGCAGAAGTGTGCGCTGCTGCCGGTCTACCTGCTCGATGACGTCTGCGCCGCCGTCAAGCTCCTGTGCAACCTCACCGGCGGTCTGACCGGCGGGCTGACCGGTGGCGCGAAGGGCGGCGCCGCCGGCAACGCGAGCGCGGGCACGAACCCCATCCAGAGCCTGCTCGACAGCGTGCTCAAGGGCGGCGGTCTCGGCCGGCCGGCGCCGGGCGGCGACAGCGCGGTCGACGCGATGTGGTCGGAGTTCGACGCGACGTACGACATCGACCTCGTCAGCCTCTACTCGGCCCCGCTGACCGAGGGCGGGCAGAAGGAGCGGGCCCGATGATCACCCGCCGCACCCGCATCCAGCTGATGGTCTTCGCGATCATCACCCTGGTCGGCGTCTCCTTCGTGGGCGCCCGCTACGCCAAGCTCGACCGGGTCGTGATCGACCGCAGCTACACCGTCGTCGCCCACTACCCGCAGTCCGGCGGCATCTTCACCGGCGCCGAGGTCACCTACCGCGGCGTCGGCATCGGCACCGTCGGCGAGCTGGTGCTGACCGACGAGGGCGTCGACGTGAAGCTCGACATCGACAAGAAGTGGGACAAGATCCCCGCCGACACCCTCGCGCTGGTCGGCAACCGCTCCGCCGTCGGCGAGCAGTACGTCGAGCTGCAGCCGCAGACCGACGACGGCCCGTACCTCCGCGAGGGCTCGGAGATCTCCGACGTCGCCACGCCGATCGCCACCGAGAAGCTGCTGGGCGACCTGTCCGCCACGGTCGCGAGCGTCGACCGGGAGGCGCTGCAGACCACGGTCAGCGAGCTCGGCCAGGCCTTCGCCGGCACCGGCCCGGACCTCCAGCGGATCATCGACACCGGCAACTCCTTCATCCAGACCGCCGACGAGAACTTCGACCTCACCACCGCGTTGATCCGCGACAGCAACACCGTGCTCCAGGGCCAGGTGGCCTCGGAGTCGTCGCTGCGGACCTTCGCCCAGCAGCTGTCGCTGTTCAGCTCGGCGCTCGCCGGCGCCGACCCGGCGCTGCGCCAGGTGATCGACTCCGGCTCGGTCGCCGCGACCCAGCTGCGGACCTTCCTCGAGCAGAACGGCGTCGAGATCAGCGAGCTCCTCGCCAACCTGGTCGCCACCGGCGAGGTCGTCGTCAAGCACCTCGACGCGCTCAAGCAGTTGCTCGTCGTCTACCCGTACGCCGTCGGCGCGGGCCAGGTCGTCGTCGGCAAGCGGTCCAAGCAGCAGGGCGGCAGCGGCTTCTGGGACGCCCACTTCGGGCTCGTCCTCGCCCCGACCAGCACCCCCTGCTACGCCGGCTACAGCAAGAACCGCCGCAACCCGGAGTCCGACCGCGGCAACGCCCCGATGCCCGACAACGTCGGCTGCACCGAGCCGATCACCAAGAGCAACCCGCGCGGCACGCAGAACCTCCCGCGGGTCGCGCCCGGCGTGCAGGGCTACGACGTCGGCGTCCGGGTGGACGAGGAGACGGGCGAGCTGACCTGGGGCGTGACGGCCCAGGCGCAGCCCTGGCCGAGCACGCGAGGTAACGTGGCGCCGCCGTCCCTGGGAGAGGACTCGTGGAAGTGGCTCTACCTCCAACCGCTGCTCGACCCCACCCGATGACCGATCCCAAGGTCTCGCGCGCTCCGCGGCGCGCGCCACGCACGCTGGCGGCGTTGCCGACGCTCGCAAGACATCCAGTCTGCCTTCGCATCGGCGCCTTGCCATCGCACGCGTCGAGCGCCGCTCGCTCGCACGATCCCTCGGGATCGGTCATCCCGGTGAGAATCATCGCGTGAGGGGATCTGGTGCCGCGCTCCGCTGGAGCGTGATCGGACTGCTGCTCGGGGTCGTCGTCGCGGCGCTCGGCGTCAGCGTGTGGACGGTGGCCGCCAAGGGCACCGGCGGCGACCCGCTCGACCGGATCCAGTCGCTGCGCCACCCGCCGCCGGACGAGACCGCCGACCGCGAGAAGGCCCTGGCCGCCGCCCGGACCTTCGTCCAGCGGTTCAACACCTACGGCCCCGACCTGCTCGACAACGCGGGCAAGATGCCCGACTACGCCGCGGTCGGCAAGCTGATGACGGCGAAGTTCCGCACCGTGTTCGACAAGAACGTCGGGTACGCCGAGGAGACCGTCAAGCAGACCCAGATCGACCGCGTCGGCACGCCGTACGCCGTCGGCGTCGCCAGCATCGACGACGACTCGGCCGAGCTGCTGGTCGCCGGCGTCGTGGAGTTCTCCTACCCCGACCCCTCCGACAGCACCCAGCGGATCTCGTTCGAGCCGCTGCGGTTCCGCTACCAGGTGTCCCTCGTCAAGCAGGGCGGCACCTGGCTGGTCGACGACCTCGACGACCTCGACGACGAGCTGCCGTCCTTCGGCGAGGCCTCCATCCCCGAGGGCGGCACTCCTGGCGGCCAGCCCACCGGCGAGCCGTCGGTCGAGCCCTCCGACCAGCCGTCCGACCAGCCGTCCGACCAGCCGACCGACCAGCCGACCGACGAGCCGACGGGGGAGGGGCAGTGAGCGCCAACCTCTACGACCTCCTCGACGTCGAGGAGACCGCGACCGAGGACGAGATCCGCAGCGCCTGGAAGACGGCGATCGCCGACCTGGACCCGACCGAGCGCCGCTTCCGCGCCTACAGCGACGCGGCCGGGGTGCTCCTCGACCCCGCCAAGCGGGCGGCGTACGACGCCGAGCTGGCCGCCGAGCGCGCCGCCCAGGCCGACGCCGACGACGACGCCACCCCGGCCCCCGCGCCGGTCGACCTGACCGAGCCGGCGGACGCGACGGCGCCCGCGGACGCCGCAGCGACTCCGGCGGATCCGGCGGATCCGGCTGCTCCGGCCGCGGCGGACGAGCGCCGGGCGCCGGGGACGACCGCCCTGGTCGCCGCCGGGGTGGCCGCGGTGCTCGCCGTCGTCCTGGCCGTCTGGCTGGCGACCCAGCCCGGCGCCCGTGGCGACGAGTCGGCGAAGGACCGGGCCGAGCGCAACGTCCGCCTCGAACGTGCCGCGCTGGCCGCCGAGGCCGCGGCGGAGCAGATGGTGGCGCCGGTGCTGTCGTACAACCACCAGACGATGGCGGCCGACCTCGAGCGGCTGCGCGGCTACATGACCGACGCGATGGCGGCCAAGCAGGCCGCCGGCTGGCCCGACCTCACCAAGGAGGCCGAGGCCCAGAAGATCGTGGTCGAGGCCCGGGCGACGGGCGCGGCGCTCACCCGGGTCGACCCCGGCGGCCGGCGCGCGACGGTCGTGGTGTTCATCGACCAGAACGTCGCCAAGGACGGCCAGGACCCCTTCGTGCTCCGGATGTGGGCGACGTTCTCGCTGGTCAGGGCGTCGGGGAGCGAGTCGCGCTGGCTGCTCGACGACCTCTGCACCGACGACTCCTGCCAGTGATCCGGCGACGACGAGGCTGCGGGGGTCGGCCGCGCTGCTTGACCTCCGCGCCCGCGCCGAGCATGATCGGCAGACCGGATCCCACCGGACCCTGACCGGGGCTCGGAGCGGAGCGGTCCCTCGGCTGGGTGAGTTGCGCAGCCGACATTGTGGAGCGCGCCGATGTGGTGTACCGTGGCTCCTTGCGCCTGCCCTCAGATGCGCTTCGGCCTGCCCGGTGGCCGATGACGTGGTGGGCAGGGCGCTCTCGAAGAGTCGAACCCGTCGAAGGACAACTCTTGGCCGCGCGCACGACCCCCGGTAAGTCCCGCATCTCTTTCGCGAAGATCCAGCAGCCGCTGGAGCTCCCGCAGCTCCTCTCCCTCCAGACCGACAGCTTCGACTGGCTGATCGGCAACGAGGCGCACAAGTCCCGGATCGAGGCCCGTCGGGCCGAGGGCCAGGACGCCTCCGACAAGTCCGGCCTCGAGGAGATCTTCGAGGAGATCTCCCCGATCGAGGACTTCTCCGAGACGATGTCGCTCTCGTTCGAGAACCCGGTCTTCTACGACCCGAAGTACACCGTCGACGAGTGCAAGGAGAAGGACCTCACCTACTCCGCCCCGCTCTACGTCTCCGCGGAGTTCACCAACAACGAGACCGGTGAGATCAAGGGCCAGACGGTCTTCATGGGCGACTTCCCGCTGATGACGCCCAAGGGCACCTTCGTCATCAACGGCACCGAGCGGGTCGTCGTGTCCCAGCTCGTCCGCTCCCCGGGCGTCTACTTCGAGCGCACCGCCGACAAGACGTCCGACAAGGACATCTTCACCGCCAAGCTGATCCCGAGCCGCGGCGCGTGGCTGGAGTTCGAGATCGACAAGCGCGACATGGTCGGCGTCCGCCTCGACCGCAAGCGCAAGCAGAACGTCACCGTCCTGCTCAAGGCGCTCCAGGCGATCGCCGAGGACACCGGCGAGGAGTACGACTACGAGGCCGTCATGGCCGACCTGCGTCAGTACGAGTCGATCCAGCTGACCGAGGAGAAGGACAACACCCAGGGGCCGGACGACGCGCTGCTGGACATCTACCGCAAGCTCCGCCCGGGCGAGCCCCCGACCCGCGAGGCCGCGCTGACCCTGCTGAAGAACTACTACTTCAACCCCAAGCGCTACGACCTCGCCAAGGTCGGCCGCTACAAGGTCAACAAGAAGCTCGGCCAGCACGAGGCGTTCGACCAGCAGACGATGACGATCGCCGACATGGTCGCGACGATCAAGTACATCGTCCAGCTGCACAACGGCGACGAGTTCGTCCAGGCCATCGGCGGCGAGATCCGCAAGGACGCCGACGGCAAGGACCTCCCGGTCTCCGCCGACGACATCGACCACTTCGGCAACCGCCGCATGCGCACGGTCGGCGAGCTGATCCAGAACCAGCTCCGCACCGGCCTGGCCCGCATGGAGCGCGTGGTCCGCGAGCGGATGACGACCCAGGACGTCGAGGCGATCACGCCGCAGTCCCTGATCAACATCCGTCCCGTGGTCGCGGCGCTGAAGGAGTTCTTCGGCACCTCGCAGCTGTCGCAGTTCATGGACCAGACCAACCCGATCGCGGGCCTGACGCACAAGCGCCGCCTGTCCGCGCTCGGCCCCGGTGGTCTGTCCCGCGACCGCGCCGGCATGGAGGTCCGTGACGTCCACCCGTCGCACTACGGCCGGATGTGCCCGATCGAGACGCCGGAAGGCCCCAACATCGGCCTGATCGGCTCGCTCGCCTCCTACGGCCGGATCAACCCGTTCGGGTTCGTCGAGACGCCGTACCGCAAGGTCGACGGCGGCGTGGTCACCGACCAGATCGACTACCTCACCGCCGACGACGAGGACCGCTACGTCATCGCGCAGGCCAACGCGGCGCTCGACGCCCAGGGCCGGTTCGCCGAGGACCGGGTGCTGGTCCGCCAGCGCAACGGCGAGGTCGCCGAGGTCCCGGCCGACGAGGTCGACTACATGGACGTCTCGCCGCGCCAGATGGTGTCGGTCGCGACCGCGCTGATCCCGTTCCTCGAGCACGACGACGCCAACCGCGCGCTGATGGGCGCCAACATGCAGCGCCAGGCCGTGCCGCTCATCAAGAGCGACTCGCCGGTCGTCGGCACGGGCATCGAGTTCCGGGCCGCGGTCGACGCGGGCGACGTCGTGGTGGCCGACAAGGCCGGTGTCGTCAAGGAGGTCTCCGCCGACCTCGTCGAGACGATGAACGACGACGGCACGTACTCGTCGTACCGGCTCGCGAAGTTCAAGCGGTCCAACCAGGGCACCTGCATCAACCAGCGCCCGCTGGTCGAGGCCGGCGACCGGGTCGAGGTCGGCTCGCCGATCGCCGACGGTCCGTGCACCGACAACGCCGAGATGGCGCTGGGCACCAACCTGCTCGTGGCGTTCATGCCGTGGGAGGGCCACAACTACGAGGACGCGATCATCCTCAGCCAGCGCCTGGTGCAGGAGGACGTCCTCACCTCGATCCACATCGAGGAGCACGAGGTCGACGCCCGCGACACCAAGCTCGGCCCGGAGGAGATCACCCGCGACATCCCCAACGTCAGCGAGGAGATGCTCGCCGACCTCGACGAGCGCGGCATCATCCGGATCGGCGCCGAGGTGTCGACCGGTGACATCCTCGTCGGCAAGGTCACACCCAAGGGCGAGACCGAGCTGACCCCGGAGGAGCGCCTGCTCCGCGCGATCTTCGGTGAGAAGGCGCGCGAGGTCCGCGACACCTCGATGAAGGTCCCGCACGGCGAGTCCGGCACGGTCATCGGCGTCCGCGTCTTCGACCGCGAGGAGGGCGACGAGCTGCCGCCCGGCGTCAACCAGCTGGTCCGGGTGTACGTCGCGCAGAAGCGCAAGATCTCCGTGGGCGACAAGCTCGCCGGCCGTCACGGCAACAAGGGCGTCATCGCGAAGATCCTGCCGATCGAGGACATGCCGTTCATGGAGGACGGCACGCCGGTCGACGTCGTGCTCAACCCGCTGGGCGTGCCGCGACGGATGAACATCGGCCAGATCCTCGAGCTGCACCTCGGCTGGCTCGGCAAGCAGGGCTGGCACATCGACGCCGACCTGCGCGACGAGGAGTGGGCCAAGCGGCTCACCGCCATCGGCGCCGACGAGGCCGCGCCCGACACGAAGCTGGCCACGCCGGTCTTCGACGGTGCGCGCGAGGACGAGATCACCGGTCTGCTCGGCCAGACCCTGCCCAACCGCGACGGTGTCCGGATGGTCAAGGAGACCGGCAAGGCCAGCCTGTTCGACGGCCGCTCCGGCGAGCCGTTCAAGGACCCGGTCTCGGTCGGCTACATGTACATCCTCAAGCTCCACCACCTGGTCGACGACAAGATCCACGCGCGCTCGACCGGCCCCTACTCCATGATCACGCAGCAGCCCCTGGGCGGTAAGGCCCAGTTCGGCGGCCAGCGGTTCGGAGAGATGGAGGTCTGGGCGATGGAGGCGTACGGCGCCGCCTACGCGCTCCAGGAGCTGCTGACCATCAAGTCCGACGACGTGCCCGGTCGCGTCAAGGTCTACGAGGCCATCGTGAAGGGCGAGAACATCCCCGACTCGGGCATCCCGGAGTCGTTCAAGGTCCTCGTCAAGGAGATGCAGTCGCTCTGCCTCAACGTGGAGGTGCTGTCCCAGGACGGCACGACCATCGAGATGCGCGACGCGGAGGAGGACGTCTTCCGCGCCGCCGAGGAGCTCGGCATCGACCTGTCCCGCCGCGAGCCCAGCTCGGTCGAAGAGGTGTGAGTCGCGGGGCGCGCCTCCGGGCGCGCCCCGCCTCCGCCCCCAACCAACTTCACTGCTCAGAACCAACGAAGGGTTGCAGCCACCGTGCTCGACGTTAACTTCTTCGACCAGCTTCAGATCGGCCTGGCCACCGCGGACGACATCCGCACGTGGAGCCACGGCGAGGTCAAGAAGCCGGAGACCATCAACTACCGCACGCTCAAGCCCGAGCGTGACGGCCTCTTCTGCGAGAAGATCTTCGGTCCCACCCGGGACTGGGAGTGCTACTGCGGCAAGTACAAGCGCGTGCGCTTCAAGGGCATCATCTGCGAGCGCTGCGGCGTCGAGGTGACCCGGTCCAAGGTCCGCCGCGAGCGGATGGGCCACATCGAGCTCGCCGCGCCGGTGACCCACATCTGGTACTTCAAGGGCGTCCCCTCGCGCCTGGGCTACCTGCTCGACCTGGCACCGAAGGACCTCGAGAAGGTCATCTACTTCGCGGCGTACATGATCACCTCCGTCGACGAGGACGCGCGCCACCGCGACCTGTCCTCGCTCGAGGGAAAGATCCAGCTCCAGCGCGAGTCGATCGAGAAGCGGCGCGACGCCGGCCTCGAGGACCGCACCAAGAAGCTGGAGGAGGACCTGGCCGCCCTCGAGGCGGAGGGTGCCAAGGCCGACCAGCGCCGCAAGGTGCGCGACGGCGCCGAGCGCGAGCTCAAGCAGCTGCGCGACCGCGCCCAGCGCGAGCTGGACCGTCTCGAGGAGGTCTGGGACACGTTCAAGACCCTCAAGGTGCAGGACCTCATGGGTGACGAGGTCCTCTACCGCGAGATGAAGAACTGGTTCGGCAAGTACTTCGAGGGCCACATGGGGGCCACGGCGATCCAGAAGCGCCTGCAGAGCTTCGACATCGAGGCCGAGGTCGAGAACCTGCGCGAGACCATCGCGACCGGCAAGGGCCAGCGCAAGGTCCGGGCCCTCAAGCGGCTCAAGGTCGTCGACGCCTTCCGCAAGACCGGCAACAAGCCGCAGGGCATGGTGCTCGACGCCGTCCCGGTCATCCCGCCGGACCTGCGCCCGATGGTGCAGCTCGACGGTGGCCGGTTCGCCACCTCCGACCTCAACGACCTCTACCGCCGGGTCATCAACCGCAACAACCGCCTCAAGCGGCTGCTCGACCTCGGTGCGCCGGAGATCATCGTCAACAACGAGAAGCGGATGCTCCAGGAGGCCGTCGACTCGCTGTTCGACAACGGCCGCCGCGGTCGTCCCGTCACCGGCCCGGGCAACCGGCCGCTGAAGTCGCTGTCCGACATGCTCAAGGGCAAGCAGGGCCGGTTCCGCCAGAACCTGCTCGGCAAGCGCGTCGACTACTCCGGCCGCTCGGTCATCGTGTCGGGTCCGCAGCTGAAGCTGCACCAGTGCGGTCTGCCCAAGCAGATGGCGCTGGAGCTCTTCAAGCCGTTCGTCATGAAGCGGCTGGTGGACCTCTCGCACGCCCAGAACATCAAGTCCGCCAAGCGGATGGTCGAGCGTGCGCGCCCGGTCGTGTGGGACGTCCTCGAGGAGGTCATCACCGAGCACCCCGTGCTGCTCAACCGGGCGCCCACCCTGCACCGCCTCGGCATCCAGGCCTTCGAGCCGCAGCTGATCGAGGGCAAGGCCATCCAGCTCCACCCGCTCGTCTGCACCGCGTTCAACGCGGACTTCGACGGCGACCAGATGGCCGTGCACCTGCCGCTGTCCGCCGAGGCCCAGGCCGAGGCGCGGATCCTGATGCTGTCGACCAACAACATCCTCAAGCCGTCGGACGGCCGTCCGGTGACCATGCCGACCCAGGACATGATCATCGGCCTGTTCTTCCTCACCACCGAGCGTGGCGAGGCGACGGTCGAGGTCGACGGCGAGACCCGGCTGCGGTCCTTCACCTCCCCGGCCGAGGCGATCATGGCCTACGACCGTGGCGAGATCTCGCTGCAGGACCGGGTCCGGATCAGGCTGAGCGCCGACGCCCTCGAGGGTGCCGAGCAGGGCGAGGACACCGTCCTCGAGACGACCCTCGGCCGCACGATCTTCAACGACGCGCTGCCGGCCGACTACCCGTACGTCAACGAGGAGGTCGGCAAGAAGCGCCTCGGCGCCATCGTCAACGACCTCGCCGAGCGCTACCCCAAGGTGGTCGTCGCGGCGTCCCTGGACGCCCTGAAGGACAACGGCTTCCACTGGGCGACCCGCTCGGGCGTGACGGTGTCGATCGCCGACGTGATCACCCCCGCCAACAAGGCCGAGATCCTGGCCGAGCACGAGGGTGCCGCGGCGAAGATCCAGAAGCAGTACGAGCGCGGCCTGGTCACCGACGAGGAGCGCCGCCAGGAGCTCATCGAGATCTGGACGAAGGCGAGCCAGGAGGTCGGCAAGGCCCTGCGCTCCACCTTCGAGGCGAACCCGACCAACCCGATCTACGTGCAGGTGCACTCGGGCGCGTCCGGCAACTTCAACCAGATCAACCAGGTCGGCGCCATGCGCGGTCTGGTGGCCAACCCGAAGGGCGAGATCATCCCGCGGCCGATCAAGGCCAACTTCCGCGAGGGTCTCTCCGTGCTGGAGTACTTCATCTCCACCCACGGCGCCCGCAAGGGTCTGGCGGACACCGCGCTGCGGACCGCCGACTCCGGCTACCTGACCCGTCGTCTGGTCGACGTGTCGCAGGACGTCATCATCCGTGAGGACGACTGCGGCACCGAGCGCGGCCTGCCGAAGGTGATCGGCGTCAAGGACGAGAACGGCGTCGTCGTCAAGGACGAGAACGCCGAGACCGCGGCGTACGCCCGGACCGCCGCCAAGGACATCGCCCACCCCGGCACCGGCGAGGTCCTCGCCGCCGCGGGCGAGGACCTGGGCGACGTCAAGATCGCCGAGCTGATCGAGGCCGGCATCGAGGAGGTCACGGTCCGCTCGGTCCTGACCTGCGATGCCCGCACCGGCACCTGCGCGAAGTGCTACGGCCGCTCGCTGGCCACCGGCAAGCTCGTCGACATCGGCGAGGCCGTCGGCATCATCGCGGCCCAGTCGATCGGCGAGCCCGGCACGCAGCTGACGATGCGTACCTTCCACACCGGTGGTGTGGCCTCGGCCGACGACATCACGCAGGGTCTGCCCCGCGTGGTCGAGCTCTTCGAGGCCCGCACCCCCAAGGGTCACGCCCAGATCTCCGAGGCCGCCGGCCGCGTGGAGATCGAGGAGACCGACAAGGCCCGCAAGGTCATCGTCACCCCCGACGACGGCAGCGAGGTCAAGGAGTACGTCGTCTCCCGCCGATCGCGCCTGCTCGTCGAGGACGGCGGCCGGGTCGAGGTGGGCGACAAGTTCACCGCCGGCACCGAGGACCCGAAGGAGGTGCTGCGCATCCTCGGCGTCCGCCGTACCCAGCAGCACCTCGTCGACCAGGTCCAGGAGGTCTACCGGTCGCAGGGCGTGTCGATCCACGACAAGCACATCGAGATCATCGTGCGGCAGATGCTGCGCCGGATCACGGTGCTCGAGTCGGGCGACACCAACCTGCTCCCGTCCGACCTCGTCGATCGGGTCGTCTTCGAGGAGGAGAACCGCCGCGTGGTCTCCGAGGGCGGCAAGCCGGCCTCGGGTCGTCCCGAGCTCATGGGCATCACCAAGGCCTCGCTCGCGACCGAGTCGTGGCTCTCGGCGGCCTCCTTCCAGGAGACCACCCGGGTCCTCACCGACGCCGCGATCAACGGTCGCTCCGACAGCCTTCGCGGCCTGAAGGAGAACGTGATCATCGGCAAGCTGATCCCGGCCGGCACCGGCCTGGAGCGCTACCGCAACATCCGGGTCGAGCCGACCGAGGAGGCGCGCGCCGCGGCGTACGCCGTCACGGGCTACGAGTCCTACGACTACGAGTTCGGCAACCAGGGCCAGGCCGTCGCCCTGGACGACTTCGACTTCGGCTCCTACCAGAACTGAGTTGAATGGCGCGAGCGCGTCGTCGCTTCGCTCCGC
Organism: Nocardioides humi; assembly: GCF_006494775.1. Lineage (NCBI taxonomy): Bacteria > Bacillati > Actinomycetota > Actinomycetes > Propionibacteriales > Nocardioidaceae > Nocardioides > Nocardioides humi. The sequence continues at coordinate 2,144,011 of NZ_CP041146.1, read as the reverse complement.
CACGCTGCCGCGCGCGCAGTCGGCGCGCGTAGTGGCTGAGTAGGACTGGCGGCAAGACGACCGGGGCGGAGGAACGCCGATTCCTCCGCCCCGGTCGCTCGTTCCTCGCTCCCTCCGCTCCGTCGCTCGGCGTCCCTCTGTCGCCCGGTGGCGTACGGACGGGGCGCGGGGCGACCGGTCAGGGGAGGAGCAGCCAGCGGCCGCGCTGACCGCCGCCGGCGACCTTCTCGTAGGCGCTCGCCGCGTCGGCCAGGGGCAGTCGGCCGGCGACGCGGGGCTGGAGGACGCCCTCCGCGGTCAGCCGGAGCAGCTCGGCGAGCGCTGCTCCGTCCGGCTGGGTGACGACATGGTGGACCTCGACGCCGCGCTCGGGCTGCACAGCGGGCGCGGGGAAGCCGACGTACGCGCCTGCGTCGCGGACCGCGCCGAAGGCCACCCCCATCGAGAAGGCGGCGTCGAGGACGGCGTCGAAGGCGGCCTCGGGCAGCGCGGTGACGAGCTCGGCGGCGCCGGCGCGGCGTACGAACTCCTCGTCGGTGGCCCGGGCCAGCGCGGTGACCTGCCAGCCCGCCCGTACGGCGAGGGGGAGGGCGAAGCCGCCGACCGCGCCCGCGGCGCCCGCCACGAGCAGCCGCCGGCCGTCCGCGTCGCCGAGCGCCCTCAGCCCCTGGTCGGCGGCCATGGCGTTGATCGGGACGGAGGCGGTCTCGACGAGGTCGAGACCGTCCGGGACGGGAGCGGCGTCGGCGGCGGGGACGACCACCGACTCCGCGTGCGTCCGGACGGGAGCCGCGGCGTCGCGCTGGAGGGCGGCGACCCGATCGCCGGTCCGGAACGCCGTCACGTCCGCCCCGACCTCGACGACCGTGCCGGTCAGGTCGTTCCCGAGGCCGGTGTCGCGGGTGATGCCGAAGACCGCGCGTCCGGCGTCCGAGGCCAGGTGGACGTCGAGCGGGTTGACGGACGTGGCGGCGACGGCGATCCGGATGTCGGTCGCGCCGAGCGGCGCCGGTGCGGTCTCGACCAGGACCGGGCCGTCGACGCCCGGACGGGTGATGAGGGCTCGCATGGTGAACTCCGTTCGTTCGTGGTTGTCACACCACTTTCGGTTACCTACTCTCTAGTGGGAAGAAGGCACTTCGAAGTGGGGTACGCACCCGGAGGTGAGTCATGGCGACCGCGACGTTCGACGCGTTCACGGCGGCCTGTCCGAGCCGCAAGCTGCTCGACACGC